>JAJXWZ010000025.1 GCA_021781345.1 Pseudomonadota bacterium
CGCCGCCGGCTACGACCAGCGCGGCATCGCCTCGTACTACGGCAGCAAGTTCAATGGTTACAAGACGTCCGATTTCGAGACCTACGACATGTACAAGTTCTCGGCCGCCAGCAAGGTGTTGCCGCTACCGAGCTTCGCGCGCGTCACCAACCTCGAGAATGGCAAGAGCGTGATCGTGCGCGTCAACGACCGCGGCCCGTTCGTGCCCAACCGCATCATCGACCTGTCGCTGGCGGCGGCGGTGCGGATCGGGATCTGGCCAATGGGCACGGGGCTGGTCGAAGTGCAGGGCATCGATCCGGCGCATCCGCAAGCGGAACCCCCGCCCGTCGCCGCGGTCACAACGCGCACGGGCGGGCGGCCGCGACTGTACGTGCAGGTCGGTGCGTTCGCGGATGCCGGAAACGCCGAGCGGTTGGCGGCGCGCCTGCGCGGGTTGCGCCTGGGCGCGGTGCGGGTGGTCGCGGCAAACGTGGGCGGGCGCACCCTGCAGCGCGTGCAGATCGGGCCGCTGCCCGACGTGGACGCGGTCGATCGCACCACGGCCCGGCTGCAGGCGGCGGGATTGCCGCATGCCAGTGTCGCGATACAGTGAATGCATCATCGCTCCATGCGGAGCGGATTACGTGGAAAGCCGGACCATCGATGGCCATTCTGATCTTTATGACCGCAAACGGCTCACGTACGATAAGCAGCTTGCCATTGCGGCGATCATGGACGGTCGCACAAATGAAGAGAACCCAATGAAAAACGCGCGTCCCCTGATCCTGGCTTCCCTCGTGGCGTTCACCGGCGCGTTGTTCGCGCAGACGGCGGTGCCGCCGAAACCCTCGGCGCCGCCCAAACCGGCACCGACGATCCCGCAGGCGCCGATCCCGCCGCCGCCCCAGCCGAACGCGCAGGCCTGGGTGCTGATGGACTATGCCAACGGCCAGATCCTCGCCGAACACAACATGGACGCCAGGCGCGCGCCAGCCTCGCTGACCAAGATCATGACCGAGTACGTGGTCGATGCCGAACTGGCGGCGGGCAAGATCCACATGGACGACAAGGTCTACATCAGCGACCACGCGTGGAAGGCCGGCGGCGCCGGCACCGACGGCTCCACCAGCTTCCTCAAGCTGCATTCCTACGTGCCGCTCAAGGACCTGCTGTACGGGATGATCATCCAGTCCGGCAACGACGCCGCGATCGCGCTGGCCGAACACGTCGCGGGTTCCGAGCCAGCCTTCGCGGACATGATGAACGCCTACGCCAGGCGGCTGGGCATGGACAACACGCATTACGTCAACGCATCGGGCTATCCGGCGCAAGGCCACTACAGCAGCGCCCACGACATCGCGATCCTGTCGCGTGCGCTGATCATGAATTTCCCAGAGGAATACAAGATTTCGGCGATGAAGTCGTTCACGTGGGACGGCATCACGCAGGGCAATCGCAACACGCTGCTGTGGACCGACCCGACGGTGGACGGCATCAAGACCGGCTCGACCGACGAGGCGGGTTTCTGCCTGGCGGCCTCGGCCGTGCGCAACGGAATGCGCCTGATCGCGGTGGACATGGGCGGCCCTGACATGAACGCCGCGACCAGCGGCGACGAGGCCCTGCTCAACTGGGGCTTCAACTTCTACCGCACCCATACGCTGTACGCCGCCGACACCCCGCTGGCGAAGCCGCGCCTGTGGAAGGGCGAGGCGGACTCCCTGGACCTCGGCATCGCACACGACGCCGTGGTGACCATCCCGCGCGGCCAGTACGACAAGCTCAAGGCGACGCTGGAATTCCCCGAGCGCCTGATCGCGCCGTACAAGCAGGGCCAGCAAGTCGGCACTCTCAAGGTCAGCTTCGACGGCAAGCCGCTGGTGACCGAGCCGCTGGTGGTCCTGAAGGACGCGCCGCAGGGCGGATTCTTCAAACGGCTGTGGGATGCGATTCTGCTATGGTTCCACCATGGCAACGGCACTACCACCACGCCGGCCCCGACCGTGACGGTGTCGTCCGCCACGCCGGTCACCTCGGGCTGAGCCACCGCATGCGCGACCTCGACGACATCGAGAAGCAGGACGGCCAGGGTTTCCAGTTCCCCGGCAGCTTCGAGATCACCGCGATGGGCAACGCGGGCGCGAACCTGCGCACGCGCGTACCCGAGATCCTGCGCGGACTGGGGCTCACGGTGCTCGACGCCAGCGTGCGCGAACGCGCATCCAGCCAAGGCAACTATGTCTCGGTCAGCGTCGTGTTCAACTGCCCCACGCGCGAGAAGCACGAAGCCGCGCACGCCGCGCTGCGCGCCGATCCGGACATCCGGTACACGTTGTGAGCGGGCGCGAGGAACGATCGGCGGGAGCGGACGCCGACCGGCTTGCGCTCCCGCTACCCACTCCCCATCTCCGAGCCATGCCCGCTGCGCCATTGCCCTTGCTCGTCCGCCACCTCGGTCGCCAACCGTACGAACCCGTGTGGCACGCCATGCAGGCGTTCACCGATGCGCGCGGGCCGGATACGCCGGACGAACTATGGCTGGTCGAACACGACCCGGTGTTCACGCTCGGCCAGGCCGGCCGGCCGGAGCACGTGCTGGCGCCCGGCGACATCCCCGTGGTCCAAGTCGATCGCGGCGGCCAGGTCACCTACCACGGTCCCGGCCAGATCGTGGCCTATCCGCTGCTGGACCTGCGGCGTTTGAAAGTCGGCGTGCGCGAGCTGGTGCACCGGATCGAACAGGCCATCATCGACACCCTGGCCGAATGGAACATCGTGGCCGCGCGTCGCGAAGGCGCGCCGGGCGTATACGTGGGCGAGGCCAAGATCGCGGCGCTGGGCCTGCGCGTGCGCCATGGATGCAGCTTCCACGGCCTTGCCTTCAACGTGGCGATGGACCTCGAACCCTTCCATCGCATCAATCCCTGCGGTTACGCCGGGCTTCAGGTCGTCAGGATGCTAGACTTGGGCGGCCCGTCGCGACTCGCCGACGTCGAGGATGTGCTGATTGCCGAGCTGGGCAGACAATTCGGATTGTCGCCGCAGGATGCGGACCCCGCCCTGCCCCGCGCCGCGGCATGACTTGCGGCCATATCCGGCGCCCGTGTTTTCCGATACTTTAGTGTCGGGCGGCGCCAAGTCGAGCCTCGACCGCCCGTACCACGCACCCGAACGCGCCAGCGAACGCCCGGCGCACTTTTCGTCTTCATCCGCGCCCGCGGGCGCATCCGGCCGCCGTGACGCGGCCGTCCAAGGAAAATCCATGTTGCAGCGTGTCTTCGTTGTCCTGGTTGCCTCCCTGTTCGCGCTGGGCGCGCACGCCAAAACCCCGCCCGCGGCCGCCGCGTCCAGCTGCCCGGCCTCGTCGTCGAGCGTCGTCTCGGCACCCGTCGGCCAGTACAAGATGACGCCCGCGCCGGTCCTGAAACCGACCGCGGCGCAGGGCCAGGCGGCGATCCTCGCCGCACGCCTGCTGACGCGCTTCCAGTACGAAGCCCTGCCGCTCGACGACGCAATGTCGGAGAAGATCTTCGACGCCTACTTCAAGGCGCTCGACGGCGGCAAGTTGTTCTTCACCCGGAAGGACATCGACCGGTTCGCGCCGGATCGCACCAAGCTCGACGACGCGATCTGGAACGGCGACATGTCGATCCCGTTCGCGATCTTCAACCTGTACGAAAAGCGCGCGGGTGAACGCACCGCCTATGCACTGGCGTTGCTGAAGAAAGGCGTCGACCTCGAGGGCAACGGCACCTACGTCTTCGACCGCGACAAGGCGCCCTGGGCCGCCGACACCGCCGCGCTCGACCAGTTGTGGAAGGAACGCGTCGAGAACGACTGGATCCGCCTGAAGCTGGCCGGCAAGGACGCCGCGGAGATCCGCAAGACGTTGTCGCACCGTTACGAGAACTATCTCGACCGCGTACACCAACTCGACAGCGAGGACGTGTTCCAGACCTTCATGAACGCGTACGCGATGGCGATCGACCCGCACACCAACTACTTCGGTCCGCGCGCCAGCCAGAACTTCGACATCACCATGAAGCTGTCGCTGGAAGGCATCGGCGCGGTGCTGCAGGAGCACGACGAATACACCGTGATCCGCGAAGTGGTGCCGGGCGGCCCCGCCGCGAAATCCGGCAAGCTCGAGGTCGGCGACAAGATCGTGGGCGTCGGCCAGGGCGAATGCGGGCCGATCGTCGACACGGTCGGCTGGCGCATCGACGACGTCGTTGCCCGGATCCGCGGCAAGAAGGGCACCGTGGTGCGGATCGAGATCCTGCCGGCCGAGGGCGGCCCGGACGCCAAGCCGCGCATCATCACGCTGGTGCGCCAGAAGGTCACCATCGCCGACCAGGCCGCCAAGAAGAAGATCATCGACGTCAAGGACGGCGGCCGCACGGTCAAGATCGGCATCATCGACCTGCCGAGTTTCTACGAGGATTTCGATGCGCGCCGGCGCGGCGATCCCGACTACAAGAGCGCCTCGCGCGACGTCGCCAAACTGCTCGGGCAACTCAAGGCGGCCAAGGTTTCCGCGGTGGTCGTCGACCTGCGCGACAACGGCGGCGGTTCGCTCAGCGAAGCGGTGAACCTGTCCGGCCTGTTCATCGGCAAGGGTCCGGTGGTGCAGGTACGCGACAACCGCGACCAGGTCGAGGAACAGGATTCGGACGAGAAGATGCTGTGGACCGGGCCGCTGGCGGTGCTGGTCAACCGCGGCTCGGCCTCGGCCAGCGAAATCTTCACCGCCGCGATCAAGGACTACGGCCGCGGCCTGATCATCGGCGAACAGACCTTCGGCAAGGGCACCGTGCAGAACCTCACCAGCCTCGACCAGCTGGCGATGAACCCCAAGCCGACCTTCGGCGAACTGAAGATGACCATCGCCGAATTCTTCCGCGTCAACGGCGATTCGACCCAGTTGCGCGGGGTCACGCCGGACATCGAGTTCCCGCACTCGATCGGCTACAAGGATTACGGCGAATCGAGCTACCCGAACGCGCTGAAGTGGACCCACATCGCGCCGGCCAACTACACGCCGGTCGCCGACCAGAAGCCGCTGGTCGCACCGCTGACGGCCGATCACGACGCGCGCGCCGCCAAGGATCCGGCGTGGAAGCTGCTGCTTGACGAGCTGGCCGCCGCGCGCAAGCTGGCCGACCAGAAGAGCGTGTCGCTCAACTTCAAGGTGCGCGAAGCCGAACGCAAGCAGCAGGAAGCGCAGGATGCCGCCTTCAACAAGCGCCGCGAGGCACTGGGCGACGTGAGCGGGGTCAACCTCGAACTCGACAACGGCCTGACCCCGGGCGAGCAGAGCGTCAAGCAATCGGTCGCGAGAGAGAAGGCCGCCAAGGCCGCCAAGGACATCGAGCTGGACGAGACCGCGCACATCATGGCCGACGAGGTCGTGATGCTGGCCAAGGATCCCGGGCTCGACCGGGAGGTGTTGCCGAAGCAGGCCTTCACCAAGGCGGTCGACATCGCGACTTCGGCGCGGGCCTCGGCGCCCGCCACCGCCAGCAGCACGCACTGACCCGCGTCGCGCCGCCGCTCCCCACGTGGAGCCGGCGGCGCGGCTGGCGCCCTGCGACGGGTTCGCGTAGCCTGTCGGCCATCCCCGCCACGGAGACACACGAGCATGCGAATCGCGATCATCCTTGCAGGCATCGTGCTGCTGGCGCTCGGGGTCTGGGTCGCGCTGGGCAAGCCGACCTACCCGAGCACGGACACGCCGATCAAGCTCGGCCAGCTGGAAGTGAAAACCACCGTGGACAAGCCGATACCCGCGCCCATCGGGTATGCCGGCATCGTGATCGGCGGCGTGCTGATCGTGGCCGGTGCGATGAAGAAGAAGTAACCCCGGGACGACATCGATTCCACCCGCGCGCGGCCTTGCGCTCGCGCACCGGCACGCACTGGCCGCTTACAAGCCGAGCTTGCCGGCGAGGCCCGTCAGCTCGCTCAGGTTGAAACCGTTGCCGCCGCCCGCCGGCACCTGTCCGTCGGGCGTCAGGTGATTGACCACCTCCGGCAGGTTCTGAGCCAACTGACCGAGCACCTGCGAAGGATCCACGCCCAGTTTCTGCGCCATCTCTTCCACGTGCTGGCCGGCGGCGGTGCCCGCCAGGGCCTGCCCGAGCGCCTGCCCGTCCACCGGCTGGTTGGCGCCGTTGCCGACCCAGGAATTGACCACGCCACCCAGGCCACCCTGCTGCAGGGTCGAGACCAGCCCGCCGATGCCGCCGGACTTCTGGATCAGTCCCCCGATCAGGTCGAGCGTGGGATTGCCGCTGGAGGCGCCCTGCCCGCCCGCCAGACCTTTCAACGTATCGAGAAACGACATGGCATGCCTCCTGCCCTTGCGTGGGGAAACCGGAAGTTCCTGGTGGCATGCCATGCCTGGCCATCCGCGTGGCAATGCCGGCGCATCGCGACGATAGCACCAAGCCGGGCCGGCGGGTGAACGTTACAATGGCGGCGATGGATGTTTCCTACCTGCTGGATTCGCTCAACACCGCGCAACGCGAAGCCGTCGCCGCCCCGCCGGGGCACTACCTGGTCCTGGCCGGCGCGGGTTCGGGCAAGACCCGCGTCCTGACCCACCGGATCGGCTGGCTGATCGAAGCCGAAGGCGCACCGCCATGGTCGATCCTCGCGGTCACCTTCACCAACAAGGCCGCGGGCGAGATGCGCGCGCGCCTCGCCAACCTGCTGCCGCACGGCATGCGCGGACTCACCGTCGGCACCTTCCACGGCATCGCGCACCGCCTGTTGCGCCAGCACTGGCGCGAGGCGCAACTGCCGGAGACGTTCCAGATCCTCGATGCCGACGACCAGCAACGGCTGGTCAAGCGCGTCGTGGCCGGCCTCGGCATCGACGAGGTGCGCTTCCCGCCGCGCCAGGCCTGCTGGCAGATCAACCAGTGGAAGGACGAAGGCAAGCGTCCCGAGGGGATCCAGCCCGGCGAGCATCCGGTCGCGCGCACGTACCTGAAAGTCTACGAAGCCTACGAACAGGCCTGCCGACGCGCCGGGCTGGTCGATTTCGCGGAGCTGCTGCTGCGCGCGCACGAACTCATCCGCGACAACGACGCGTTGCGCGCGCATTACCAGGAACGCTGGCGGCACCTGCTGATCGACGAATTCCAGGACACCAACGCGCTGCAATACGCCTGGATCCGCCTGCTCGCCGGCAACACCGGCAAGGTGTTCGCGGTCGGCGACGACGACCAGTCCATCTATGGCTGGCGAGGCGCGAAGGTCGAGAACATGCGTGCGTTCCTGCGCGATTTTCCCGACGCCAGGACCCTGCGTCTGGAACAGAACTACCGTTCCAGCGCGACGATCCTGGAAGCCGCCAACGCCGTGATCGCGCAGAACCCGTCGCGGCTCGGCAAGAAACTGTGGACGGCGGGCGACAAGGGCGAATCGATCGCGTTGTACGCCGCCTACAACGAGCAGGACGAAGCGCGCTTCGTGATCGAGCGCATCCGCGAATACCTCGACGGCGGCGGCAGCGCCTCCGACATCGCGGTGCTGTACCGCTCGAACGCGCAGTCGCGCAACTTCGAGGAACAGTTGCACCAGCACGACATTCCCTACCGCGTGTACGGAGGCCAGCGCTATTTCGAACGCGCCGAAGTGAAGGACGCGCTCGCCTACCTGCGGCTGGCCGCCAACCGCGGCGACGACGCCTCATTCGAACGCGCGCTGGCCACGCCACCGCATGGCGTCGGCGAACGCAGCGTCGAGGCGTTGCGCCGGCGCGCACGTGCGGACGACATCCCGTTGTGGGACGCATCGCTGGCCGAGCTCGCGGGCGACACGCTGAATACGCGCGCGAAGAACGCGCTGCGCGGATTCATGACGCTCATCGACGGTCTTGCCAGGAATGCCGACGACACCAACCTCGCCGAGCAGGTCGAACACGCGATCGTGCAATCCGGCCTGCGCGATTATTACGAACGCGACAGCCGCGGCAACGCCGAGGCGCGCGTCGAGAACCTCGACGAGCTGGTCAACGTCGCCAGCCGCTTCGAGCGCACGCCCGAGGACCTCGAGGCGGGCTTGTCCGAACTCGCGGCCTTCCTCGCGCACGCCGCGCTGGAGGCCGGCGAAGGCCAGGGCGATGCGGGCGGCAATTGCGTCCAGTTGATGACCCTGCATTCGGCCAAGGGGCTCGAGTTTCCCGTCGTGTTCCTGGTCGGGCTGGAAGACGGATTGTTCCCGACCCAGCGCTCGGTCGAGGATCCGTCGCGACTCGAGGAGGAGCGCCGGCTCGCCTACGTCGGCATCACCCGCGCGCGCGAACGGCTGGTGCTCTGCTACGCCGAATCGCGCCGCCAGTACGGCAGCGAAACCCTGTCGCGGCCCTCGCGCTTCCTCGACGAGCTGCCCGCGCAGTTGCTCACCGAAGTGCGCCCGCGCGCGAGGATCTCACGACCGGTGTACGCGACCCGTGCCCCGCGCGGAGTTGCCGACATCGACGACAACCAGCCGGTCAAGCTCGGCCAGCGCGTGCGCCACGCCAGCTTCGGCGAGGGCGTCGTGGTCAGCGCCGAAGGCTCCGGCGCCCACACCCGCATCCAGGTGAATTTCGCCGATGCCGGGCCGAAGTGGCTGGTGGCGGCGTACGCCAACCTGGTCGCGCTCTGAAGCGTGCGCCAGCGCACGCGCGATCGTGCGTGCATTGATTCCGGTCAAGAGATGGCCAGCCTTCGCGGCGTAATGTTGCGCCTGTCGATCCGCACGACTTCGTGGCACATGAAGCGTTCTGCGGATCGCCGGCCATGGCCGGCACGCCTTCGCAAACATGGAACGACCTGAAATGAACGACCTACTGCACGACAATCCCGAGAACACATCTCGTCGCGGCTTCCTTGGCTACGCCGGCACCGGCGCGATGCTGCTCGGCGTGGGCGGGCTCGCGCTCGGCCGCCACGCCGCTGCCGCGACGGCGCAAGCCGCGGCGTCCACCGGCACACCGGCCTCGGCAAGTGGCGGACCGGTCAACAATCCGCTGTCGATCGCCGCCGACCCGGCCAAGCTGCCGCCCCCGATCCATCGCCGGCATGCCCTGCACCACGACATCACCCTGGAAGTCCGGGAGGTGGTCGCGCGCCTCGCCGACGGCAGCGAATTCAGTTTCATGACCTGGAACGGACAAGTGCCGGGGCCGATGATCAGAGTCCGCCAGGGCGACACCGTCACCCTCACGGTGCGCAGCCTCGCCTCCAACGGCAGTCCGCACAATGTCGACATCCACGCGGTATTCGGCACCGGCGGCGGCGCGATGGACACCCTGGTGGTGCCCGGTGGCAGCCGCACCATCTTCTTCAAGTGCACCTACCCCGGCGCCTTCATCTACCACTGCGCGATGCCGGGCATGGACGAACACATCAGCCGCGGCATGTTCGGGATGATTCTGGTGGAACCCGAGGAAGGCCTGCCGCCGGTCGATCGCGAGTTCTATTTCGGGCAGCACGAACTGTATACCCGCGAACCCTTTGGCAGCACCGGACGGCTGCACTTCGATTACGCGACGCTGGAAAGCGCCGATCCCCACTTCGTGCTGCTGAACGGCGCGGTTGGCGCCTTCACCGGCGACCACGCGATGCAGGCGAAGGTCGGCGAGACGATCCGCGTCTTCATGGTCTGCGGCGGCCCCAACCTTGCTTCCAGCTTCCACCCGATCGGCAACGTGTGGAAGCGCTGCTGGCCCGAGGGCGCCGTGACCAACCCGCCACTGCGGAACATCCAGACCATGACGGTGCCGCCAGGCAGTTGCTTCGTCGGCGACATGGACCTGCCCGTACCCGAGACGATCAAGCTGGTCGACCATGCCTTGACGCGGGTCGTACGCAAGGGACTGCTGGCCGAGATCGAGGTCAAGGGTCCGGCCAATCCCGCGCTCTACCGGGCGATTGGATGAACCGTTGACCAGCTTCGGGATCGTGGCTTCTGAAAACCGACGCGAATGCCGGGACGCTGTGGTGCGCGGTGGCACCGTCGTCCCGGCGAAAGCCGGGACCCGGTTCGCATTTTCGTGCTGGCGCAGGCCGGCATCCAGCACTTTGCGAAACGGTTCCGCTCGCAATCGAGCGGGCTATATTCTGCCGTCACAAAAGTGGCTCGCTCGCGCAGCGAGTGAAACCAGACCGAAGAGGTTGCGTACTTGCGCAAGAATTGATTCCGGCTTCCGTGCTGCGCGAGGCCCCGGAATGGCGGCGATTGCTGGATCCCGGCCTGCGCCAGAACGACGATCAGGGCGTGGCCTCCGAACCCGGTTGCCACGCCGCCAGCGCCCGCGCGGCGCGCTCGCGCCCCAGCTCGATCAATTCCGACGCGCGGTAGAACTCGTACACCGCGCTGGCATTGCGCGGCACCACGATCACGAGATCCGGCCGGTCCGCGGCCAGGCGGAAACTGGTGAGGTTTTCCTGCATCAGGTCCAGCGATTGGGTGAGTGTCGCCATCCAGCCAGGCTCGGCCGCTTTGTCGTCGTGGTTACCGATGGTGCGCTTGACGAACGCGGCGACCCTGCCACGCAGGCCGTCGCGCGGTTCTGGCGCGGCCGGCTCGACCCTCGCCAGCAACGTCTCCTGCGGACCGTTGACGTTGACCGCAACGGTATAGTCGCTGGGCGATTGCAGCAACGGCGTCAGCGGCAGCGGATTCATGAGCCCGCCGTCGACCAGGCGATGGCCGTGGAACGCATGCGGGCGGAAGATCGTCGGGATCGCGATCGAGGCGCGGATCGCGTTGAACAATGGCCCCCGCGTCAGCCACACCTCGCGTTCGCGGTCGAGGTCGGTCGCGACCGCCGTGAAGGGGATCGGGAGTTCCTCGATGTTGATCTCGCCGATCAGCTCGCGCAGCACCCCGATGATGCGCTCACCCTTGATCAGGCCGGCGCCCGACAACGTCCAGTCCACCAGCCTGAGCACGTCCATCTTCTGCAACGCGCACACCCAGTCGCGATAGACGTCGAGCTTGCCGGCCGCGTAGATGCCACCGATCAACGCCCCCATCGAACTGCCGGCGACGGCGCCGATGCGGTAGCCGGCGGACTCGATGGCCTCGATCGCGCCGATGTGCGCGAGCCCGCGTGCCCCGCCCGTGCCCAGCGAGAGCGCGACGCTCGGGTGCGCGCTGTCGCCGACTTCGAGATTGCGATGATCGTTCACGATTTGGCGTGATCGTAACCGTCGAGCGCGAGCTTGTGCATGATTCGGATTTCCTCGCGCAGCGACTGTGGCGCCACCACTTCGGCGTCCGGGCCGTAGCGCAGGATGTCCATCACCAGTTCGCGCGACTGCGAATACGGCACCTTCAGTTCGTAGCGGCCGTCGTCGAGCCAGCGGCCTTCCTGCAACGAGTGCCAGTGCTCGTCGGCGACCCAGCGCGCGGCTCGCGCGGAAAACCTGATCGTCGCCCAGGCCTTGGGCGCGCCCGCGAAGATGCCGTAGCTCGACGCCAGCGTCTCGTTCAGTTCCCTTTCGTCGCGGTCGAGCGCGGGCTTGTCCAGTTGCTCGACCTGGCCAATCCGGTCCACCGCGAAGCTGCGCAATGCCTCGCGGTCGTGGTCCCACGCATCGAGGTACCAGTTGTCGCGGTAGTGCGTCAGGCGCTGCGGCGACACGTGGCGCACGCTGTCGGCGCCGGTGGTGCGCCCGCGATAGCGGAACTTCAATTGCCGGCGCGCCAGCACCGCCCCGGCGACCGCGCGGAATACCTGCTGGTTGAGCTTGCGCGAGCCCCACGGGACCACCCGGATGCGTTCCAGCGGCTGCTTGGCCGTGCCGGCCTGTTCGTTCAGGATCTTCTCGACGCGCACGCGGAACGGCGCCAGCGCGTCGGCCAGGACCCCAGGGTCGGAACGCGCGACCAGCGCCTCCAGCGCCATCAGCGCCGACAGTTCCTCGCTGGTCAGCCATAGGCCGGGCAGCTCGAAGCGCTCGCCTTCGGCCTGGTCGTAGGCGAAGCCCGCGCCCTCCGGATCGCTGTCCAGCGGCGCGCCCAGCGCGTCGCGCAGGAACGCGATGTCGCGGTACAACGTGGCGCGCGAACACCCCAGTTCCTCACGCAAGCGCTGCACGCCGACCGGCCGCCGGTGCGACTTGAAGATACCGTGCAACTTGAGGACGCGTTCGTATTGGTGCATGACGGGAACCTGTTGCCATCAGCATGCCGCGCGGAACGGCCGGCGGCAAGCACGCGCGCATCGGCTACCATCGCACTGTCCCGATTCAAGCCTTTCGTCGTCCCGGCCATGGATCGACCGGGATCCGGAGGCGCGGATGGAAAGCCGGATGCCTTGCGCCAGCCATGGCGTTCGCGTCCGCAATTCCCGGACCGAATCCGGGACAGGCCACGAAAACTCAGCCCGGCCTTCACCGGAATGACGGCGAGGAGTCCAATGCCGCACGAGCATCTCGAGCTCAACCGACCGACAGGTGATGAGGTCAAGACCACTACCTGTTACATGTGCGCGTGCCGTTGTGGAATACGCACGCACCTGAAGAACGGCCGCGTGCGTTATATCGACGGGAATCCGGATCACCCGGTCAACAGCGGCGTGATCTGCGCCAAGGGTGCGTCCGGGATCATCCAGCACTACTCGCCGGCGCGGTTGCGCAAGCCGCTGCTGCGGACAGGCGAACGGGGTGCACGCGAGTTCCGCGAAATCGAATGGGAGGAGGCGCTGGCGCTGGCGACGCGGTGGCTCGCCGACATCCGCGCCCGCAATCCCGACGAACTGGCATTCTTCACCGGCCGCGACCAGTCGCAGGCGCTGACCGGCTGGTGGGCGCAGCAATTCGGCACCATCAACTACGCCGCGCACGGAGGCTTCTGCTCGGTCAACATGGCCGCCGCCGGCATGTACACCTTCGGCGGCTCGTTCTGGGAATTCGGCGAACCGGACTGGGAGCGCACGAAATACCTGGTGCTGTGGGGCGTGGCCGAGGACCACGATTCCAATCCGATCAAGCTGGGGCTTGGCAAGCTGAAGGCACGCGGCGCCAAGGTCGTGGTGGTCAATCCGGTCTGCACGGGCTACGGCGCGATCGCCGACGAATGGGTAGGCATCAATCCCGGCACCGATGGCCTGCTGGCCGGCGCGCTGATCCACGAATTGCTGCAAGCGGACCGCGTCGATTTCGATTACCTGGTCCGCTACAGCAACGCGCACCACCTGGTGATTCGCGATCCGGGCGCGGCCGACGACGGACTCGTCGCGCGCGATGGGAGCGGCAAACCGTTGTGCGCGGTGCGATTGCAAACCCATTCCCACCCCGAC
The DNA here is from genome assembly GCA_021781345.1 of Pseudomonadota bacterium. GTDB lineage: Bacteria > Pseudomonadota > Gammaproteobacteria > Xanthomonadales > Rhodanobacteraceae > 66-474. The sequence continues at coordinate 13,286 of JAJXWZ010000025.1, forward strand.
CCTAGGCGTGCAGCGGAAGACGTTGCAATCGTCGACGCTGTGCAGCCCGGAATCGCGCCGCTGATCGCTGGCGAATACATGCTGCCCGGCGGACGCCATGCGGTGCCGGCGTTCCAACTGGTCGCCGAGCGTTTCCTCGCCGACGATTACGCGCCGGAGAATGTCAGCGAACGCTGTGGCGTGGATGCTGCGACCATCCGTCGCCTCGCCGCCGAACTCGCGCGTACCGCCTTCGACGAAGCCATCGAACTGCCCATCGCGTGGACCGACAGCCACGGCCGCCTGCACGAATCGATGACCGGCCGTCCGGTCTCGATGCACGCGATGCGCGGCATCAGCGCGCACGCCAACGGATTCCATACCTGCCGCACGATCCACGTGTTGCAGATGCTGCTGGGCGCGATCGACACCCCCGGCAGCTTCCGTTACCAACCGCCCTATCCGAAATCCGCGCCGCCCGGCAACAAGCCGGCCAGGTCGCGCAAGCCGGACGGGTCGTTGACCGGCAATCCACTTGGCTATCCGCAATCGCCCGAGGACCTGCTGGTCGATTCCGCGGGCAATCCGCGCCGGATCGACCATGCCTTCAGCTGGGAATATCCGCTGGCCGCGCACGGCCTGCTGCAATCGGTGATCCGCAACGCGGTCGCGGGCGATCCGCACCGCATCGACACGCTGTTCCTGTTCATGGCCAACATGGGCTGGAACTCGGCCATGGACACCGGCGCGACACGCGAACTCCTGCGCGAGCGCGACGCCCGCGGCGATTACAGGATCCCGCACATCATCTACGTGGACGCCTACGATTCGGAAACCGTGGCATTCGCCGATCTGGTGCTGCCGGACACGACCTACCTCGAGCGCTGGGACTGCATCAGCCTGCTGGACAGGCCGATCAGCGACGCCGAGGTCGCGGCCGACGCGATCCGCCAGCCGGTGGTCCAGCCCGATCGCGACGTGCGACCGTTCCAGGAGGTGCTGCTCGAGCTCGGCGCTCGCCTGGGGCTGCCTGGCATGGCCGATGAGCGAGGCCGGCCCGTGTATCGCGATTACGCCGACTACATGGTGCGCCACGTGCGCGCGCAGACTATTGGGATGCTGGCCGGCTGGCGCGGCGCGGACGGCACGCGATCGGGGCAAGGCACGCCGAACCCGGACCAATTGCAGCGCTACGTCGAGCACGGCTGCTTTTTCGAGGCACGCGTCCCGGATGCCGGCGCCTATTATCGCTTCGCCAATCGCGACTACCTCGCGTGGGCGCAAACGATGGGTTTCGTCGACTCGACCGAACCGGTCAAGCTGCAGTTGTATTGCGAAGCATTGCAGCGCTTCCGGCTGGCCGCGTGCGGACACGGCGCGGTGCAACCGCCGGAGCCTGACCGTGCGCGCATCGAGGCATACTTCGATCCGGTGCCGATGTGGTACGCAAGTAACGAAGACACACTTGACGCGCCCGGCCCTTCCGTCGAAGTCGCGGAGTTTCCGCTGTCCGCCATCACGCAGCGCCCGATGTTCATGTACCACGCGTGGGGTTCGCAGAACCGCTGGTTGCGCCAGATCGCCGCGCGCAACGCATTGTACGTGCATCCGCGCACGCTGGCGGAACACGCCCTCGAGGATGGCGACTGGGCCTGGATCGCGTCGCCGCGCGGGCGCATCCGCGTCGAGGTGCGCGCCCATTCGGCGACCGCAGCGGGCACGGTCTGGACATGGAATGCGATCGGCAAGAAGCGCGGCGCCTGGAAACTCGGCGAACGCGCCCCGGAATTCACCGACGGATTCCTGCTCAACCATTTGATCGACGAGCGCGCTCGCGACCCGCGCTACGCCAACGGCGATCCGGTGACGGGCCAGGCCGCATGGTTCGACCTGAAGGTGCGGCTGGAGCACGATCCGGAACCGCGCTTGCCCGGGTACCGCTTCGAACCGGCCAACTCCTGAACGTTTTTTTTGCGGCGGCATGTCAAGCTGCCGGTCGTGCCCTTGGCGTTGCTGTTGCCGCGCGAACGACGGCACAATCGAAACGACGCGCGGACGCAAGGTGTCGCGCGAAACGCCATGCAACAACAGCGGGGAGAACCGGGGTGACCGAGCAAGCCGCCACGAGGAAGCGCCGCCGATGACCTGGCAGGCCTGGGCCACTGCCGCGATCATCCTGGTCTCGATGGTGCTGTTCGCCAGCGAGAAGATACGCGTGGACGTGGTCGCGCTTATCGCACTGGCGTTGCTGGTCGCGCTCGGGATCGTGAGCCCCGAGCAGGCGCTGTCGGGCTTCAGCAACGAGGCGACGGTCACGGTCGCGGCGATGTTCGCGTTGTCTCTGGGGATCGAGCGTTCCGGCGCGCTGGATCCGGTCATCGGCCTGCTCTCGCGCATCCGCCAGCCCTGGCTGCTGTCGCTCGGCATGATGCTGGTGATCGCGCCGCTGGGCGCGTTCATCAAGAACGTCGCGCTGGTCGCCACCTTCCTGCCGCTGGCGCTGCGGGTGTGCCAGCGCACCGGCACCTCGCCGTCGCGGGTATTGATGCCGATGGCGTTCGCCGCGCAGATGGGCGGCGTGTGCACGCTGATCGGCACTTCCTCGAACCTGCTGGTGGATTCGCTGGCGCAGAAGCAGGCCCTGACGCCGTTCGGCATCTTCGAATTCACCCCGCTCGGCGTGCTGCTCGCCATCGCGGGCGTGGCCTACCTGATGGTGATCGGACGCTGGCTGCTGCCACGGCACCTGGACAACGAGGCGGCCGGTCCGTTGCAGGTCGGCAAGTACGTCACCGAGCTCAAGCTGATGTCGGATTCACCGCTGGTCGGCCAGACCATCGCCGAGGCCAGGCTGGGCGAACAGGGCGTGTATCCGCTGGAGCTGCTGCGCGGCGACCAGCACATGTGGTCCCCGCGCACCCAGAAGCTCGCAGTCGGCGACGTGCTGCTGGTGCGCGGCGAATGGGACAAGCTGGAGGAATTCCGCAAACAGCACGATCTTGAGATCAACCCCGAATTCACCCACGCCGGCGACAGCGACAAAGGCAATGTGCTGGTCGAGGCGATGATCGCGCCGGCCAGCCTCGCCGAGGATCGCACGCTGCGCGAGCTGGACCTGTTGCCCAACTACAACGCGACCGTACTCGGCATCCACCGCCGCGGCCACCTGCTGCGCGACAAGATCCGGGACGTTGCCTTCCAGACCGGCGACGTGCTGATGTTGATGCTGCCTGCCGAGGCGGTGAAGCGGTTGCGCGGCGACGACCGCTTCGTGGTGCTGAACGAACGCGATGACGCGCGCCGGCCGCCTTCCAGGGCCTTCATCGCGATCGGCATCATGGTCGCTGTGGTGACGGTCTCGGCGCTGCGCTGGCTGCCGATCCCGATTGCCGCGATCTGCGGTGTCGCCGCGATGGCGCTGACGCGCTGCTTCGGACGCAAGGACGTGTACCAGGGCATGGACTGGAAGATCATCATCCTGCTCGGTGCGATCCTGCCGCTGGGCATCGCCATCGAGCAGACCGGCCTCGCCCACGTGGTTGTGCGCGCGGCACTCGAGCTGGTCGGCAACCACGGCCCGCTGGCGGCGCTGTTGATGGTGTACCTGCTGACGGCGCTCTTGACCGAACTGATGGGCCACAACCCGTCGGTGGTATTGATGGTCGGCATCGCGGCCAGCGTCGCGCACGCGGTGCACGCCGACCCGCGCCCCTTCGTGGTGGCGGTCGCGTTCGCCGCGGCGACCTCGTTCGCGACGCCGGTCGGGTATCCGACCAATACCATGGTGTACTACGCTGGCGGCTACCGCTTCACCGACTTTGCCCGGGTCGGCATTCCGCTGATCGCGTTGTTCTGCGCGTTGTCGATGTACCTGATCCCGAAGATCTGGCCGTTTTGATGCAAATGTCGTTGTCTCACGCGCTTGTGTCGCCTCCTTCGATACGGAGGTCGGCCGGAAGATCGCCGCGTCGGCAAACCCGGCCGGGCGGAACGCATCTTTCGTCCATGGCCGGAGGAGAGTCGCAGCACCGGGGTGGCCTTCTGCTTGGTGACTTTCTCTTGGCCGCGCAAGAGAAAACCGCCCGTACGCGAGGGACGCGCTCGAGAAATGGCATGGGCGTCATCACAGCACTCACGGAACGGCAGACATGACCAGCCTGCCCGCACCAGCGAACAAGAAACTCGGGTTGGTCATCGATCTCGACATCTGCGTTGGCTGCCACGCCTGCGCGGTTGCGTGCAAGGCATGGAACGACGGCGGCGATTTCGGCCCGCTGGCCGACGACGATCCCTACGGCGCTGAACCCGACGGCGTGTGGTTCAACCGCGTGCACAGCTACGAAATCGCGATCGAGCCCGATGCCGAAGCACCGCCGCAACCCGCGCCGCGGATGGTGCACTTCCCGCGCTCGTGCCTGCACTGCGAGACGCCGGACTGCGTGACGGTGTGCCCAACGGGCGCCAGTTACAAGCGCGCCGAGGACGGCATCGTGCTAGTCGACGAGGACAAGTGCATCGGCTGCCAGTTGTGCGCATGGGCGTGCCCGTACGGCGCGCGCGAGATCGCGCTGCCGCATCCGAAAGCCGCGGCATCCGACGCGGGACACAAGGACTCCAAGCGCGGCACGATGCAGAAGTGCACGCTGTGCGTCGACCGCATCTACAACGACTCGCTGGACGAGCGTGATCGGCAGCCGGCCTGCGTGCTGGCCTGCCCCACGCGCGCACGGATGTTCGGCGACCTCGGCGATCCCGGCTCGGAGGCCTCGAGGGCGGTCGAGGCGCGTGGTGGCTACGCGTTGATGCCGGAGTTCGGCTACCGGCCGGTCAACCGGTACCTGCCGCCACGCCCGCGCCGCGATGGCTCGACAGCGACCACGCAGCGCATTCCGCCCGAAGAGGCGCTGGAGCCCGGCAAGCTCCCGCCGTTGCTGCGCTGGCTGGACAGGGCCCTGTCGCGATGAGGCCCGCGCTATCGGTCATCTTCTTCACGGTGTTGAGTGGCGCGGGTTACGGTCTGTGGTGCCTGCTCGGTTTGGCGCTCGCGACCGGCCTGTATCCGCTCGCGGGCGTGGATGTGCTGGTTCCGCTGGCCTTCGGCTGCCTGCTGGTGACGGCCGGGTTGCTGGCGTCGACTTCGCATCTCGGCCGTCCCGGGCGCGCCTGGCGCGCGCTCAGCCAGTGGCGCTCGTCGTGGCTTTCGCGCGAGGGCATCGCCGCGCTGCTGGCGTACCTGCCGGTGCCGGTACTGGCATGGCTGGCCTTCCCGCATCGTGGCGGTCCGGTGCTGCGTGTTGCCGGCGCGGTGCTGTCGCTGTGCGCGTTTGCGACCATCCTATGCACGGCCAACATCTATCGCTCGCTCAAGACCGTGGCGGCGTGGCGCCTGCGTCAGGTGCTGCCGCTGTACTTCGCGTTCGCGTTGCTGTCGGGCGGGCTGTGCTTGTGGACCTGGCTGACGCTGCTGCCGGGGCAACCACGCGGCAACGCATTGCCGTTGACGCTGCTGGTGCTGGCCGTGCTCGCCGGCGTGGTCAAGGCCGACTACTGGCGCGCCGTCGACGCCTTGCCCGCGCCGACTCCGGGCCACGCGACCGGACTCGCAATGCTGGGACAGGTGCGTTCGTTCGAAGGACCGGTCAGCGAAACCAGCTACCTCACCCGCGAGATGGCGTTCGTGCTCGCCCGCAAACATGCCGCGCGCTTGCGCCGGATCGCGCTCGTGCTGTTCGCGATCCTGCCCGCATGGGGCATCGCGACCGGGTGGCTCTTCGATGCCGCGTGGATCGTACCGGTGGCGGCCGTGGCCGTGATCGCGGGTTTGTTCATCGAACGCTGGCTGTTCTTCGCCGAGGCGCGCCACGCGGTGGCGGCGTTCTTCCCGCAGCGGGCTTGAAAGGCCGGTCCGGCACCTCCATCCTTTCGCTTACACAAATTTAACAAGCACCCGCTACCTGCCCGGCAGCCTTCGGGTTCTCGCATTTATAATCAAGGAGTTGTGCATGAAATTCTCTCGCGTCGCCGCATTCGCGGCAGTCCTTGCGGCATGCCTGCCGACCTTCGCGTTGGCCGATACATCGGATGCGTCCGCTGCCTCGCACTCGAACTGGAGCGGAAGCGGCGAGTTCGGACTCGCCAACGCCACCGGCAACACGAAATCCCTGAACGTCGACGCCAAGCTGAAACTGGGCTACGAGGACGATACCTGGAAGGACGCATTTTTCATCGACGCCAACCGCGCCAAGAGCAACGTGGCGATCAACGGCGTGGACGTGTATCAAACCACGGCCAGCCATTTCGACACCGGCGGCTCGGTCGGTTTCAAGTTCAATCCGCGTTCCTACGTGGTCGGGGCGCTGCGCTACGACCGTGACGATTTCGCTCCCAACCGCTGGCAGGCGGTCGCGTCGATCGGCTTCGGTTACATCCTGCTCAAGGATGCCCGCAACGAACTGTCGTTCGAGGTCGGCCCCGGCTACAAACGCTACCAGCCGCAGAGCTACAACGTGGTCGATGCCACGGTGACGCCGCCACTGACCACCACTGTGACGCCACCCACTCAAAGCGAAGCGATCGGACGCGGGCTGGTCGACTACAAACTGGCTTTGACCGACAGCGCCAGCCTGCAGGAAACTCTGCTGGCCGAGGTCGGCAGCAAGAACAAGTATTACCAGAACGACATCGGCGTTGCGGTCGCGATGACCAAGACGCTCGCGCTGAAAGTGGCGTACGAGAACCGCTACAACTCGAACATCGTGCCCGGCACCAGGCACACGGACAGCCTGCTCACCACCAATCTGGTGTACAACTTCGGCGGCAGTTCGAAATAAGCGCCACGCCTTGCAGGCGGCAACGAAAAGGCGCCCCGCTGCGCGCGGGGCGCCCTTCTCCAGCCACCATCGAACCCGGCTCAGCCCGCCAGCCGCGCCTTCACCCGTTGCGAGAGTGCGGCCATGTCCGCGCGCCCGGCGGCGCGTTCCTTCAGCAGGGCCATGACCTTGCCCATCTCGCGCGGCGAGCTGGCACCGGCGTCGGCGATGCACCGTTCGACCAGTGCATCCAGCTCGGCATGGTCCAGCGGCGCGGGCAGGTACGCCTCGATCACGCCGATCTCGTAACGCTCCTGCTGTGCGAGGTCCTCGCGCTGCGCGGCTTCGTATTGCGTGACCGAATCGCGGCGCTGCTTGAGCATCTTTTCCAGCACGCCGAGCACCTGCGCGTCGTCCAGCGTGATCCGCTCGTCGACCTCGCGCTGCTTGAGCGCGGCAAGGATCAACCGGATCGCGCCGAGGCGCCGCTTGTCGCCGCCCTTCATCGCGGCTTTCATGTCTTCGCTGACGCGCTGTTTCAATTCGCTCATGGCCGTCTCCGGATACTGGCTGGACCAACGCAAAAGGCCGGTGCCGCGGGGCGGCACCGGCCGATCATTCGCGGGGCGTACGACCCGAGGGTCAGTACAGGCGCTTGCGCCGCGTGACTTCGCGCGAGACGCGACGCAGGTGGCGCTTGACCGCCGCAGCGCGCTTGCGCTTGCGTTCCTGGGTCGGCTTCTCGTAGAACTCGCGCTTGCGCGTTTCGGCGAGCACGCCGGCCTTCTCGCAGGTACGCTTGAAACGGCGCAGGGCGATTTCGAACGGTTCGTTCTCGCGGACTTTGACGCTGGGCATGAAGGCTCCACTTGGTAAACTGGCCCGCCAAAGCGCGGGTGAGCCCGGAATTATAACGTGAGCGAGTGGCGCAATTCAAAGGGGACCCCGAAAGGCCCCGGGTTCCAGCCCGGTCCGGTGCTCGGGATCGAGAGTTCCTGCGACGAAACCGGCGTGGCGATGTACCAGTCCGGGCGCGGGCTGCTCGCGCACGCCCTGTATTCGCAGGTCGCGCTGCACGCAGAGTATGGCGGCGTCGTCCCCGAACTGGCCAGCCGCGACCACGTGCGCAAGCTGCTTCCCCTTTTGCGCCAGACACTTGCCGACGCCAACCTGAAGGTGTCCGACCTCGCCGCGGTGGCCTACACCGCCGGTCCGGGCCTGGTCGGCGCGCTGCTGGTGGGCGCTGCGGTGGCGCGCTCGCTGGCCTGGGCGCTGGAAATGCCGGCGATCGGCGTGCACCACATGGAAGGCCACCTGCTGGCGCCGCTGCTGGAAGACCCCGCACCCGGTGAGGATCCGTTGGCGCCGCCTTTCGTCGCATTGCTGGTTTCGGGCGGACATTCGCTGCTGGTCGGGGTCGAGAAGATCGGCCACTATGCGATCCTCGGCGATACCCTCGACGATGCCGCGGGCGAAGCCTTCGACAAGACCGCCAAGTTGATGGGCCTGCCGTACCCGGGCGGACCTGCGCTGGCGCGGCTCGCGGAAACCGGCAACCCGGAAGCGTTCCGCTTCGCGCGCCCGATGACCGACCGCCCGGGACTCGATTTCAGCTTTTCCGGACTCAAGACCCAAGTGCTGCTGGCGTGGCGCGACAGCGACCGGGCCGATGCCACCCGGGCCGACATCGCCCGCGGGTTCGAAGAAGCCATCGTGGACACCCTGGCCATCAAGTGCCGACGCGCACTCGCCGCGACCGGCTACGGTCGGCTGGTGGTTTCGGGCGGCGTCGGCGCCAACCGGCGCCTGCGAGCGCACCTGGCCGAGGCCGGGCGGCGCGAAGGCTTCCGGACCCACTTCCCGCGACTGCAGTTTTGCACCGACAATGGCGCGATGATCGCACTGGCGGGCTCGATCCGGCTGGCCGCGGGGCAAGCCTCGGGACCCGGCATCAAGGTCCTGCCGCGCTGGAATCTGGAAGCCCTGCCCGAGGTCGCATGAGCGTGGATACCGTCTTCATCGAAGGCCTGATCGTCAAGACCCTGATCGGCGTCCACGACTGGGAGCGTCGCGTGCTGCAACCACTGGTGGTGTCGGCGTGGTTGTCCAGCGATGGCGCCGAACGGGCCGCCACCGACAACCTCGACGACGCCATCGATTACGCCACCGTGGTGGAAGCCATCCGCGAGTTCGTGGCCGAGCGCACGGACGGGCTGCTGGAGACCCTCGCCGAAGCCTGCGTGGCGATGCTGAATCAACGCTTCCCGAAGGCACGCGCGATCGAATTGCGCATCGACAAACCGGCCGCGGCGCGCAACCTCGGCTGCGGGCGCGTGGGGGTCCGCATCCGGCGCGAGTTCCGCTGACATGCCCGCGCGCCGCTGGTTGCTGTTGCTGGGTTCGAACCTCGCGGAGCCGCAACGGATGCACGATGCGCTGGCCGCCCTGGCGGCCCTCGGCGGGGTAGTCGCGGCGACGCCGATCCTGCGCCTGCCCGCGCGCGGCGACGCGACGCGCGGGTACTACAACGCCCTCGCCACGCTCGAGTCCGGGCTGGACCGCGAAGCCTTGCGCGCGCGGCTCAAGCAGATCGAGCACGGCTTGGGCCGCAGGCGCGACGGCTCGGGCGAGGTGGCGATCGACATCGACCTGCTGGCCACGCGGGAAGCCGATCGCTGGCAACCCGATCCGCACGCGCTGGAAAAAGACGAGTTCACGCAAACGCCGGCCCGCGAATTGCTGGAAGCCGCCGGCATCAGCATCGTCGCCGATCCGCGACCGCGGGAGGACTGAGTGGAATTTCTCGATCAACGCGCCCTGGCGCTGGTTCCGAACCGCGTCCGCTGGGTGGTGCTGGGGCTCCTGCTGACGGCGACGGCGGCCAGCGCGGGTTGCGCGATCTGGCTGGTCGAAGCTCGTGGCAGCGATGCGCTGACCGTGGCGCTGTTGTCGGTATTCCGGGCGGCGGCGATCGGCACCGCGCTGTGGTTTTTCTTCATGATCGGCCAGCGCGCCCAGAGCCGCGCGGACCTGCTGCGCCGGACGTCCGAAATCCTCACGCACGAAATCCCGTCCAGCCTCAAGCTCTACGGCAAGCTGGACGAGTCGGAGCTGCGCAACAACCGGCTGCGCGGTTCGAGGATCGCGCCGGACGGGCCCGACCAGGTCGAGGTCGAAGTGCGCCACGTTCCGGGTACCGTGCATGCGCGCTACACCATACGGTGGCCGGGCGTGGAGGATGCGCTGGCGCTGTCGGCGCACCTGAACGTGAAGGTCATCTCGCTGGTGTATTTTTTCCCGAGCGGGGAATTCCGCAAACTCGAAGCCGCGTTCGCCGACATCATCGCCGCCGCCGGCCATTCGGACTGGACGATGCGCGTGGAGGGCGTGCGCAGCCAGCGCTTCGTCGGCAACGATCAGGTATTCGCCGAAATGACGGGGCGCCGCAAGCTGAGCCCGGATTTCCTGCACGAACCGACCGAACGGCTGTTCGTCACCAACGATCTCGCGGCGATGACCCGGGGCATCATGATCGCCTGGCACCGGCGCCAGGAAGCCCTCGACTCATAGCCCGGCCTCGCGCGCATCCTGCGCGCGGTCGCGCTCCACCCGGCGCGCCGGGATTTCGGTGCTGCGTTCGGCGGGCAGGAACTCCACCTCGCGCGAAAACATCGCGATCGCGGTACGCGCGACCTGGCGGGTGTCGTACCAGGCGTAGGCACCGACGCCGAGTGCACCGGCGACCGGCAGCATGCGTGCCAGCGTGCTTGCCAGCGAGCGTTCGGACAGCCGCATGCCGATGCGCCGGCTCACGCGCCGGATGGTCTGCGTGGTGGCGGTGTGCACGATCCAGCGCTGCCCGGTGCGCACGGCCAGGTCGCGGACCGCCTGCGAAGCCGCGTGCCGGAACAGGCAATACAGCATCTGTTCGCGCGTCAGTGTCGTGTGCTGTCCGCAGGCCGCGGCGATGTCCGCGACCATCTGTGCCTGGATTTTCCAGATCGTGACCAGTTCCGGCAGCACCGTCAGCCAGCCGAGCGGACCCGGCGGCAGCGCCAGCGACGACGACGCCAGGAAGGCCTTGCGCCGTGCCGCCAGCGCGATCACCTCGACGCGCGCCCGCGGATCCTCGAGCGGCCGTTCGCGGCTGCGCGGGATATCGGACAGGAAATCGAGGATCTGCTCGGCGATCCGCTGCGCAGGTTGGCCGGCGGCGACGGGCACGGAAGCGGTCATCGTCATCCTCGATCCAAGGGGTGACTTCAACATGCCGTCGTCGCGGTCGCCGTTCAAGCCATCGGCGGCGAGCCTTCAGGCAGGACTCATGCGCCGAGGATGCGCCCGCCGTCCACGCGCAGCGTCTGGCCGGTCACGTAGGTCGCGTCGCGGATCAGCCACAGGACCGCGCCGGCGATGTCCCCGGGGTCGCCCTGGCGGCGCAACGCGGTCTGTTCGACCAGCATCTGCGGCGTCTCGGCCTTGACCGGGTGCTCCGACCACAACACGTTGCCCGGAGCCACGGCGTTCACGCGCACGCCGGGGCCGAGCGCTTCGGCCAACGCGAACGTCGCCATCCTGAGCGCGGCCTTGCTCATGCAATACGCGGGGTGGTTCGGCAACGGACGTTCGGCGTAGATGTCGGTGATGTTGACGATCGCGCCATGCGCGGACGCGAGGTGCGGCGCGGCGGCCTGCGCCAGCAGCAGCGGTGCGCGCGCGTTGACCGCGAACAGCTCGTCGCACTGCGCCGCGGTGATCGTGCCGGTAGGCGTGGCGTAGAACACCGACGCGTTGTTGACCAGCGCGTCCAGCCGGGCGAACCGCGCCACCGCGGATTCCACCAGCCCCGGCAAGCATCCGGCGTCGGCCAGATCGGCCTGCAATGCGCACGTGGACCCGGCCCGTTGCGCTTCCAGCTCCCCGGCCAGGGCATCCAGCTCCACGCGCGAACGGCGGTAATGCAAGGCCAGGTCGAATCCCGCCGCATGCAGGGTGCGCGCGATCTCCGCGCCGACGCGGCGGGCGGCACCGGTAACCAGCACGACCGGAAGGTTTTCGCTCATCGCTGCACCCGCACGTTATCCTGCACGATCGGAAGCCTGCCTCAATTCGGGGAAATTCGCCAGCTTGGACACCGCTCTGCCCGAACCGTCCGCCGACGAGGCCGCGCACGCCGCGCGGCTGGCGGACGAGATCCGCCGCGAGATCGCGGCGACCGGGCCGATCTCGTTCGCGCGCTTCATGGAGCGTTGCCTGTACACGCCCGGACTCGGCTACTACAGCGCCGGGCGCATGAAGTTCGGCGAGCACGGCGATTTCGTGACCGCGCCGGAACTGGGGAACCTGTTCGCGCGTTGCGTCGCGCGCGCCATGGCGCCGGCACTGCGCGCCTGCGGCACGGACGCGGCATGGTTCGAGCTGGGCGGCGGCAGCGGCGCGTTCGCGCGAGATTGCCTGCTGGAACTGCAGGCGCTCGATGCCCTGCCTCGCCACTACTGGCTGCTGGAACCCAGCGCTGACCTGCGCGAACGCCAGCGGACGTGCCTGCGCGAAGCCCTGCCCGCCGTACTGCTCTCGCGCTGCGTCTGGCTCGATCGTCCACCGGAACAGCCGTGGGCCGGGGTGCTGTTCGCCAACGAGGTCCTCGACGCCTTGCCGGTCACGCGCTTCACGGTACGGGACGGCGAAATCTTCGAGGAACACGTGGGCGTCAGCGGCAACGGCGCGTTCGTGCGCAGCGACCGCCCGGCCGACCCTCTGGTGGCGGGCGCTGTGCGGCACCTCGAACGGCAACTGGGGCGCGAGTTCGCCGACGGCTACCGCTCGGAGGTGCTGCCGCAATTGCCATGGTGGCTGGAGGCCGTCGCCGGTGAACAGACGCGCGGCGCGGCGCTGCTCTTCGACTACGGTTACCTGCGCCGCGAGTTCTACCTGCCCGGGCGCCGCGACGGCACACTACTGTGCCATTACCGCCACCGTGCGCACGCCGACCCGCTGATCCTGCCGGGCCTGCAGGACATCACCGCCTCGATCGACTTCAACGCCTTGGCCGAAGCAGGGATTGGCGCGGGATTCGAACCGGTGTTGTATACTTTCCAGTCCGATTTCCTGATCGCGGCCGGCCTGGATGCCGTCTTTGCGACCGCCCGTGCGAACGCGGCCGGCGAGGCCGAACGCTACGCACTGGCCCAGCAGGTCAAGCGACTGACCCTGCCGGGCGAGATGGGCGAACGCTTCCAGGCCATGCTGTTCGTGCGCCAACTCGACCCGGACGGGGTCTTCACGCCCCTGCTGGCGGCCGATCGCAGCGCCCGCCTATAGGGCTACGAAACCTCCCTGAAAGGCGATCGGGGCATGCTGGAGCCTGGATTCGGCCCGCCGGTGGCAAATCGGCGACAATCCGGGCCTTGCCCGTCCGATCCACTCCACTCCAGCGGCTCGCGTGCCGAACTGCCCGTCGATGACCACCCTCTTCGTTACCTTCCTGCTGCTGCTTGGCTCGGTCACTTGCGACGTGACCGGGCAGGTCTGCTTCAAGCTCGGCATCGGCCACGAAACCGACGGCGGAGGACATTGGTCGCTGCTGCACAAGGTCCTGCACTCGCCGTGGGTCGCCCTGGGCATCGGCGTGTATGCGCTCGAATTCGTGCTGTGGTTCGCGGCGCTGTCGCGCACCCAGCTCAGCATCGCCTTCCCGTTCACCGCGCTCGGCTATGTCGGCGTGGTACTGGCCAGCCGCTTCATCCTGAACGAGAGCATCTCGCTGCGCCGCTGGGTGGGGATCGGAACCATCGTGGTCGGGGTCGTAATGGTCACCGGACAACAACTGGGCTGACAGGGGCGACGATGACCCAATCCATGATCAAACAGGCGGACTTCCTGCTGCGCGGTGGGCGCGCGGGGGTCCTGCTCATCCATGGCCTGACCGGCACGCCCGCGGAAATGCGTTTCGTCGGCAAGGGCCTCAACCGCGCCGGCTTCACCGTCTACGGCATGCAGCTCGCCGGCCACTGCGGCAGCGAAGCCGACCTGCTCAAGACCGGCTGGCGCGACTGGACGCGCAGCGTCAGCGAAGGCGCCGACCGCCTGCGCCGCGAAGTCGACCACCTGTTCGTCGCGGGCCTGTCGATGGGTTCGGTGCTGGCGCTCAACCTCGCGATCGAACGCCCGCAGTGGGTGGATGGCCTCGGCCTGTACGGCAGCACCTTCTTCTACGACGGCTGGACGATCCCGCGCATGGCGCGGTTGTCGTTCATGCTGCCGCTGGTGTGCGGGCTGGGCCTGTTCAAGCGACGCCGCTTCATGGAAAGTTTCCCGTACGGCATCAAGGACGAGCGCGTGCGCATGCGCATCGCCGGCGCGATGCTGGACGGCCAGAGCGAAGCCGCCGGCCTGCCGGGCAACCCGTGGCCGTCGCTTGCGGAATTCCACAAGCTGGTCTGGCACGTGCGCCCGCGCCTGCAGGAAGTTCGCGCGCCGGCCCTGATCATGCATGCCGCGGACGACGACATCGCCAGCTTGCGCAACGCGCGCGTGATCGAGCGCCGCATCAGCGGCCCGACCGAAACGGTGCTGCTCAACGACAGCTACCACATGATCACGGTCGACGGCGAACGCGACAAGGTGATCTCGCGCAGCGCGGACTTCTTCACCCGCATCCTCAGCGCCAGCCCCATGCGCACCTCCCGGGTGCGGCTGGCCGCGACGCCCTCGGCGGCATGACCTGGCCTGCCTCGCGCCGGGCAGGGTCGCCCCTGCTGCTGGCATGGCTGGCGTTGCTCGTGATCGAGACACTGGGCCAGGTCTCGCTGAAGATCGCGGGCATGCATGTCGGCATCTTCGAACTGAACCGGTCGTCCCTGCTCGCCGCGGCATCCACGCCCTGGCTGTGGCTGGGCCTGGCCTGCTACGTCAGCCAGTTCGCCGTATGGATGAAAATCCTGGAGACATCCAGGCTGTCCAGCGCGTTCTCCACCAGCGCCATCGTGTTCGTCGCGATCATGGCCGCCTCGTGGGCGGTGTTCGGCGACCCGATGGACTGGGAGAAGATTATCGGCTCGGCCATCATCGTCGCTGGTATCCTGTTGCTGGGCGATGATGCGCAGCAAACCCCGCATGCGCCCGCGGGCAACGACGCCGAAGGGAACCAGTCATGAGCGACGACGTACAAAAAGCGGTCTTTTCGATCATCGCCAAGGAAGCCGGCATCGACGAGGACAAGGTCACGCTGGATTCGACCCTCAAGGACCTGGAAATCCCGTCGCTGGACGCGATCCAGATCATTTTCGAGATCGAGGACCACTTCAAGATCCAGATGCCCGACCGCGATCCCAATTTCGACACCGAATCGGTGAAGGGCCTGGTCGAGACCGTCGAGAAGCTGCTGGCCGACAAGGCCGCCAATCCCCCGGCAACGACCGATTCGACGCCGCCGACGAATCCGCCGTCCGCCTGACACCGCTGCCCGATGAACCGTCGTGTCGTCATCACCGGCGTCGGCGCCATCTGCGCGCTGGGCGGAAACGCACGGGCAACCTGGGCCGGCATGCGCGAGGGACGCAGTGCGATCGCGCCGCTGGCGGGCTTCGAAGACCAGGACATGCGGGCCAAGGTCGCCGCGCAGGTGCGCGATTTCGACCCCGTCGCGCATTTCGATGCGAAGAAGCTGATCCTGCTCGACCGCGTTTCGCAGTTCGCGCTGGTCGCCGCGCGCGAAGCGGTCGCCCAGTCTGGCCTCGATTTCACGCAAGCCGACCTCCGCCAGCGCAGTGCCTGCGTGGTCGGCACCGGCACCGGAGGCGAGGTCACCAACGACGAATGTTCCAGACGCCTCTACGGCGAAGGCAACCCGCGCCTGCATCCCTTGTCGATCGTGCGCCGCATGATGAGCGCACCGGCGTCGCAGGTGTCGATCGAATTCGGCATCACCGGCCCGAGTTTCGCGGTGTCCAGCGCCTGCGCGTCCTCGAACCATGCCTTCGCCCAGGCGTTCTCGCTGGTGCGCGCGGGGGTCGCCGACGTCGCGCTGGCGGGCGGCACCGAGGCCTGCCTGACGCTCGGCGTGCTGCGTGCGTGGGAAGCCATGCGCGTGCTGTCCGACGACACCTGCCGCCCCTTCTGCAAGCAACGGCGCGGACTGGTACTGGGCGAGGGCGCGGGCATGCTGGTGCTGGAAGACTTCGACCATGCCCGCGAACGCGGCGCCGAGATCCTCGCCGAGTTCGCGGGCGCCGGCATGAGCGCCGACGCCGGTGACATCGTCCTGCCCTCCGATGTCGGCGCGGCACGGGCGATCGGCGCGGCACTGAAGGACGCGCAGCTCGAACCTGCCGACGTCGACTACATCAACGCGCACGGCACCGCGACACCCGCGAACGATCCCACCGAAACGCGCGCGATCCACGCGGCGCTCGGCGAACACGCCAGGCACGTCGCGGTCTCGTCCACCAAATCCGTGCACGGCCACGCCCTCGGCGCCGCCGGCGCGCTGGAAGTCGTCGCCGCGCTTGGGGCCCTGCGCGAGAGCGTGGTCCCACCGACCGCGAATTTCCTCGACCCCGATCCCGAGTGCGACCTCGACTACGTGCCGAACACCGCGCGCGAGATGCCGGTGCGTGCGGTACTGTCCAACGCCTTCGCGTTCGGCGGGCTCAACGCCGTGGTGGCGTTGAAGCGCGCACCTTAGTGCTTCATCCCTGTGCGGCCGGCATGACGAACGTTATTGCTGCGCCAGCCAGTCGTCGTCGGAACCCTCGTTGACGCCCTCGAACAGGAAGGTCGACAGGTAGCGCTCGCCGGTATCCGGCAGCATCGCCAGCAGCACCGAGCCTTGCGGCGCGCGCCTGGCGACTTCCAGCGCCGCCGCGACGGTCGCGCCGCAGGACAGCCCGCAGAAGATGCCTTCCTCGCTGGCCAGCCGGCGGGCGGTGTCGCGCGCGAGCACTTCGTCGACCGGGACGATCTCGTCGGCGATTGTGCGGCTGAGCACCTTGGGCAGGAAATCCGGGGTCCAGCCCTGAATCTTGTGCGGATGCCATTCGCCACCGGCCAGCAGCGACGCGTTGGCCGGTTCGGTCGCGATCACCTTGATGCCGGGCCTGGCCAGCTTGAGCACCTCGCCGGCGCCGGTGAGCGTGCCGCCGGTACCCCAGCCACTGACGAAATAGTCCAGCCGCTTGCCCGCGAAGTCACGCAGGATTTCCGGACCGGTGGTGTTGCGGTGGTAAGCCGGGTTGGCTTCGTTCTCGAACTGCCGCGCGAGGAACCAGCCGTGCTTTTCCGCGAGCTCCTCGGCCTTGCGTACCATCCCGGTGCCACGCTCGGCGGCGGGCGTCAGGATGACCTTGGCGCCATAAGCGCGCATCAGCTTGCGGCGTTCTATTGAGAACGAATCCGACATCACCGCCACGAACGGATACCCGCGCGCCGCGCACACCATCGCAAGCGCCACGCCGGTATTGCCGGACGTCGCCTCGATCACGGTCTGGCCGGGTTTCAAGGTGCCGCGCTGTTCCGCGTCGAGGATGACCGCGAGCGCCAGGCGATCCTTGACCGAACCGCCGGGATTGAACGATTCGACCTTGGCGTACAGCGTCACGTGTGCCGGCGCGATGCGATGCAGCTTGACGATCGGCGTGCCGCCGATGGTATCGAGGATGCTTTCGTGCAATGACATGGCGAACTCCTTGACGGTCCGGAGAGCATACGCCGATCGCGCTGCGCGGGTTGCAGCGCAGGAGATGGGGGGCGACGATGCGGCGGTAACGGCAGCCGGGACGGGGACCGTCCCGTCCCGACAGCGCATCATGACACGGTTCTCGCCTTGCGTCATATGTGAATACGGACGTCTGGACGTCCATACGCTGACATGCGTGGCGGGATCGGCCCACACGCGGGCATCCGTTGGCATTCGTCGGCGGCAGACGCGATGCAGGCCCTTGCTGCAGCGTCCCTCCAACGGCGCCCGCGCTTGCAGGCCGCCGCGCGGCCTATCCCGCGCGTGCGAGTTCGGCGGCCACCTGGCGTGCAGCGTCGAGCGTCCGCGCCACGTCCGCGAGGGTGTGCGCGGTCGAGACGAACAGGTTCTCGTAGGCGCCCGGATGGAACAGCACGCCCCTGCCGAGCATGCCTTGCCACCACTTGCGGAACATCGCCTGGTCGGCATGGCGCTCGGCATCGCGGTAATTGTGGATGGCTTCGCGCGTGAACCACACCTGCATCAGCGGCCCGAGGCCGACCACGCGGGCGGGCAGGCCCGCGTCGCGCAGGACCTCGTCCAGCCCCAGCCGCAATTCATCGGAAACCGCATCCAGCTGCGCGAACAGGCCAGGGGTCGCCAGTTCGTCCAGAGCCGCATTGGCCGCCGCGATCGCGATGCCGTTGGCGCTGTAGGTGCCCGCCATCGACACCGTGCCGTCGGCGACCAGCGCCATGATGTCGGCGCGGCCGCCGCAGGCCGCTACCGGGAACCCGCCGCCGAGCCCCTTGGCGAACACCGACAGGTCGGGCGTCACGCCGAGACGTGCCTGCGCGCCTCCGAGTCCCAGCCGGAAGCCGGTGATGACCTCGTCGAACAGCAGCACGATGCCATGGCGCGTCGTCAGTTCGCGCATCGTTTCAAGGTAGCCGGGCCTGGGCAGGATGCAGCCGGTGTTGCACATCACCGGCTCGGTGAGCACGGCGGCGATGTGGTCGCCTTCGCGCGCGATCGTGTCGGCCAGCGCGTCGGCATCGTTCCACGGCAGGATGATCAGGTTGTCTTCCACGCCGCGTGGCAGGCCGGGGCCCTGCGGCACCGGGACTGGACGGTCGTCGGGGCCGGCCTTGGCGATGTCCGGGTGCTTGCTCCAGTACACCTGGTCCGAGAAGCCGTGGTACATGCCCTCGAAGCGGATGATCTTCGGGCGGCCCGTGAAGGCACGCGCCAGGCGCGTCGCGTAGAGCACCGCCTCGGTGCCGGTATTGCACAGGCGGACCTGCTCGACGCTCGGCACGGCGGCGATGATCTTTTCGGCCAGGCGCGCCTCGTCGGCGGTCGGCAGCGCGAAGACGGTACCGCGCTGCTGGATGAAATCCACCACGGCCTGGGTCACGCGCGGCGGCCGGTGCCCGAGCAGCATGGGTCCCAGGCCCAGCAGGTAATCGATGTATTCGTTGCCGTCCACGTCGGTGAGGCGCGAACCCTTGCCATCCTTCACGAACAACGGGTACGGCGACCAGCCCGCCCAGGTGGCGCGCGCGGTACTGTTGACGCCGCCCGGGATCGAGCGGCACGCGGCATCGAACAAGCGCGCGCTGCCCGCCGTGTCGAGCCCGGCCACCAGCTGCGCGGCGCCGGAAGTGGAAGCCTCAGCGGCTTTCGCTGCACTCATGGAGGTGTCCTTGCGAATATTTCAGTAAGCGGACGCGGGCGCCAGCACACGCCTGGGCGTGTACAGCTTGCCAGCCAGCAGCGCGGGCAGCAGCCCGATCGCGTCGGCGAAGCCGACGATCGAGGTGTGCGGAATGGCCGCGTGGCGGCAATGCTCGATCAGGCGGTGCTTGGCGAAAACGTAATCGGCTTCGCCGGCCGCACAGAAATCCGAGGCGCCGTCCCCAATCAGCAGCACGCGATGATGGCGGTTGTGTTCGCGCACCGCGCTGGCGCACTTGCAGTGGCCGCTGCCGATGCGGCAGTGCGGGTCCGAGAACGGCGTTTCCAGCCGCCACTTGCGCGGCCCGGCCTGCACCAGCCGGTTGGCGAGCACCGGCAGACCGTCGAGCTGGTAGCGCGACAGGATTGCGCGGATCGCGTAATCGAGGCCGTCACTGACCACCCGCAGCGTGGAACCCGCGGCCAGCGCCGCTTCCACGAATTGCGGGAACGCCGGGTCGATACGCAGCGTCGCGAGGTGCTGGTCGATCTCCTCGCGCGAGGCGTCCAGCAGCGCGACCTGTCCGGCCATGCACTCGGCCGATCCGATCCGGCCGGCACGCCAGTCGCGCTCCAGCACCTGCCATTCCGGCGGCGCGAAGCGGTCGAGCAGGGAGTCCGTGACATCCTCCACGGCGATGGTGCCGTCGAAGTCGCACAGGATGTTCCAGCGGGTCACGGAAAGGTCCTCGGAAAAAGCTTGCAAAACGGCATCAAAACGCGGCCGATACTAGCACCGGCATGCTTTCGGGACGCTTTCCCGCGGCTGGCCGGAGGCTGAACGCCCGGACGGCCGCCCTTCCTGGTGCGCTGCCCGACGGCCGCAAGGGCGTCACCGCGGGTCGCGCGGGAACCGCACCAGCACCCGTTGCCCGATCCGCAACGGCGGCTGGCCCGGCCCCGGGGACTGCAACTCCAACGTGCAATCGACGTCGTTGGCGAGCGCGCGTTGCAACGGATCCTGGGTCAAACCGGCCGGCTGCAACACCTGGCCGACCCATTGCACCGTCGCCCGATAGACCGGTCCGGTCCCGGAATCGCGCACGACCTCCGCCTGCATGCCGGGATGGATCGCGCCGGCGGCATCCACGTCGATCTGCGCGTGCACCACGTGCGGACGATCCGGCAGCAGTTCGAACAACGGTTGTCCGGAAGCGGCGGCGACGGTCTGGCCGATCGCGATCCTGCGAGCGACGACGCTGCCCGCGACCGGCGCGCGCAGCGTGGAAGCGTCGAGCTTCAGTTGCGCCGCGGCCAGCTTTTGTCGCGCGGCATCCAGTGCCGCCCGCGCTGCGGCATTCCTGGCCTTCAGCGAAGCGACTTCGTCACGCGCCTGCCCGGCCGCCTCGCCGGTCGCCGCGCCGGCCTTCGCGGCTGCGGCGATCCGAGGCGCGCGCTGTTCGGCCTGTTTCAGCGACACCTGCAATTCGTCCAGTTGCGCCTTGGCCTGCTCAACGTCCGCTTGGGCCGCCGCCACCGCGATCCTGGCGGCCCGCGGATCGAGTTGCGCGAGCACCTGGCCCGCCTTCACCGTGTCGCCCTGCTTCGCCGCGACCGAATCGACCACGCCGTCGGCGCGTGCCGCGACCAGCACCATCCCGCCCTCGACGTCGACCTTGCCGCGCGCCACCGTCAGCCATTGCGACCGGGCGGCGGCGGACGCGGCTTGCTCGCTGCCCGACGAACACGCGCCGAGCGCCAGCGTCGCCAGAACGATGCCGAGGCCGATGCGGCGATTCGCTTTCACGATGCTCTCTCCTGTTGGGACGCGGATGCATGCGGCACGCGTCGATCATTCAGTATCACGCCGTCTTCCATTTCCAGCACGCGGTCCGCGTGCGTGACCAGGCGCGGATCGTGGCTGACGCACAAGACCGTGGTGCGGTGTTCGTGCGCGATGCGGCGCAGGGTGTCGATCACGATCTGGCCGTTGGCGGCGTCCAGCGCACTGGTCGGTTCGTCGGCGAACAGCAATTGAGGCTGCTTGACCAGCGCGCGCGCGATCGCGACACGCTGCTTTTCGCCGCCGGACATTTCTGCCGGCAGCAGGTGCGTGCGCTCGCCCAGCCCGACCTCGTCGAGCGCGGCGCGACCGCGGGCTTCGGCCGCACGGTCGTCCACGCCCATGTAGCCGAGGGGCAGCATCACTTGCTCCAGCGCGGTCAGCGCGGGGAACAGGTTGAAGCCCTGGAACACGAACCCGGTGTGCTGCAGGCGGAAGCGATCCAGCGCATGCCGGTCGCCGCGCCAGATGTCCTCGCCCAGCGCGAGCACGCTGCCCGAGTCCGGACGCTGCAACCCGGACAGGATCGACAGCAGCGTGCTCTTGCCGCAGCCGGACGGCCCCGCGATCAGCGTCAGCCGGCCGGCCTCCACGGTCAGCGACAGGCCGCGCAGGATTTCCGTGCGCAGCTTGCCGCTGGTGTAACCCATGCAAAGGTCGCGGGCCTCGAGCGCATTCATCGCAGCAACAACGCCGGATCGGCGCTGCGCAGCGCGCGTACCGCGGCGATGCCCGAGACCAGCGCGATGCCCATCACCAGCGCCGCGCACGCGATCCACGCCGGCAGGTTCAATTCCACCGGCACGTCCTGCATCCGCGCCAGCCCGATCAGGCCCAGGCTCAGCAGCACCCCCGCGACCAGTCCGCACACCCCGATCCACGCGGCCTGCTCCAGCACCACGCGGCGCAGCGAACCGAGGCCCACGCCGAGCGCGTGCAGGGTGGCGTACTCACGCACCGAACCCGCGATCGCACCCATCAGGGTCTGGCTGGTGATGATGGCGCCTACGATGAACACCACCAGCGCGAGGAACACCACGCCGAGGCCCGCGCCGGTCTGGAACATCCAGTAGAACACCGCGCGCCGCGCGAAGCTGGATGCGGTCCAGGCCGCGTAACCGTGTGCCGACGCATTGATGCGCGCGGCCACCCGGGTCGCGTTCGCCCCGGGCTTCAGCCTGGCGACGTAATACGCGACCTCGGTACCGCCGGTATCGTTGTCGAGCGCGCGCGCGGTATCCAGCGATGCCACGACGTTCACGCCGCCCAGGGCCCGGATGCCGCTGGCGGTGCCGACGATGCGCACAAGGTCGCCGTTGATCAGCGCCTGGCCACCGATCGGCACGCCAAGCTTGGGCAGGTCGGCGCGATCGACGATCACCGCGAACGGCTCCTTCAGCAATGCACGCTGCGACGCCGTGAGCACGTCGGAAAAGATCATGCCGTCGGGCTGCGTGCTTATCCCCGACACGAATACCGACACCCCGCCCTTGTCGGCCGGCCCGCGCCAGTCGCCATCCACCCAGGCAAATGGCTCGACCCGCGCGACGTCCGGATCGGTCAGCACCGCGGTGCGCGCTGCCGGCGTGATCGGGCGGCCCAATTCGATGCTCTGGGTGCCGGGATAGCCGATCCACAGATCGGCGTCGGAGGCGCTGATGTAGGTCGCCGCGGAACCGAAGATGCCGAACACCAGCGCGGCCTGCATCAGCAGCAACAATCCCGAGAACGCCACCGCCAGCATCGCCGGCAGGAAGCGCCGCCATTCGTGGACCAGGGTCTTGCGCGCCAGCGGGATCATTTCGCGCAATCCGCGTTCGCCACGTTCTTAGTCGATCCGTCGCCTTGGCTCGAACCAGCCACGCACGCCGCATCCTCCGTCGGCAGCGGTGCGCCGCCCAGCGCCTTGTACAGCGCGACATAGGCAAGGCCCCGCGCCAACCGCGCCTGCTCGCGATCGAGCTCGGATTCGGCCAGCGCCTTGCGGGCATCGGCAAGCTGCAGTGCATCGGCCTGGCCCAGTTGGCGCAACCGTTCGTTCATGGCGAGGGTGCCTTGCATCGCCACGGACGCGACCTTCGCGCCGTGCAACCGTTGCGCCGAGGCATGCAATGCGGCGAGGTCGCCCTCGACTTCCGCGGCGCCCTGCAGCACTGCCTGCCGGTACCCGAGCAACGCGGCATGCAACTGGTCCTCGCGCGCATCGCGGACTGCCCGGCGCGCGCCCCAGTCGAACAGCGGGATGTTGATGATCGGTCCGATCGAGAAGGTGTTGTTGACGTCGCTCAAATGGGTCTGGCCGGTGACCAGCGCGGCGAAGGTCAGCGAGCTGCCCAGCGCGAGCCGCGGGTACATGTCGGCCTTGGCGATTCCGAGTTCGCCGGCAGCCTTCAATACTTGCGTCTCGGCGTAACGGATCTCGGGACGCGTCCGCAGCAGGTCGGCGGGCACCGACGCGACATTCGCGTCGGCCAGGCGCGGCAGCGGCTTGGGCGCCAGCCAGGCCCGGTCGGGTTCGCTCTTGCCGAGCAGCAGCGCCAGCGCCTGCGCGTGCTGCACGACCGCCACGCGTGGATCGGCAAGCTGCGATTCGGCTTTTGCTGCTGCTGCCAGGCCCTGCTCGACCTGCAATTTCGACGCGAGTTGCAGGCGTTCCTGTACCCGCAGCAACGCAACCTTCGTGCGCGCCGCGCGCGCAGCCATCCCGAGCAGGGCCTCGCTGCGCTGCGCCGCGCGCAGCTGCAGGTATTCGCGCACCACTTCGGCGACCAGCGACACCCGCGCCGATTGCAGCTCGGCTTCCGCCGCGCCCGAGCCGGCCTGCGCGATGTGGCCCGAAGCCCCGCTACGGCCGAACAGCCCAAGCTCCCAGGTCGCATCGAAGCCCGCCTGGAAATAGCTGGCGGTGTTCGCGGGGTTGGGCTCCTCGATGGTCTGGAAACCGAGGGCAGGCTTGAATTTGGTTGAGGCCTCGCGTTCCAGCGCACGCGCCGCGCGCAGCTTCCAGACCGCCTGTTGCACGTCGAGGTTGTCGTGCAGGGCCCGGTCGACCAGCGCATCGAGTTCCGGATCGCCGAAGTGCTTCCACCAGCCGGTGAGGTCGGGCTTCGCACCCAACTGCGCCGGCGCGTTGCGCCAGTGCGCGGGCAGGTCGCCGCCCGGCAGTTCCGGCACCTTCACGCTGACGCAGGCGCCCAGCACCGCGCACAGCACGGTGGCGGTCAGCATGCGTGGAAGCGGTCGAAGAAGGAACGGTAATGAAGGCATAAGCCCGCGCAGTGTAACGGCAGGATCAACTCGAAACCCCGTCACCGACGCTGCGGCCGGCAAGGGGGCGCCACCCGCCAGTCTGCCTTGGACCGCTTTCAGGGCGCTTTGGTGCCCTTGATCCAAGGTTGCCTTATTCGTTCGCGAATTTCGCTTCGAGCACTTTCACCGCGGCGGCAATCGTGGGATCGCGCCCGGCGCGAACATCCGCCACGGTCGGATCGACCTTAATTTGCGCGGGAATGCCGATACCCACGAACTTGCGCCCATCGGGAAACGCTTCATCCAGGGTACAAATCCGGGCTGTTCCCCCACCCGGCAACTTGAACACCAACGGTTGACCAGTGCTTCCGGCGGTCGTCCTGCCAACCAGGATGCCACGATGCATGGTCTCGAAGCTGACCACGAAATCTTCAGCCGCGGAAAACGTGCGGGGGCCGATCAATACGGCGACCGGTCCGGTGTAATGGCGCTTTTGGGAATGCGAATAGGTGTTGTCCGGGTCATCCGGACTGGTCCAAACCGAAGCCGCGCCAAGCCAAGCACGATAGACCGACACGTATTCCAGCGAGCGAGTCGTCGGCAAGGGGATGGGTTTATCACCCAACCACGACAGGATGTCGAGTCCGTAGTTGGTCGAACCGCCACCGTTGTCACGCACGTCGAGGATCAGACCCTTGGCCTTCATTATCTGCGGCAGGTCTCGCTTGAACAGTTCCGCGCCACGGCCGTCCTCGAATTCGCCCAGTTTGAGATAGGCGATGTCGCCAGGCAGCATCCGGAAAGTGAATGCTGGCGGTCCCTTCGCGTCCGGATCGGGTTCGCGCGAGAGTGTCACGGAACGCAATTTGCCGGCTGCATCCTTCACTTCCAGCCTGACGGGTGTGGCGTGATCGCCGCCCAGTAGTTGATAGGTGTACATGCGCACCGCCAGATCCTGCGGCGTCGAGCTGCTCGCATAAGGCTCGACGTGCTCTTTCGCGTATCGATGCACTTCCTCGCCGTCGATCGAAACGATCTCGTCGCCGACTTGCAAACCTTTTTGGACAATGCGCGGGTCGCCAATCCACGTCACGATCACCCTGTTCTGGATCAATGCCGTGACAATGGGAGGGCTCGCGTAGAACTCATTGGCGATCGAATCCGGCGGATAGATGTTCGTGTGTGCATCGTGCAGCAGGGGCGCCAATCGCATCAGCACGTCGTAGTAATCGTGAAGGTTCTTCGCGGCGATCACCTTGGGCAGGAAATCCAGGTACGTCTGGTTCCAGTCGAGATCGGGCACATGATCGAAGTGCGCGAAGTTGTAACGAACTTCGGACCAGAACAACGACAGACCGGCGATCCGTTGCGCTTCGCTCAAATGACCGGACGACGTCATAAATGCGTCGGTATTCCAGCGACTGGCTCGGTCATCAAGTCGCGTGACGAGTAATTTGAATCGTGGGTCGTCGTGTAGACCTAGCAGCTTTTTGTCGGTTACGAGCCAATGCTTCTCGTTTGGTGACACGCCCGTCGCCACCCAGGCTCTCAGACAGTCCAATGCAGCCCGCTTGTCACCGAGTTGCGCATACGCATCCGCACGCATGCGCAAATTATCTTCGCCCCGCCAGCGCACCTGCACCGCGTACCAAGACTCCGTTGTCAGCCTTACCTGCATTTGTGCAATCGCAGCCTGTGCTTGCTTGAGCTTGGCGATCGCCTCATGGAGTTGTGCCGCACGTGGCGACTTTGCGTATACCAGAGCGGCCCCGGCGTTGTTCAAATCCTGGATATGCGAATACTGGCGTTGAAGGGCATTTGCGTCTTGCGCCAACGAAGTGGCGCACGCAAACGCTAAGAGGGCGGCGCAACCAGCCGGCACCATCCGACCCATGGCTAGATATCCTGTTTTGCCTCCCCGGCCAATAGACTAGCAAACCCATGCCAGGCCTGATCCCCGAACGCTTCATCGATGAACTGCTGGCACGCGTCGACATCGTCGACGTGGTGCAGCAGCGCGTGCCGCTGAAGCGCGCGGGACGCGAATGGACCGCGTGCTGTCCGTTCCACGACGAGCGCACGCCGTCGTTCTACGTCAGTCCGGCCAAGCAGTTCTACCACTGCTTCGGTTGCGGCGCGCACGGCAGCGCGGTCAAGTTCCTGATGGAGTACGAACGGCTGGAGTTTCCCGACGCGGTCGAGGAACTGGCACAGTCGGTGGGCCTGGCAGTGCCCCACGAAGGTGGCCCGGCGCGTCCGCGCGAGGACCATACCGACCTCTACGCATTGTTGGAGGCGTCCGCAACCTTCTACCAGCGGGCGCTGCCCGAGAGCCAAGCCGCACGCACCTATTGCAAGAAGCGCGGACTCGATGCCGGGATCATCGAACGCTTCCGGATCGGCTGGGCGCCAGGCGGCTGGGACGCGATCAAGCGCGCGCTCGGCACCAGCGACGCCCGGACGAAGATGCTGGAACAGGCCGGCATGCTCTCGACCGGCGAGAGGGGCAAGCAGTACGACCGCTTCCGCGAGAGGCTGATGTTCCCGATCATGGACCGGCGCGGGCGCGTGATCGCGTTCGGCGGCCGGGTTATCGAAGGCGACGGCCCGAAATACCTCAATTCACCCGAAACGCCGCTGTTCCACAAGGGCCGCGAACTGTTCGCGCTGTGGCAGGTGCGCCAGGCCAACACCAAGCTGGAACGGCTGATCGTGGTCGAGGGTTACATGGACGTGGTGTCGCTGCACCAGGCCGACGTTACCCAGGCGGTCGCGACACTCGGTACCGCGACCACCAACGAGCACGCCGAGCTTTTGTTTCGCGCCGCGCCCGACGTGTATTTCTGCTTCGATGGCGACCGTGCCGGCCGCAGCGCCGCGTGGCGCGCACTGGAATCGGTGTTGCCGCGCATGCGCGACGGCCGCCAGGCGTTCTTTTTGTTCCTGCCGGAAGGCGAAGACCCCGATTCGCTGGTACGCAAGGAAGGCCGCGAGGGTTTCGAGGCTCGCCTGAAGCAGGCGACGCCACTTTCGGAATATTTCTATGCGTACCTGTCGCACGATGTGAACGTGGCCACGCTCGACGGCCGCGCGCGCCTCGCCGAAAACGCCAAACCATTGCTTGCCAAATTGCCGGACGGCGCCTTCCGCGATCTGATGTTCGCGGAACTCGAAAAGCGCACCGGCGTGCACGGCATGCCGTCGCGGGCCGCGCCGGTCGCGCGACGCCGGGTGGAACCGGGCACCGCCCCGCGCCGCACGCTCGTGCGCAGCGCGATCGCGATGTTGCTGGCCAATCCCGGCCTCGCGCAGGAAGTGACATTGCCGCATGCCTTCGCGGAACTCGACAAGCCAGGCATCGGGCTGCTGGTCGAACTGCTGGACTTCCTGCAGGAACGCCCCGGCATCAACACCGCGCTGCTGCTGGAACACTTTTCCGAACGCGAGGAAGCCGCGGCCCTGCACAAACTGGCGCTGACCGAATTCCCGGGCGAACCCGAGGCGCTGCGCGTGGAATTCCTGGACGCGCTGCGCAAACTCGAGGCCCAGACGGTGCAGCAACGACTGGATACGCTGATTCGCAGACAATCGGAAGCCGGTCTCGACGCCGCGGAAAAGGACGAACTGCGCTTACTGCTGGCCCGGAAGGCACAACCGACAGCGCGCAACGAGTGATGTTTACGTCGATCGGCATGAAACGTACTTAGGTTTGTTTTCGTGTTGACGCTTCCCGACAAACTCGCCTGGATCCCCTTGGCGTCGCCGCGATAAAGGCCGGGGTCCGGTCGATTCCGGTCGATACGTCTATGCCCCGGTTACAGCAGCGCGGGGAGATCCTTGCCGATCTTTTCCGGCGTGTCCGCCGATCCGTAACGCCGCACCACGTGGCCGTCGCGATCGACCAGAAACTTGGTGAAGTTCCACTTGATCGCTTCCGAACCCAGCACGCCCGGTGCCGCGTGCTTGAGGAACTTGTACAGCGGATGCGCGTCGGCGCCGTTCACGTCGATCTTGGCGAAGATCGGGAAACTCACCTCGTACTTCGTCGAGCAGAAGTTGCGAATTTCCGTGGCGTCACCCGGCTCCTGGTGGCCGAACTGGTTGCACGGAAACCCGAGGATCTCCAAGCCCTGGTCCTTGTGCGCGCGGTACAACGCCTCCAGCCCTTCGTATTGCGGCGTGAAACCGCATTTCGAGGCGACATTGACGACCAGCAACAGCTTGCCGCGATACGCATCCAGCTTCTGCGGCGTGCCGTCCAGCAGGTCGGCTTCGAAGTCGTAAATCGTGGCCATGACGGATACCTCCGAAAACCGCAGTCTATGACAATGCAGGCCATGGATGGCCGGCGACGAAACCAAGCTTTCCCCGCGCCCTTGCAAGACGCCGAGGCGCGCAGCCGAACGGCGGAGCAAGCGCCGCACGTTCGACTACATGGATGCAGGAGTTCGGCGCGGCCGCCGTTCGGCGAGCACCAAGGGCAGTTTCGGCAACACGACGCTGCCGAAACCGTCGTGTCGGGCGCAGTGGCTTTGGCTACTTTCGCCGTAACGAAAGTAGCCCGCTCGCCTTGGAGGCGAGCGGAATCGGGACAGGAATGTCATCCCCCGATGCTCGCATTCGAGCTTCGCACGCGATCACTTCGCTCCGCCCCTGCTCGGGCGAAAGGGGTCTGGATGCCGGGCACGACGACCGCAACAGGAGTACCGGTATTCGGGCGTTCCACGACGCTCGGCCTTGGAGCGCGCAACC
>JAJXWZ010000059.1 GCA_021781345.1 Pseudomonadota bacterium
CCGGCTCTCTTACCAGCTACCGGTCTTCTTGAACTCCTCGAGCGCCTTCTTGAAGGTGGCCTCGATGCCATCGTTCCAGTCGCCGGTGGCAAGGATCTGCTGCATCAGCTCGCCGTGGTTTTGCAGCATGTACAGGTGCAACGCGCGCTCGAACGGCAGAATGTCGGCGATCTTGAGGTCGTCCAGATAGCCCTTCTCGGCGGCGTAAAGCGACACGGCCATCTCGGCGATCGACAGCGGCGCGTACTGTTTCTGCTTCATCAGCTCGGTGACGCGCTGGCCGCGCTCGAGCTGGGCGCGGGTGGTGGCGTCGAGGTCGGAGGCGAACTGTGCGAACGCCGCCAGTTCGCGGTACTGCGCCAGTGCCAGCTTGACGCCGCCGGACAATTTCTTGATCACCTTGGTCTGCGCGGCGCCGCCGACACGCGACACCGAGACGCCGGCGTTGACCGCCGGACGGATGCCCGCATTGAACAGGTCGGTCTCGAGGAAAATCTGACCGTCGGTGATCGAGATCACGTTGGTCGGAACGAACGCGGAGACGTCGCCGGCCTGGGTCTCGATGATCGGCAGCGCGGTCAGCGAGCCGGTCTTGCCGCTGACCTTGCCGTCGGTATGCCGGGCGACGTAGTCCTCGTTGACGCGCGCGGCACGCTCGAGCAGGCGCGAGTGCAGGTAGAACACGTCGCCCGGATACGCCTCGCGGCCCGGCGGCCGTTTCAGCAGCAGCGAGATCTGGCGATAGGCCCAGGCCTGCTTGGTGAGATCGTCATAGATGATCAGCGCGTCTTCGCCGCGATCGCGGAAATACTCGCCCATCGCGCAGCCGGCGTAGGGGGCGACGTACTGCATCGCCGCCGACTCGGAAGCCGCGGCCACGACCACGATGGTGTGCGCCAGCGCGCCGTGCTCTTCCAGCTTGCGCACCACGCTGGCGACCGAGCTCAGCTTCTGGCCGATGGCGACGTAGATGCAGCGGACGCCGGAACCCTTCTGGCTGATGATGGTGTCGATCGCCAGCGCGGTCTTGCCGGTCTGGCGGTCGCCGATGATCAGCTCGCGCTGGCCGCGGCCGATCGGGATCATGGCGTCGACCGATTTGTAGCCGGTCTGCACCGGCTGGCTGACCGACTTGCGCCAGATCACGCCGGGCGCGACCTTCTCGATCGGGCTGCGGCCCTGGGCCTGGATCGGCCCCTTGGCGTCGATCGGGTTGCCCAGCGCGTCGACGACGCGGCCGAGCAGGCCCTCGCCCACCGGCACCTCGAGGATGCGTCCGGTGGTCTTGGCGGTATCGCCTTCGCGCAGGTGCTCGTAGTCGCCCAGCACCACCGCGCCGACCGAGTCGCGCTCGAGGTTCAGCGCCAGCGCGAAGGTATCGCCCGGCAGTTCGATCATCTCGCCCTGCATCACATCGGCCAGGCCATGGATGCGGACGATGCCGTCCGACACGCTGATCAGCGTGCCTTCGTTGCGTGCCACCACGCCGAGCTTGAACTGCTCGATGCGGGACTTGATCAGCTCGCTGATCTCGGACGGGTTGAGCGTGGTACTGGACATGGTCGGTTCCCGTGAGGCCCGTGCGTCAGCAGCGGGCGGTCGGATTGAAGTCGGTCAAATCAGTGCTGCAGCGCGCCGGTCAGGCGCTCGAGGCGGCCGCGCGCGGAGCCGTCGATCACCTCGTCGCCGGCGTCCACGATCACGCCGCCGAGCAGCGCGGGATCCTGGCGGATGGTCATCTCGATCGCTCGCGAAAAACGGCGTTGAAGCGCGGCCCGCAGCTGCTCCTGCTCAGCGGCATCCAGCGCCATCGCGCTGGTGACGGTGACCTTGAGCGTGGCGTCGGCCTCGAGCTTCAGCTCCTCGTAAAGAGCCGCCACCTCGACCATCAGGTCGAGCCGGCGGGCATCGGCGAGCACGCGCAGGAAGCGCGCAAACGCACCGTCGGCCGGTGCGTCCGGCGCGCGGTGCAGCTCGGCCAGTTCGCCCGCGCCCACGCGCGGATCGCCGCTGAGCACGACCACCTGCGGATCGGCCGCGGCCGCGGTGGCGAACGCGAAGCCGCGCGACCACTCGGCGATCTGCCCGGCAGCCCGTGCCGTCGCGAAGGCGGCGCGCGCATAGGGTCGTGCAAGGGTGAGCGCCTGCGCCATGGTCAGATCTCGGTCGCCAACTGATCGAGCAGCATGCGATGGGCGGCCGGGTCGATCTCGCGCTGCAGGATTTTCGCCGCACCCTGCATGGCGAGCTTCGCCACCTGATCGCGCAGATCCTCGCGCGCACGCTGCGCCATGCTGGCGATCTCGGCCTGCGCTGCCGCCTTCTGGCGATTCAACTCGGCGACCGCATCCTCGCGCGCCTGGTCGAGCAGCTGATGGGCCTGCTGCTGCGCGCGATCGATGATCTCGGCCGCCTGCTGGCGCGCCTGCCTGATCTCGACCGCGACGCGGGCGTCGGCGTCCTTCAGTTCGGCGCGCGCGCGCTCGGCCGCAGCGAGGCCCTCGGCGATCTTCTTCTGGCGATCCTCGATGGCGGCCATGATGTGCGGCCAGCCGTACTTCATCACCAGCAGCACCGTGGCGAAAAACGCCAGGGCCTGGATGATCAAGGTCAGGTTGATGTTCATCGCGAGTTCCCTACTGCTTCGAGGCCATGTTTCAAGCGATGCGCCAATGGCTTACTTGGCCAGCTGCGACAGGAAGGGATTCGCGAAAATCAGCAGCAGGCCGATCGCCACGCCGATCATCGGGATCGCGTCGAGCAGACCGGCAACGATGAACATCTTGACCTGCAGCATCGGCGTCAACTCGGGCTGACGTGATGCGCCCTCGAGGAATTTGCCGCCGAGAATGCCGAAACCGATGGCGGCCCCAAGCGCGCCCAGGCCGATCAGCAGGCCGGCGGCAATCATGGTCATGCCCATGACATTGGCGATCGAAGTGACGTGCTCCATGGTGCTCTCCGTAGTGAGAATTCAGATCGTTGGGTGAAACTCAGTGGTGTTCCGCCGCCATGCTCAGATAGACCACGGTCAGCATCATGAAAATGAAGGCTTGCAGGGTGATGATCAGAATGTGAAAGACCGTCCAGACGAAATCGGCCATCCCCTGGACGGGCCCCATCACATAGGTCATGCCATGCGCCAGGCCGGCCCCCAGGGTCATCACCGCGATCAGGATGAAGATCAGCTCGCCCGCATACATGTTGCCGAACAGTCGCAGGCTCAGGGAGACCGGTCGCACCGCCTCCTCGATCAGCCGCAGCAGCAGGTTGACCGGTGCCAGCAGGATGGCCATGAAGCCATGCGCGTGAAACGGCGCGGTGAACATCTCCTTGAAAAACAGTCCCGGCCCCTTGTGCTTGAGGCCGAAATACTGGATCAGCAGGAATACGGTCAGGGCCATGCCCAGGGTGGTATTGAGGTCGGCCGTCGGCACCACGCGCAGGTAAGGCAATCCCGAGGCGCGGCCCAGCCAGGGCAACAGGTCCACCGGAACCAGGTCCATGAAATTCATCATGAACACCAGCACGAAAATGGTCAGCGAGAGCGGTGCGATCAGCTTGCTGGAGCCGTGAAAGGTCTCGCGCACCAGCTCGTCGACGCCGACGACGACCATCTCGACGAATGCCTGGAAGCGCCCGGGCACGCCGGCGCTCGCCCGCCGCGCGGCGGTGATGAACACGCCCAGGAACACAGCCAGCAGCAGCAGTGTGACCGCCACGGTGTCGATGTTGATGACCGAGAACACCCCCGACCCCACGTGCCATTGCAGGTTGTGCAGATGGTGGTGGATGTATTCCGTCATGCCGCCGCCAGCGGCTTGTTCGGCGGATTCTGCCATCGGGTCACCTGAAAACGACGAGAGCAAGCCAGAACGCAAACTGGGCCAAGAGCACACCGGCGATCAGCGGCAGGAAGTCGAGCCTCCACACGGCGATGGCGAGATAAAGTACCGCCACCAGCCAAGCCCACTTCAGCGCCTCCGCCACGTAGGCCGCCTGCAGCGGCCTGCGCACCGGAGCCGGCCCGGCCCCGAACAGACGCAAGGCAAACAGCGCATTCCCCAGCGCAACCGCAGCGCCGCCCACCGCGGCGGCCAGAGCCGACCGCATACCGTGCAACGACAATGCAAACGCCAGCAGCCCCGTTGCCGTGAGCTGCAAGGCAACCATGCGCAGCGCCACGCTTCGTCCGTGCGCGATGGAATTGCGCATAGGTCGCTCCGCGCGGCGTTCGCGCCGGCCGGACGGCCAGCAAACCGTGTCGCCTAGCTTGAAAAGGATAGCATCCACCCGTTTGCGGCAGCAAGACGGTGTCGGTGCCGCGTGGCCGCAGGAATTCGCGAAATGGCGCGCGCTCCAGGCCGCGGCGGACACGGCCTGGCAGGCACGGCCAGCGCGTCCGCACGACGGCTCCGGAGCCGCCGGCTCGCGGTGACGGGGGCAGGCGACAGCCAGGCCGAGTTGCGCAAACAACCTCGACACCGATCGTGCGACAGACTGTCGCAGCACGCGCAAGCGGCACGAAAAAACGCCGGGACGGAGCAAGCTCGGTCCCGGCGCAGGGTGCGCGCGGCCGCCAAGGGGGGAGGCGACGGCGCGCGGGGGAGCGGTCGATCAGGCCTGGGCAGCGGCCCAAGTGGTCTGCGCGGCTTCGAACTGCTTGCGCGCCAGGTCACCGAACGCCGTGGCGCTCTTCAGTGCGGCCTCGGCGGCCTCCTGCTGGGTCGCGGCCAGATCGGCGGTGTGCGCACGCGCCGCTTCGACGCTGCGGCTCCACAGCTGGTTGGCGCTGGCGGCATCGCGCACGGCCAATGCTTCGCGAGTCAGACTGCCGATGCGGGCGACCTGCTGCTCGGCGGACTTCAGCTGCAGCGCGAACATCTGCTCGGCCAGCTCGAGGCCATAGCCCTGCGCCTTGGCGGCAGATTCGGCCAGCTGGCGGCTGTAATCAAATGCGGGGTGGGTCCAGGACATGTTCATGGGGTCATCCTCTGGTGGATCGGGGGTGGTGAGCATGATGAGCGCGATGATGTTGCGACGCAACATAAATCCGACGAACGGCGCTGAGTGTTCGAACAGAACGTCTTCAACTGGTTGATTTCATGTATCCATACGGCTACTGAAACCCAATCAGCCGGCATTGCGCCGCATCAGATCAGTCACCGCGATAACGCGCACCCGCGGTGCAGGTCTCGTGCACGATCACCTCGGACAGGCCGGGAAGCATCGGCGCCAGGCGTTCCCAGATCCAGCGCGCGATCACCTCGCTGGTCGGATTTTCGAGTCCCGGGATCTCATTCAGATAGTGATGGTCGAGTTGCTCGTGGAGCGGGCCGAACGCGGCCTTCAGGTCCGCGAAATCGCAAACCCAGCCCCGTACCGGATCGGGTTCGCCGCTGACGCGGATTTCGATGCGGATCGAATGGCCATGCAGGCGCGCGCACTTGTGTCCCGGCGGCACGTTCGGCAGGCGGTGCGCGACCTCGGCGGTAAAGCTCTTGAAGATGTCCATGACGGGATCCGATCTGGGCAACAAGGGGCTGACCACGGCGCCCGTGTGGTCCGGCTTGCGGGGGTGAGGATGCGGTGTCACTCGGGCATGCGCTCGGAGGTGCCGTTGCACACATCCGGATTCGCATCGAGACCGGATCCTCTGCGACGTCAGGAAGGAGCCACCGCGCCGGCAACAACTCATTCCCGAGACGGGACAAGTATAGGCGGATCAGTCACGCACCCATTGCCCGCCGCGATTCCCGCTCCCGACGCCTCGGCTTCGTTCGTGGGTTGGGGGCTGCCGGGCAACCTGAACACCATGCCACCGCCCGGTGAACGAATTCCTAACGCTTTCGCTCCGTACGCTTGCCCCCGGAACCACCCGCTTGGTAGCTGTGTGCGAGCGCCACCCCGGACCGCAGCGAGCGGCCCGATCGGAGCGGTGGCGCAGTACGGAACTCGCTAGCCCCCCTTGGCTTACGTGGAGATCCCTATGAAAACCCGCTCTCGTACACTGACTGTTGCATGCGCTCTGGCACTGGGAACCCTTGCGGCGACTCCCGCGATTGCCGGCAACCCCACGCATGCAGGCGCTTCTGTCGGCGCGACATCCAACGAGACGGCGCATCTTGCGACCCGCTATGCGGATTTCGCGGGTTCGCAGAGCAACGCCGCCGCCCTCGTCGCCGGTCTGCGCTCGGGCTCGGCGTTCGTGCTCACCTCGACCGATGCCGCCGGCGCGCTGACCCAGACCACCATCACCCCCACCACCAAGGCCATGGGCTACGGCGAGGTCAACATCGCGCTGTCGCTGGCCAAGGCCGAACTCGCCAAGAACGGCATCACCAACCCGACACCACAACAGATCGAGGCGGCGTTGAACGGAGGGGTGCTGACGAGTGCCAACGGCTCCGTTCCACTCCACGGCGTGCTGGCGATGCGCCAGCAGGGCCAGGGCTGGGGCCAGATCGCCAACGGTCTCGGCTTCAAGCTGGGCGACCTGGTCAGTGCCTCCGAAACCGGCAACAGTCAGGCCGGCATGCACGGCCAGGCGGGCGTGCATGGCAGTGTCGGCACGGGCACCGATGCGTCCGCCAACGCGGCCGCCAATGCGTCGCTGCATGCCACGTTGCCGGCACGCGTGAATCTGCCGCAGCGGCCGAACGTGCCCGCCGTGGTGCGGCCGAATATTCCGGTGCACGTCGGCATCGGCGGCGGCGGCTGATCGTCCGCGTTCTCGCAACAGCCCCACCGGGCGGGCCGAGTGTGCCCGCCCGGCTCTCTTCGCCAACCGGAGCAACTTCATGCAGAGAAATCGACTGCTGCGCCTTTCGTGTGCCCTGGCGCTGACCGCGCTGGCTGTCCCGCTGGTCCACGCCGCCGACAGCGGCACGTTCTACGCCAGCTCGGGTTTCGATTACAGCAGCGGCACGTATGGCCAGCCCACCAGCACGACGATCTGGGATGTCCCGTTCACGGCGGGCTACAGCGGCCAGGCCTGGTCGTTTCGCGTGACCGTGCCGTGGATCCGGGTATCCGGACCGCCCAACGTGATTCCGGGTATCGGCATCATCAAGAACAACAACCCGCTGGGCCGCGGCCTCGGCCGGTTGCTCGGGACTGGAGGCACGACGACTTCAGGGACCGCCTCGGGACTCGGTGACGTCACCGCGCAGGCGACCTACCATCTCGTCAACGACACCGCGTCGCAGTTCGGTCTCGACCTGACCG
The DNA here is from genome assembly GCA_021781345.1 of Pseudomonadota bacterium. Taxonomy (GTDB): domain Bacteria; phylum Pseudomonadota; class Gammaproteobacteria; order Xanthomonadales; family Rhodanobacteraceae; genus 66-474. Next base: position 7,228 of record JAJXWZ010000059.1, read on the forward strand.
GACGCGTCAAGTTCGGCACGGCCGACGCCAACAAGGGCCTCGGCACCGGCCAGAACGACTACGGCGCCGAAGTCGATGCGTACAAGGGCTTCGGTGATGCCTGGACCGCGTTTGGCGGCGTCGGCTACACCGACCTCGGCAGTTCGACCTACATCCAGTTGCGCAACGTCTGGTTGGCCAACGCCGGCGTCAACTACAAGATGGACGCGGACGACAGTGCCGGCCTGTACGTCTTCTATCAGCAGCGGCCGTCGACGGCGGGCTATTCGCGCCGCGAGGCGACGCTCTATTACAACCACAAGGTCGATACCGCGTGGTCGCTGCAGGGCTATGTGCTGAGCGGCTTCTCCAACGGCAGTCCGGACTACGGAATCGGGGCGTCGGCGAAGTACGCGTTCTAATGGAGTCTGCTGCTCGATCGGTCGGGCTGCGACCGGAACCGTACCGCCCCCTCGCGTCGCCCAGGCCTTGGGGGAAAGCGGGGCCTGGACGACGCGAAAGTTCGCCGACCGATCCGCACGGCGCCCGTGCGTCGGGCGGATCCGCCATCCCTCGAAGCCGCCCGGCTCGATGATCACCCGGCAAAAGCCGCAAACGCCTGCGGCAACGTCTGCACTTGTCCGCAGAAGCTGGCGTCGTAGCCCGGCAAGGCGTTGACGGCCTGGCGAAAGGCGTCGTCGCGCATGATCGCCAGCACGTCGCGCATCACCGCTGACTCGAGCACCGAAGCGTCGCCGAGCAGGAAGTAGCGTTCGGTCACCATCGGCACGAAGTCGAGCCCGAAGCGGCGTGCAGGAGTCTCCAGCCCGAAGCCGGCATGGGCCATGCCGCTGGCGACATAAGCCGCCACTGCTGGATGGGTGTATTCGTAACTGTCGTAGCCGGTGATGTCGGCGGGCGCCAGCGCGGCACGCTGCACGAGCAGATCGAACAGCATGCGCGTGCTCGATCCCGGCTGGCGATTGACGAAGTGCACACCTTCGCGGCACAGGTCCGGCAAGGCGCCGATCCGGAGCGGATTGCCGCGCTCCACGATCAGGCCCTGGCGTCGTGTGGCGAGATGGGCCACGCGATGACGCTCCGGCAGCAGCCAGGGCCGGTAGTTGTCCAGCGCGGCGTTCTCAAGCGCCCCGATCGGCACATTGAAGCCGGCCAGCTCGCAGCCACCCGTCGCGAGCGCGCCCAGGCCTTCCCGGGTGCTGCGGTACTTCAGATCGAGCGGAATCTGCTCGCGTGCCAGAAAGTGGCGCAGCGTCTCGACGCCGAAGCCGTGGCTGGCCTGCAGGCGCAGAATCGAGCGCTCGCTGGAAATCGCGCGCTCGAGCTCGGCTTCGATCTCGGTGGCCAGGCTCTCCAGCAGCGGTGACAGCCGCGCCGTCACGCGCCGGTCGGCCCAGACCAGCCGCTCGCCGAGCGCGCTCAGACGGGCACCGCGCCCGCGCGAGGGACGCACCAGCGGCGTGCCGAACAGGCGCTGGCCGTCGCGCAGCAGGCCCCAGGCATAGCGATAGGACAGCCCCGCGCGCGCGGCGGCCTGCGCGATCGAGCCCGACTCGTGCACGCCGATCAGCAGCCCCAGCAGCTGCGGGGTCAGCTGGCTGTCCTCGCCGCGGCTCACCGTCATGTGGGTGCCGATGTGGACCTCGAACATGTCCGCCTCCGCCAACGTCGAATCGACGACCACTCTCAATGGCTCTTTATAGCCTATTGATCGACGAAGGTCGGGTAGTACAGGCGCGAGGCCTGCCTATGATCGACGGTTGTGCATATGTACGGCACAGCCTGTTCTCATCGTTGTCCAATCAACGCTTTCGGGGGAGGACCTATGGCAAGCGTGGCAACCGACGTCGCGTCGCGTGGGGCTGGCAATGCAGGTCTGCTGTCCAGAGACCGCACCGTCGCCGGCCCCAACTTCAACCGCTGGCTGGTACCGCCAGCCGCACTCGCAATCCACCTGTGCATCGGCATGGCCTATGGCTTCTCGGTGTTCTGGCTGCCGATGAGCAAGCTGCTGGGTGGATCGGGCGCACTCAGTTGCAACGCCATCGGATTCTTTGGCGCCCTGACCTCGACCAGCTGCAACTGGTCGGTGGCGCAAGTCACCCATATCTTCGAGACCTTCATCGCCATGCTCGGCATCTCCGCCTTCCTCTGGGGCGGGTGGCTGGAACATGCGGGGCCGCGCAAGGCCGGCTTCATCGCGGCCCTGTGCTGGGGCGGCGGACTGATCCTCGGCGGGATCGGTGTGTCGATCCATCAGCTGTGGCTGGTTTACCTCGGCTGCGGCTTCATTGGCGGCATCGGCCAGGGGCTCGGCTACATCACGCCGGTATCAACTCTGATCAAGTGGTTCCCCGATCGTCGCGGCATGGCGACCGGTTTCGCCATCATGGGCTACGGGGGTGGCGCGATGATCGGCGCGCCCCTGGCGGTCGCCCTGATGAAGCACTTCGGCGCCGGCAGCCCGCAGGGCGTGGCGCCAACCCTGATGGTGATGGGCGTGATCTACCTGCTGGCGATGTCGGCGGGTGCCTTCGGGTTTCGCGTTCCACCCAACGGCTGGCATCCCGCCGGCTGGACACCGCCCGCGGACGACGGCAAGAGCATGAAGACGCGGC
>JAJXWZ010000170.1 GCA_021781345.1 Pseudomonadota bacterium
GCGGAACTCCGCAATCACCTTGTGATCGGGCACCAGCCGGCCCAGCAGCCACATCACTTCCACGTTGCGCCGGCACTCCGCCTCCAGCCGGCGCGAGGAGCGAACCTGCTGCAGGTAACCGTACAGATACAGCTTCAAGAGATCGCGCGGATCGTAACCCGGTCGTCCCGTGCCGGCCGGCTGCGCGCAAACCCCAGCGCTTCCATCGCCAGACTGTCCACGAAGGCATCGATCACCCGGCACGCATGATCGGCGGGGATCAAGTCCTCCAGGCACAGTGGAAACAACGCGCTCTGTCCACGCCCTTCGCCAATGATGTGGCCCATAACGACAATGCCCTCGGGGTTCCGAGGGCATTGTCGCTCAACCGTGCCGCTTTGGCTGCATCAAGTGAGTTTTGACACAGCCTGCGAAGCGGGCCTTTTCGTCGTGCAAGCACGGACAGCCGGTTTTACGGCTTGCCAGACTCCAGGCCGCGATCCTTCTTCATCGCGTCGATGTTGGGTGCGCGTCCGCGCCAGGCCTTGTACAGGTCGGCGAGGTCGACGGTATTGCCGCGCGACAGGATCATCTTGCGGAAGCGGTCACCGTTGGCGCGGGTCAGGCCGCCGTGTTCACCGAACCAGGCGTAGGCGTCGTCGGCCAGCATCTCGGTCCACAGGTAGGCGTAATAGCCGGCGGCGTAACCGTTGCCCCAGATGTGCAGGAAGTAGGTGCTGCGGTAACGCGGCGGCACGTACGGCACCAGGATGTGGTTGTCCTCGAGCGCCTTGGTCTCGAAGGCGTCGACGTTGGCCACCTTGGGCGCGCTCGCGGGCAGCGTGTGCCAGGACATGTCGAGCAGCGCGGCTTCCAGCAGCTCGGTCATGTCGTAGCCCTTGTTGAACATGCGCGAATTGCGCAGCTTCGCGACCAGTGCTTTCGGCATCGGCTTGCCGGTCTTGTAGTCGACAGCGTAGTGGTCGAACACCTGCGGATAGGTCGCCCAGTGTTCGTTGAACTGGGAGGGGAATTCGACCCAGTCGCGGGCGGTGTCGGTGCCCGACAAACTCGGGTATTTGGTGTCGGCGAAGAAGCCGTTCAGCGCGTGGCCGAACTCGTGGAACATCGTGACCACGTCATCCATTGACAGCAGGGCCGGCTGGCCGGGCGCGGGCTTGGTGAAGTTGGCGACGTTGTAGATCACCGGCGCCTGGTGCAGCAGCGTGTTGGGATGCACGATGTCGCTCATCCACGCACCGCCGGCCTTGTTGTCGCGCTTGAAGTAGTCGGCGTAGAACAGCCCCAGCGGCTTGCCGTTGGCGTCGTACACCTCGTACACCAGCACGTCGGGGTTCCAGACCGGGATGTCCTTGCGCTGCTTGAAGCTGATGCCGTAGAGCTCGTGCGCGGCATAGAACACGCCGTTCACGAGCACGTTGTGCAGTTCGAAGTACGGACGCACCTCGGAATCGTCGAGGTCGTACTTGGCCTTCTGCACCTGCTGGCCGTAGAACTCCCAGTCCCACGGTTCGAGCTTGAAGGATGGCTGGCCCAGCGCCTTCTGGTCCTTGTCGATCATCTGCTGGCGCTCGGCGGCTTCCACCGCGGCGCGCGCCTTGGCGGCCGGCACCAGTTGGTCGAGGAAATCGATCGCCGCGCGCGGGGTCTTGGCCATCTGGTCCTTGATCTTCCACGCCGCGTAGTCGTCGAAGCCGAGCAGCCGGGCCTTCTGCGCGCGCAGGTACGCGATCTCGGCGATGGTCGAACGGGTATCGTCGGCGCCGCCCTTTTCGGCACGGTCGATCGAGTTCTCGTAGAGCTGGTGGCGGATCGCACGATCCTTGAGGAATGCGAGATCCGGCTGCTGGGTGGTGTTCTGCAGCGCGACTACCCACTTGCCCTTGAGGCCGCGGGCCCTGGCATTCTGCGCGGCGGCATCGACTTGAGACGGAGACAGGCCGGCGAGGTCGGCCTTGTCGCCGACCACCAGCGCGCCGGCCTTGGTGGCCGCGATCAGCTTGTTGCCGAACCGGGTGGTCAGGGTCGAGATCTGCTCGTTGTAATGCTTGAGCTTTGCCTGGTCGGCCTTGGACAGCTTGGCGCCGTTGAGCACGAACTCCTGGTAATCGACTTCGAGGAGACGCTCGGATTCGGGATCGAGCTTCAGCTTCGCGCGCTCGTCGTAGACCCTCCGGATGCGGTCGAACAGCTTGGCGTTGAGGTAGATCGCGTCCTGGTGCGCAGCCAGCTTGGGCGCTTCCTGTTCGGAGATCTTCTGCAGTCCCGGATTGGTGTCGGCACCGGTGTACAGGCTGAACACGTTCATCACGCGGGTCAGCATCTGCCCGGTCTTCTCCATCGCGACGATGGTGTTGTCGAAGGTCGGCGGCGCGGGATTGTCGGCTATCGCGTCGATCTCGCGCATCTGCCGCCGCATGCCTTCCTCGATGGCGGGCACGTAGTCGGCGTCCTTGACCTTGCCGAAGTCCATCGTGCCGAACGGCAGCGTCGAGGGTTGGAAGAACGGATTGCCGGCGGTCTTGGCGGCAGGCGCGCGGGTGGTGGTCGCGGCCGGCACGGCGGCGGACGCGTTCACGCCGACACCTCCGGCGAGCAGGGCGCAGCAGGCGCACGCGAGGATCTTGGTCTGGAAACCTTGCATCGGATAACTCCTTTCACGGCGTGGGGCGGTCAGGCCGATGCGACATCGCGCAACTGCCAGTGGGCCCCGATCAGGATGAACAGGCGGTGGCGCAAGACCGCATGCGCCAGCGAGGTGACGACTTCCACGTCGGTGTGCAGGTCGTCCTGCCGGGCGGTGACGACGGCGTCCGGATCGACCGGCTCCAGCGACCGGTCGACGTCGTCGGGATCCGGCTGCAGGGATTTCCAGCGCTCGAACAGCACCGGCTTGCGCAAGGCTTCCTGCAGCGCCTCGGCGAAGCTCTGCGGCGAGGAACCCCGGAACGCGAGGTCGGGGTCGGGGCCACGCGCGTTGGCGAGGTCGTCGATGGTGATGTAATACCGTTGGGCTTGGCTCAAGGGAAACTCCGGAAGCGAAGGGGGCGGGCCTCCGGTCCCGAGCGGTTGCCGCGGAGGCTGGCCGTCCATGATGCCTTGATCGGGGCCGGGGTGCCATCCATGCCGCGGGTCGCGCCGCCGCGCGCCCGGACTCGAAAGTGGCGGGCAACGGAGTATGGGCGCGGTTTTCCCCGCGCAACGAGGGACGCGACGCCCGCCGAGGACCGGCGGGTCAGCGCCCGAAGGCCATCACCGCGTCGGCGGCGTCGCGCAGCGCGGCCGCGGCGGAGATCGGCTCGACGCCGTGCCCGATCACGCCGAGGCAGGGCGCGGCCAGCGAGCGATTCAGCGTCACCAGGTTTTCCTTGGGGTTCAGCAGGTCAGGGTCGACGCGGTTGCCGATCCAGCCGAGCAGTTCGCAGCCGTCGGCGTGGATCGCGCGCGCGGTCAGCTGGGCGTGGTTGAGGCAACCGAGTTTCAGGCCGACCACCAGGATCACCGGCAGCTGCAGTTGCCGCGGGATGGCGTTGGCGCGCAGCGATTCGGAAATCGGCGCCAGCCAGCCGCCCACGCCCTCGACCACGATCGCGTCGGCGTGCAGCATGCCGATGCTGTCGTAGGCATCCTCGATCGGCGGCAGGGTCACCTCCTCCTCGATTTCCGCCGCGGCGATGTGCGGCGAGACGGGCGGCACGAAGGCGAACGGATTGCAGTCCCGGTAGCGTTCCGGCTTGGGGTCGCTGGCCGCGATCAGCGCCAGTGCGTCGTCGCTGCGCAGCCCGTCCGGGGTCTGCGTGCAACCGCTGGCGACCGGCTTCATGCCGGTCGCGCGCAGGCCGGCCGCGCGCAATGCCTGCAGCAGCGAGCAGGCGGCCCAAGTCTTGCCGATGCCGGTGTCCGTGCCGGTGATGAATACGCCGCGTGGTTTCATGGTGGCAACGTCGCTTCCAGGTGTTTGCGGTAATGGTGCGCCACCGGCCCGGTCAAGGAAAGCAGGAAATAGCTGAATCCGGGCACACCCACGACCCAGCCGGCCCGTGTGGGCAGGAAAATCGCCATCAGCATCGAGAGCACGCCGATCATGGCGACGAATCCCCAGGTGGCCGCCTTGACCCGCAGACGCATGGACTCCTCGCGGGTCCTGCGGCCGGCCGCCCGCACGCCGTGCACGTAAAGCGCGCACAGGGTGCCGGCCATGCAGGCGAACGAAAGTCCGTAACACACGAACAGCGCCGCGGTGTCGTGCAGGCCGAACCCGGCTGCGGTCGAGTAGGATCCGGCCGACAGCTCGCCGCTGCTGATGCCGTAGAACAGCGCGCCGAACACGAGGTGCAACGGAAACACGAAGATCAACGCGAAGAACACCAGCAACAGCGACAACAGCAGGCTCGTGCTGTCGGTCAGGCGCACCGAATCGCGCCAGCGCACATGGGCGTACCAGAACCAGGCGAGTTGCGCGAAACAGGCCGCGAACGCGGGGACGCCACGCAGCGCGTGTTCCAATGCCGCGACGTTCTGCGGCAGGCTGGCGCCGCTGATCACCAGCAGCGTGATCGCGAATGCAAAGGCGCCGTCCACGAAATTGTCCAGGCGCGCGCTTTCGGCGCGCTCCTGTCGCGCCTCAAGGATGGCCTGCGGCACGGCGTCGGTCATCGCGCGATAATAGACCGCATTTCGTTCGAGCGGACGCGTAAGAGGCGCGCGCCGCTCGACTTGAATTCCCTCGATCGAGTGCACGCAGAATGTTCGAAGCCGCTCCCATCGTTGCATCCGACAAGCCGACGCTGTACGCCGAACTGGCCCTGCAGGTCCGCGGCCTGCTTCACGGCGAGACCAACCTGGTCGCCAACGCCGCCAACTTCGCCGCGCTTGCCTGGCACGCGCTTCCCGAAATCAACTGGTGCGGGTTCTATTTCCTCGATGGCGACGGGCTGGTCGTCGGGCCGTTCCAGGGCAAGCCGGCGTGCGTGCGCATCGCGCTCGGGCGCGGCGTGTGCGGCACGGCCGCGCGCTCGCGGCAGACCCAGATCGTGGCCGACGTCAACGCGTTTGCCGACCACATCGCCTGCGATGCCGTCTCGCGCTCGGAAATCGTGGTGCCGCTGGTGCGCGCCGACGGTTCGTTGCTGGGCGTGTGGGACGTTGATTCGCCGCACGTGGCGCGCTTCGACGACGATGATCGTGCCGGGATGGAAGCGCTGTGCGCGGAGTTCATGCGCGTCCACGCATAGTGGGCTGGGCTTACCCGCCGGTCGCGAAGCCCGGATACAGCGTCATGCCGCCGTCGACGTAGATCGACGTACCGACGATGTAGTCGGCTTCGTCCGAGGCGAGCCATGCGGTGACCCTCGCGATATCGGCGGCCACGCCGATGCGTCCGTAGGGGATGAGCTTTTCCAGCGCGGCGGCGGCCTGCGGGGTATCCCAGGCCTTGCGGTTGATCGCGGTTTCGATGGCGCCGGGGCAGACCGAGTTGACGCGGATCTTCTGTGGCGCGAGTTCCTGCGCGATCGACTCCATCAACTGCATGATACCGCCCTTGGTGGTGGCGTAGTTGCAGTGGCCCGCCCACGGGATTTCCTGGTGCACGGAGCTGGTGAAGATGATCTTGCCGAGCGCCTTGGATACGTCGCGCATGCCTCGCCGGGTGAATTCGCGCGCGGCTTCGCGGGCGCACAGGAACGCGCCGGTGAGGTTGACGCCGATGACCTGGTTCCATTGCTCGAGGGTCATGTCCACCAGCTTCGCGTCGCGCTGGATGCCGGCGTTGGAGCAGACGATGTCGAGCGTGCCGAACTGCTTGATGGCCTCCGCGAACATCGCCTGCACCTGGTCTTCCTTGCTGACGTCGGCCTGGATCGCGGTGGCCTTGCCGCCGCCTGCCGCATTGATGTCGTCGCAAACCTTTTGCGCGACGTCGGGCTGAACCACGTAATTGACCACCACGTTGGAGCCCTGCGCGGCGAGCTCGCGCGCGATGCCTTCGCCGATGCCGGAGTTGGCACCGGTGACCAGTGCGTTCTGGCCGGTCAGGCGACCGGGACTGGAAGGGGTGTTCATGGCGCCTCCTTATTCCTTGGGTTCAAATGAAAGAGCAGAGACGGGCCGCGCGCCTTGTGCTCTCGTCCGGGAGAGGGTGGCGAGCAGAGCCGTACGGCGGTTCGCGATCGCGCGTTGCCGAATGTGTTGCGAAACCCGTACCCTCACCGCTGCCCGTCTTCCGGAGTGCGGGGACGTTCTCCACGCTGCTTCGCGTTTGCGACCTGCCCCAGCCATTCGCCGCTGAAGCCGGCGCGTTGCAGGCCCAGCTTGATCGGCGCGCATTCGCGCATCTGGTTCCAAACCATGCGCGTGCGGTAGTTTTCGATCATCAGCACGATCGGTCCCTGATTCAGCGCGAAGTGCCACGGCGAGACCCAGGCGCGCTTTTGCTGGCCGTCGATCATCGTGCACATCACGCCGGTGGCCTCCGGTTCGGCCCACGACAGGTTGAACGAGGCGTGGAAGCCGTAACCGGCCGGGCTGTGGCCGATCAGGCCTTCGAGGTGGCGGATCTGGTCCAGCACGATTTCCGGCGCGAACGGTAGCGAGGCGATCGACGCCCACGGCGAAATGGTGCCGTCGTCCGGGCCGAACGGTGCGCCTCGCGCGATGTAGTCGTAGAACTTCTGGTCGTGGCCGTGGAATTTCTCGGTCGCGTCGGCCGGACCATCGCTGGCGGTGAAGCCCCAGCAGTTCTTTTCGTAGCCGTCGAATCCGTGCGGGTTGCGCATCGCGTATTCGCGGTGGATGTGCGCGGTCACCCGGCTGTTCTCGAAGTAGTCGGTCTTCTTCGCGGCCATGAACTTGTCCTGCAGGCCGCGCAAGTCCAGCCAGATGTGCGAAAACTGGTGGATGAACAGCGGGCCGGCATACAGCACTTCGTGGCCGTAGATGCGCTTCCAGTTGAAGGTTGAAGTCCATGCGTGGTACGCGTCCGCCGTCACCGAAAACTCCGGCGCCGCCAGTGCCAGCACGTAAAGGACCATCGCCTCGTTGTAGCCCAGCCAGCGATTGGCGAGGAAACCGGACTCCGGCTTCCAGCCCAGCGCGATCGCGTCCTGTCCGTTCTGCGCCCAGCGCCAGTCCACGCGCGCGTAGATCGATTGCGCGCGCGTCCGTATCTCGCGCTCGTCGTCGCCGTCGCCCGCGAAATACTGCGCCGCGTGCAGCATGCCGGCCAGCAGCAGGGCGGTGTCGATGGTGGAAAGCTCGCAGTTCCAGGCCCGCTTGCCGTTCGCGGCATCCAGGAAGTGATAGAAGAATCCCTTGTAGCCGACGCCGTCCCTGGCGCCCGACTGGTCGGCCTCGTCGAAGAAGCGCAGCGCGGCGAGCGTGAGCGCGAGCGCTTCGTGGTAGAGCATCCAGCCGCGTTCGATCGCGATCGGATAGCAGGACAGCGCGAACCCGACCGCCGCGATGCTGGCCGGCTGGCCGGGTTGCGTAGAATCCAGCACCAGTCCGGTCTGTGGATTGGCGTGGCGCTCGAAATAAAGGAAGGCCTTGCGCTGCAGGTCCTCCAGCATCGCCTCGTCGTCGTCCGAACCGTGCGCGTTGGCGCCACGTGACTTGGCCATGCGGGGTGCCTATGCCAGTTCCACGCGCACGGCGGCGATCCCGTGCGGGGGCAGCTCGAGCCGGATGTCGAAGCCGTCGTCCCGGGCGTTCACGGCCACGGCTTCGGCCCTGAGTTGCGAAGCCTGGTCCAGTTCAGCAGCCTGCGTCGAGTCGAGATAGTCGGGCGAACCCATGTCCACCCACGCCTGCCGGCTGTTGCAATGGGTATCGTCGACGCGGCGCACGCTCGCGCCTTTCGCCCTGCGCGAACCCTGCACGTGCCAGGTCACGGTTTCATCGGCGATGCTGTGGTGCGGGAATGCGTGGTTGCTCAGCAGCAGGTCGAGGTGGTTGCCGTCGGCGCGCACCGCCCAGGCGTCGACCGTGGGATGCGAGCCCGCCACCGGCAGGCGCGCGTCGCCGAGTCCGTGCAGCAACTGCATCGCGCGATAGGCGGGCTTGGCGATGCCGTGGATGGTCTGCAGGCCGAAGCTGCCGTGGAAGGGTGTGGACGCGAAGTAGTTTTCCTCGAAGATGTCCGAGAACGTCCACCAGCTGTAGCAGTGCACCAGGTCGGCCACGTCCAGCATGTTCTTGAATAGGAACGCGGCGGCGTAGGGTTCGTCGTGGAACGGGAAGAACGGATTGGACGAGCTGCTCCACTCCGTGTAGCAGAGCATGCGGTCGCCGACGGTCTTGCGCATCGCCTGTACGCGCCGGATCAACACGTCGCGCGGTGCGTCGGACAGTTGCGTTTCGGTGTCGTCGCCGGGCTTGCCCAACGCATCGGTGGGGTAGTGGTGGGTCGACACGAAGTCCGCCGGCAGCTTGCGGCTCTCGCAGAAGCCAAGGAATTCCGGCACCCACTCGTCGTTGGCCGTGGCGGGACCGCCCACGCGCAATTGCGTGTCCACGTCCTTGATCGCGCTGGCGGTGTATTGGTAGAGCTTGAAGTAGTCGGCCTGCGAGCCTTTCCAGAACGCGTCGAGGTTGGGTTCGTTCCACACCTCGAAATACCACGAGCGGACTTCGCCGATGCCGTAGCGGTCGACCCAGTGCGACACCAGCCGCTTGATCAGGTCCGCCCATTTGGCGTAATCGCGAGGTGGCGTGACGTTGGCCTTGTAGGAGAACACGATGTCGGCGCCGGTCTGCAGCGCGCTCGGCATGAACGACAGTTCCACGAACGGCTTCATCCCGATCGAGACCAGGAAATCGAGGATCTGGTCGGCGTTGAAGAACGAATACAGGTCCTTGTCGCACTCGATCAGGTAGGTGGCCATCCCGTCGTCGAGGATGCCGTGGAAGCGCGCATGCCGCACGCCGAGTTCGGCGCGGGCCTTGCGCATCTGGGCCTGCCAGTCGGCGCGCAGGGCGAGCCGGGCGTGGCCGCTGCCGACGGTATGGCTCCAGACATGCGCGAGCTTGCCGTCGGCGGCGTCGAGGTTGCAGGTGAACGTGGCGGACATGCGCGGTTCCGTGGGGCGAAGCCGACAATGTCCCGGAAACGCCGTGAGGGCGGCGTCAACGGTGGCCGGTTTGCGCATCCTCGCGTGGCGCGGCATCGTGCGTGTCGACGACAGGCGCGGAGGTTCGGTCCGCGCGCCGGTCGAACCGCACCAGTACGTCATGGACTTGGTCGTCGTCGACGAGTTCGATCGCATCGGCGGGCTGCAGGATGCCGTCCACGCTGACGTCCGCGACGCCGGCGTCGCCGGGTCGGCGCACGAACTCGATGCGGTAGTGCGCGCTGCCGTGGCGCCAATCCGCGGTCCAGCGGGTCCAGTCGTCGGGCACGCGCGGCGCGATGTGCAGGCGGTGGCCCGCGCGCCGCAGCCCGAGCAGCGATTCGGTCAACAGCCGGTACATCCAGCCGGCCGATCCGGTGTACCAGCTCCAGCCGCCGCGTCCGGTGTGCGCGGCGGCGGCATACACGTCAGCCGCCAGCGCGTAGGGTTCGAGGCGATAGCGCCGCGCGGATTGCCGATCGGCACTGTGCCGGATCGGGTTCAGCATCCGCGCGATCCGCCAGGCGTCCTCGATGCGTCCCTGCCGGGCGAGCGCCATCGCCAGCCATACCGCGGCGTGCGTGTACTGGCCGCC
>JAJXWZ010000129.1 GCA_021781345.1 Pseudomonadota bacterium
CAGCGGAATCTGGTCCGAGGGTTTCATGCCGGCCTTCCTGTAGGCCGCCGCCACCTCGGCGCGCATCCTGGCGAGGTCGCGGCCCTTGGGCGACCAGCCGGAGCCGTTGTAGCCGTAGAGCTTGTGCGTCTTCGGATCGTAGACGATCACGAAGCAGTCGCCACCGATGCCGTTGAGCACCGGCTCCATCACGCCGAGCACGGCGTTGGCCGCGATCGCGGCATCCACCGCGCTGCCGCCTCTCCGCAGGATGTCGACCGCGGCCAGCGAGGCCAGCGGCTGTTCGGTCGCGGCCATGCCATGCATGGCCAGCACCGGCGAGCGCGAGGCCCACGGTGCGCCGGCGTAGCGGTCGCCGCGGCCGATGCCACCGGGCGGCTGGGCGGTGGCCGTCCCGGTCACGCCCAGCGCCAGCAGCAATGCCACCGCACCCGCCAGCCAGCTCGAAACCAATCCACAGCGCGCGGGTTCCGCGCGAAAACCTGCGATCTCGCTCATCAGCTTCTCCGGCGTCATGCGTCTGGGAATCCGGCGATACTAGCACCCGCGGAAACCATGGGCTGGCGCGCATGGCCCGGTCCGCCCCGCTGTACCATGCCGGTGCCCGGTCAATCATGACGCCACCGCAGGACGAGGCCATGCGTATCGCAAGCGTCGGTCACGTGGTCTTTGCGGCGACCCTGGTCGCCCTCGGAATCCTGGGACTGGTCCAGGGCGATCTCGCACCTGCGTGGCAGGCGATACCGAAGGGCCTGCCCGCACGAGAAGCCGTCGCCTTGCTCTGCGCCATCGTCTTGCTGGCCTGTGGCACGGGCCTGTTGTGGCCGCGCACGATCGCCCGCTCCGCTTGCGTGCTGCTCGCCTATCTCGCGCTCAAGTTGCTGCTGCTGCGATTGCCGGAAGCCTTGCACGCCCCCGCCGTCCTGGGTTCTTGGTATGGCTGTGCCGAGACTCTGGTGGTCGTGGCGGCGACCTGGGCACTTTATGCCTCGTTCGCCAGCGAGCACGATCGACGGCGCTTCGCTTTCGCCACCGGCAGCAACGGATCGCGCATCGCGAGAGCGCTGTTCGGCACGGCCCTGGTTTTCTTCGGCGCGAGCCATTTCGTTTATGCCAATCTGACCACGCCGCTGGTGCCCGGCTGGCTGCCGGCGCATCTGTTCTGGGCATGGTTTTTTGGCTGTACTTACATCGCGGCGGGCGTGGCCGTGGCCACGGGAATCTTTGCACGACTTGCCGCCGCGCTCGCGACGCTGCAGATGGGCATGTTCACGCTGCTGGTATGGGTGCCGATGCTGGCCGCGGGCCACATGCACGCCATCACCGGTCCGAGCTGGAAGGAGTTCGTCGCCTCCTGGACGATGACGGCGGCGGCCTGGGTCGTGGCCGACGCCTGCCGCGGCATGCCGTGGTTCGTCGCGGTGCCGCGCCGGCATTGACCGGCGCAGCAAGCCATGGTTCGGTGATTGCTTGCGCGCGAATCAACTTCTCGATCAACGGTAGCGCCAATGGCCGTCGATCCACACGTGCCCGGATGCCCAATACCCCGGCACCCATACGCGCACCGGCACGACCGCGACGACGCGTGCGCGGGGCGGTGCGACCACGCAACCGCCAAGCGCCAGGCTTGCCAGAACCGCGGGGACCATCAACAGCCAGAGTGATTTGCGTTGCATGCGCGTTCTCCTTGCCAAGTGAACTGCACGAATAAACGCACCGTGCGGCACCGGCGTTGACCGGTGCCACAGCGCCCCCGGCATCGGCTCAGCCGCGCAGCAACCCCATCATCGATGGTTGGTAACGCGCGCCGGCGGCCGCATCGCGCGGAAAGATCTCCTCGATCGCGGCAAGCTCCAGGGCCGTCAACGAAACATCCAGCGCGCCCAGATTCTCGTCCAGGTACTTGATGCGCTTGGTGCCCGGAATCGGCACGATGTGCTCGCCCTGCGCCAGCACCCACGCCAGCGCCAGTTGCGCGGGCATGCAGCCCTTGTCGTGCGCCAGCTCGCGCACTTTCTCCACGAGCTCGATATTCCGGGCGAAGTTGTCGCCCATGAAGCGCGGACTGCTCCTGCGGTAATCGTCGGCGTCGAAATCATCGGGACTCTTGATCGCGCCGGTCAGGAAACCGCGCCCCAGCGGCGAATAAGGCACGAAGCCGATGCCAAGTTTTACGCAGGCCTGCAGGATGCCGTCCTCCGGATCGCGCGTCCACAGCGAGTATTCGCTCTGCACCGCCGTGATCGGGTGCACCTTGTGCGCGCGCTCGATGGTTTGCGCGGAGGGCTCCGACAATCCGATGAAGCGCACCTTGCCGGCGCGCACCAGGTCCGCCATCGCACCGACCGTGTCCTCGATCGGCGTGTCCGGATCGACGCGATGCTGGTAGTAAAGGTCGATGTGATCGGTACCGAGCCGCTCGAGGCTGGCGTCGCATGCCGCGCGCAGGTATTCCGGCCGCCCGTTGACGCCGCGCCTGGAGGGGTCCGCGGGATCGCGCACGATCCCGAACTTGGTGGCGAGGAACACTGCGTCGCGGCGGCCCCTGATCGCCCGGCCCACCAGCACTTCGTTCGTGTGCGGGCCATAGACGTCGGCCGTATCGAGGAAGTCGAGGCCGGCATCCAGCGCGCGATGGATCACCTTGATCGACTCGACGTCGTCGTGGGCACCGTAGAAGTCGCTCATGCCCATGCAGCCCAGGCCGAGTGCGGAGACGTTGGGACCTCCGGGTCCGAGTGTGCGGTGTTGCATCGGGGTTTTCCTCATTTCGATCGGGAACGGGCGAACGAGGTCCGCGGCGTCGCCAGATGGTGGCATCGTTCGGGTGGCCGGGGGACGTTGCGAAGGACACTCGCCCAAGTATGTCGCCATGCTTGGCGCTTCGCCACCGCATGGCGAGTTGGGCCGGCAAGGCAGGACCTGGCACGAACCCTGTCCGCGCGGCAACCTGACCGGCTCTCCGGACCCGAGTCACGGAATAGCCAGCGCCCATGCTAACCGAATTGCCGTACCAGCCATACGGCCCTTGGAAGCCGGGCTTCGGAACTCCGGCCGCGTCGCTGGTACCTTGCGTTCGCGGACATGCACGACGTCCTGCGGCCGTTACGTTTCATCCGTCGGCGAGCGACTCGACGGTACGGCGATAGTCCGCGGCGATGCGTTCACCTTCGCGGTGCCGGAAATCGCGCACCACCCAGGCGCCGCCGGCCATCACGTCGCGCACCAGGGGCGCGTTGCCGGCGAACAGGAACCCGTCGAGCGCGCTGCGCTCGTCGCGCGCTGCGAGCAAGGGCGAAGCGTCGTCCAGCACGATCCAATCGTCGCGCGCGACGTCGTTCGGCAAGCCCACGGCGCGGCGACCGCCCTGCCACGCGGAGGTCCACAGCAGTTCGCCGACGCTGTCGCCGGTCTTGCAAGCGGCGATGATGCGCCGGCGTGCCAGCAATCGCTGGCCGTACTCGAGCCAGCGCAGGTCCTCGACGGGCGACACCGAGACGTGCGAATCGGAACCGATCCCGAAGAACCCGTCTGCATCCAGGTAACCGCGCAGCGGGAACAGCCCGTCCCCTAGGTTCGCCTCGGTGGTCGGGCACAGGCCGGCGACCGCCCCGGAGCGCGCGATCGCATGCATTTCCGCATCGTCGACATGGGTCGCGTGCACCAGGCACCAGCGCGAATCCACTTCGGCATGGTCGAACAGCCACTGCACCGGTCGCGCGCCGCGCACGCCGAGGCAATCCTGTACCTCGCCGATCTGTTCGGCGACATGGATGTGCACCACGCGGCCGGCGGCCGGCGGCGACGCCAGAACTTCGCGCATCGCGGCTTCCGGCACCGCGCGCAGCGAATGCAGGGCCACGCCCACCCGCAACTGCCGCGATTCCAGCGCAGCGAGCGAATCCAGCAGTCGCAAGTACGCATCGACCGACAACCCGAAGCGGCGCTGGCGTTCGGACAACGGACGCCCGTCGAAGCCACCGGTCATGTAAAGCACGGGCAACAGGGTCAGTCCGATCCCGGCATCGCTTGCGGCCTCGATGATCGCCTTCGACATTGCCGCGGGATCGGCGTAGGGCCGGCCGTCCGGCGCGTTGTGCAGGTAGTGGAATTCGCAGACGTGGGTGTAGCCGGCCGCGAGCATCTCGACGTACAACTGCGCGGCGATCGCGCGCAAGTCGTCGGGCCCGATGCGCGAGGCGAATCCGTACATCGCCTCGCGCCATGTCCAGAACGAATCCTCGCCCGGCCCGCGGCGTTCGGCCAGCCCGGCCATCGCGCGCTGGAACGCGTGCGAGTGCAGGTTCGGCATGCCCGGCAACGCGAAGCGCGCGCGCACCTCGTTGCCCGCAACGTCGCCGATGCGCGCCTCCCGCTGCCAGCCGCGCGGGGTCCACAGGTGCGCGACGGTTGCGCCGCCGGTCGCGGAGGTCGAGTCCATCTGCAGCTCCCGTATCGATTGGCGAGTGTAGCGGCCGCCGCCGAATCCGGCGTGGTGCCGTGTGCTGCATAATGACGGCATGCCCAAGAAGAACGGTGAACACACCCCAAAGTTGCTGGTGCGGCGCGCCACGCCTGCGGACGTACCGGCACTGGTCGAGCTGACCGCGCGCGTCTACACGGCCGAATGGGGCCATTCGGCCGAGATGCTGCAGTCCCAGCAGACGCACTTCCCGGAAGGCCAGTTCGTCGCCGAATACGAAGGCCGGATCATCGGCTACTGCGCGACCTTCCGCACCGACGTGGAAACCGCGTTGCGTCCGCACACCTGGATGCAGATCACCGGCGGGGGCATGGCGTCGCGCCACAAGCCGGACGGCGACTGGCTGTACGGCATGGAAGTGGTGGTGCATCCCGGCTACCGCAACATGCGCATAGGCCGTCGCCTGTACCAGGCCCGCAAGCGGCTATGCACCGACCTCAAGTTGCGCGGCATCGTGTTCGGCGGGCGGATCCCGGGACTGGCCCGCAACATCGGCCGCTACGGCAGCGCGGAAGCCTACGTGCAGGCCGTGGTCGATGGACGCCGCCGCGACCCGACGCTCAGCTTCCAGTTGTCCAACGGTTTCGAGGCGGCCGGCATCCTGCGCGACTACGTGCCCTCCGACCACGAGTCGCTGGGGTTCGCGGTGCTGCTGAAATGGAACAATCCGCGCCTGCTCTACCAGCCTGAGGTCGCGCCGATCCCCTCGCACCAGCAACGCATGCCCGAGTCGGTGCGCGTGGCGTCGGTGCAGTACCAGCAGCGGCGCATCCGCTCGTTCGAGGAATTCGCCACCCAGGTCGAGTACTTCACCGACATCGCGGCGGATTACGGCGCCGATTTCGTCACGTTTCCGGAGCTGATCACGCTACAACTGCTGTCGATCGAGAACGAGGAACTCTCGCCGGTCGAAGCGATCCACAAGCTCAGCCACTACACCGCGCAGGTCAAGGAACTCTTCGGCGGCCTTGCGATGCGGTACAACATCAACATCATCGCCGGTTCGCACCCGACCGAACAGCCCAACGGCGACATCCACAACGTCTGTTACGTGTGCCTGCGCGACGGCTCGATCCACGAGCGCGAAAAGCTGCACGTGACCCCCAGCGAACGCAACGTTTGGCACATCACCGGCGGCGAGAGCGCGGCGACGATCCCGACAGACTGCGGCCCGATCGGGGTGATGATCTGCTACGACGCCGAATTTCCCGAGGTGGCGCGGCACCTGTCCGACCAGGGCGCGCTGCTGCTGTTCGTGCCGTTCTGCACCGACGTGCGCGAGGGCTACCTGCGCGTGCGCTACTGCGCCCAGGCGCGGGCGATCGAAAACCAGTGCTACGTGGTGATGTCGGGCAACGTCGGCAACCTGCCGGGCGTCAACAATTTCGACATCCAGTACGGGCAGAGCTGCATCCTCACGCCCAGCGACTTCCTGTTCTCGCGTGACGGCATCGCGGCCGATTCCACGCCCAATACCGAGACCGTGCTGTTCGCCGACCTGCGCCTGGATTACCTTGCCCGCGCGCGCAACGCCGGCGCGGTGCAGAACCTCAAGGACCGCCGCTTCGACCTGTACGAGTCGCGCTGGGCGCGCGCGCCGGACGCCAAGCCGTGACCGTTCGTTGCGACCGCCTGCTGCTCGATTGCACCTTGGCGACGCTGTCGGGCGATTCCGGATACGGGCTGGTCGAGCACGCCGCCATCGGCTGGCGTGGGGGGACGATCGTATTCGCGGGTCCGATGCGCGAACTCCCGGCCGAGCCGGAGGCTTTCGCCCTCGCGAGCGAGTCGGTGCACGGGGCGCTGGTCACGCCGGGCCTGGTCGATTGCCATACCCACCTGGTCTTCGGCGGGGAGCGCGCCGACGAATTCGAGCAACGCCTCGAAGGCGCGAGCTACGAGGCGATCGCGCGCGCGGGTGGCGGCATCCTGTCCACGGTACGCGCGACCCGGGCAGCGAGCGAGGCACGGCTGCTGGAACAATCATTGCCGCGCGCTCAAGCGCTGTTGCGCGACGGCGTAACCACCGTCGAGGTCAAGTCCGGCTATGGACTGAATCTCGAAACGGAGATGAAGATGTTGCGCGTCGCGCGTCGCATCGGCCGGACGCTGGGCATCAGCGTGCGCACGACATTCCTTGGCCTGCACGCGCTGCCGCCTGAATTCGCGGACCGACGCGCGGACTTCGTCGCGGCAGCCAGCGACGAATGGCTGCCTGCCGTCGCCGGAGGGCGCCTGGCCGATGCCGTGGACGCGTTTTGCGAAGGCATCGCGTTCACCCCGGAGGAAGCCCGGCGATTCTTCGAGAGCGCGCGCGGACTCGGCTTGCCCGTGAAGTTGCACGCCGACCAATTGTCGAATCTCGGCGGCGCGGCACTGGCCGCGGCGTTCGACGGGCTTTCCGCCGACCACCTCGAATGGACCGACGAAGCCGGCGTCGAAGCCATGGCGCGCGCCGGCAGCGTGGCGGTGCTGCTGCCCGGCAGCTTCTACGCGTTGAGGGAGACCCGCTCGCCGCCGATCGCGGGCTTCCGCGAACACGGCGTGCCGATGGCCGTCGCGACCGACCTCAATCCAGGCACCTCGCCGCTGCGCTCGTTGCGACTGGCCATGAACATGGCCTGCACGCTGTTCGGGTTGACACCGGAGGAGGCCCTGCGCGGGGCCACCGCCAACGCCGCGCGCGCGCTGGGCCTCGGGGACCGCGGCGTCCTCGCGCAGGGCCGACGCGCCGACCTCGTCGTGTGGCATGCGCGCCGGCCGGCCGAACTCGCCTACTGGATCGGGGACACGCTCGCCGCACGCGTGTTCGCAGGCGGCGCCGAGCTGCCGGCCTGACGAACCTGCCAACGAAAAGGCCCCGCGAACGGGGCCCTTGCGTGGTAACGCGCTGCCGGAGGCCTAGGCGGACTTCTTCGGAGCCGCCTTCTTGGCGGCGGCCTTCTTGGCCGGCGCGCGGGTGGCGGGCTTGGCCGCCTTGGTCACGGTTTTCTTGACCGCGGACTTCGACTTCGGTGAATGCGGGCGCGTGTTGCCGTGGCTGCCTGCGTAGATCTTGCCCTTGCGTGTCTTCTTGTCGCCCTTGCCCATGTCGGTTCCCGTATCTGGTCGTGTGGTCGTCGTGCGGATTCCGCGCAACACGCGCGGCTGGTGGCATGGTAGCAGCGACGCGGCACCGCGCAACGCCCGCGTCAATGAAGGTGGCCGTGCCCGGGTTCGCGGCAGCCCGATTCGGGATCGAGGCAATCGCTGGCTTCGACCTGCACGGTGACGTGGCTGATCGAAAAACGTTCGCGCGCGAGCCTCTGGATGGCGCGCAGGACCCGCTGGGCGTCGCCGTGCTCATGCAGGCGCGCGTGCAAGGTCGCCATGCGCGATCCGGATGCGATCTGCCAGACATGCAGGTGGTGGACTTCGGCGATCGCCGGATCGGCCCCTGCCAGCGCCGTTCGGATCTCCTCCGGCGCCAGGTCTTCCGGCACGCCTTCCAGAAGGATGTGAGAGGATCGCCTCAGCAGCACGAATGCGCCGCGCAGGATCAGCAACGACACCAGCAGCGAGAGCGCCGGATCGGCCCATTCCCATCCGAGGTAGCGCACCAGCAGCGCCGCGAGCACGGTCGCGACCGAGCCGAGCAGGTCGCCGAACACGTGCAGGCGCGCTCCAGCCGTGTTCAGGTCGTCGTCCCCGTGCGCATGCAGGCTGCGTAGCACGACGGCATTCACCGCAAGCCCGGCCAGCGCCACCAGCAGCATCGTGCCGGAATGGATGTGGATGCCGTCGAGCGCCAGCAGTCGCCGGATCGCCTCGTACACGATCCCGACGACGAGCAGCACCTGCACCAGTGCGTTGACGAATCCCGCCAGCACTTCCAGCCGCGCGTATCCGAAGCTGCGACGGGCATCCGCAGGCCTCAGCGCGAACACAGCGGCCGCCCACGCCAATGCAAGGGAGCCGGCGTCCACGAGCATGTGCGCGGCATCGGCCAGCAGCGCCAGCGAACCCGACCACCAACCGCCGAACACCTCGACGACCAGCATCAGGCAGGTCAGCGCGAGGGCGAACGCCAGCCGTCCGCGGCTGCCGCCCGGGGAATGGGGATGATGGTCATGTGCCATGGGCAAAGCGTAAGGACTCACGCCGCGGTTACACAATCACCCGGGCCGAAGGGATCGTCCTGGCCGCCCTGTCACCCGGCGTCCGCGCACACATCGATCGCGAACCACCAGACCGGCATGGCCCGATGTCGGACTACAACCCGATCGAGTCAGGCTCGCGCCGGTGCATGCGCACACGCCGCATGCTGGTGTCGATGCGCGAGGACGAGGTTGGTGATGTGCGCGCTGGCGACCAGCAGGCCACCGGTGACGACGCTGATCGTATGGATCACGACGTGCACGTCGAGGTCGACGGCGATGCCGAACACCAGCAACAGGATGCCCGGCACCATCAGGAACAGCGCATGCGGCTTGCGATGCCGGCGGTAGGCCGTAATCAGGCTGGCCGACGCCAGCAGGGCGGCACACGCGACGAATATGCGCTCGAACGTGTGCCCGGCCAGGAACTCCAGACCGATCAGCGGCAGCATGGCCAGCACGAAGGGCAGCAGCATGCAATGCACCGCGCACAGCAGCGAGGCAACGGCGCCGGCGCGGTCGAGCAGCCCAGGCAGTGCCTGCGGTTGCGCTGGTCGCGCGATATCCGGAACGTCGGATCGGGTCACGGATGCGTCCATGGGATGTCGGCTTGTCCTGCCTTGGCGCATGCGATCCCCGTGGGGTCGCGCTGCTGAAATGCGATAATTGGTATATTATAACATTTCTTCCGGTAGTCAACCGTCGATCGTGGACAGCGCCACGGACCATCCGCACCGCGAAACAAGATCGCTCATTCAATGCCTTGCGTTGACTACTTCGCGTAATCGGTCAAGGCACGCTCCGGCTGATCAACCCCGATGGCAGGTCTTGCAGACGCCATGCACTTCCAGGGTCTGCGCCTTGGCGCGGAAACCGAAGCCATGCGCCTGCTGCTCGATCAGATGC
>JAJXWZ010000012.1 GCA_021781345.1 Pseudomonadota bacterium
GTAGCCGGCCTGGAGCGCCTCCTCGATCAGCAGGCCGCGAAAGCCCGAGCAGTCGATGAACAGGTCGCCGGCGACGGTCTCGCCGCTCTCCAGCACCACCGATTCGATGAAGCCGTCCTCGGCGCGCAGGCGGACATCGACGATCCTGCCCTCGGTCCGGCGTACGGTGCGTGCGTCGCTGTGCCGGCGCAGGTACTTTCCGTACAAGGTCGCGTCGAGATGGTAGGCATGCTTGGTGCCGTTGATCGGACTGCTGCCCACCTGGTCGATGCGCGCGAAGCGGTTGGCCATGGCGGCCGTGGCGTTGAGCGAATAGGCCCACAGACCCGCGGCACTTGTGCGTCCCTGCACGTCGGCCGCTCCCGTGCTTCCTGCGACCGCAGGGAGTGCAGAGCCACTCGCGGCCCGGGTGCGGCTTCGAAGCCAGTAATGCTGGAACGCGAGCAGCCCGAGCGGCAGCCCGATGTCGCCGAAGGCGTGCAGATACGAATCGCCGATCCGGCGCCAGTCGTTGAACTGGATGCCCAGCTTGAACGTGCCCTGCGTGGCCCTGAGGACCGCGTCCTCGTCCAGCCCCAGGAACTGGTTGACCAGGCGGATCTGCGGAATCGTCGCCTCGCCGACGCCGACGATGCCGATCGCGTCGGATTCGATCAGCCGGATCTCGACCAGCGGGCCCAGCGCCCGTGCCAGCAGCGCGGCCGCCATCCAGCCGGCGGTTCCGCCGCCCACGATCACGATGCGGCGGATGCGGACGTCATTCATCGGGGCTGCCTCCAGTACGCATCATCCTGCCTCGGCGCTGCCCGTCGCACCAGGCACCGCGCCCATAAAAAAACCCCGCTGCGATGAACAGCGGGGCTTCGATCACCGGGGCAGAGGATCAGAAGAACTTGTAGGAAGCGCCGATCGAGTAGGTGCGTCCGTACGATTCCCAGATCAGGACCTGGCGCGGATCGCCATTCTGGTAGGTCTTGAACGTCTTGTTGGTGAGATTGGAGCCCTGCAGGATCAGCGACAGGTTCTTGAACCGGCCTTGGTGGAAGGTGTAGCTGACCTGGGCATCGTAGGTGTCGCCGCCCTGGATGGTCTGGAGGATGCGCGTCGCGCTGATGCCGCCCACCTCGCCGAGGAAGCTGCTGCGATAGGACTGGCTGACTCGCGCATCGAAGCCGTCGCGCTCGAAATAGAGCGTGTTGTTGACGGCCCACTTGGAGAGGCCGGGAACGGTGATGGGCGTCGGGTTGGAGCCGTACACCAGCGAGCTGTTGGTGTAGTCGGCGCTGACAGTGAAGCCGAAGCCGCTCAGCATCGGTGTCAGCAGATCCAGCGGAACGCTGGCGACGCCCTGCACGCCCTTGACGTAGCCGTGCCCGTCGTTGGTCGGGCCCGAGACGATGCCGTAGGTGGTGCCGAGCTGGGTCTGCTGGGCCGGGGTCAGGTAATCGGGCACGAAGGCGGCGAAGTTGTAGAGGAACGCCGCATTCGGATTGATGTAGTCATGCAGCTGGATGAAGTAGGCCGAAAGCTGCAGGTAGCCCTTGTTGTCGGCGAAATAGTGCTCGATGCTGGCGTTGAAGTTGTTGGCCATGGTCGGCAGCAGCTTCGGGTTGCCGCCCGACGCGCTGAAGTACGACGTATTGGGGTCGGTCGAGGCGAGATGCGTGATGTTGCCGCTCACGCCGAGGCTGGCATTCATCTGGTCCATGCGTGCGCGCGCCAGGACCCGCGCGGCACTCAGGCGGATATCGGTGCTCGGCGACAGGCCGAAGACCAGGTTGATGCTGGGCAGGTAGCGGTTGTACTTGGTACTCCCGTTCACCGGAATCATGACCGGCTGCGAGCCGGATCCCGCATTGCCCGCCGTCACCCTCGAACCCGCCGACATCTGGTTGGTGTGCACCATCTGCAGACCGACGTTGCCGCGCAGGGACACGCCACCGACATGGGTGTCGATGTTGAACTGGAAGAACGGCTTGACGTCGTTTTCGCGCACCTTCCAGTTCGGCGGGACGGCGATCGATGACAGCGAGGTCGGGAAGACGGTGTAGTAGTTGTTGAGCAGGTACAACGGGTTGTAGCAGACCTCGGGGCCTACGCCCATGAAGGCCAGGGGATCGCAGCTGCCGCCATTGAGGAGTGCGCCGGTCGGAATCGGGGCCGTCTGTGCGCCGATGGGCGTGGTCGCGAAGGTCTGCGATCCATTGGGCAGGGTCAGGAAATCCTGGACGATGTTGTAGGTCTTGTTGCGGGTGGCGCGATCGACGCCGAAGACCAGGCTCGAGAAGGGCCCATCGGAGAAATTGCGCTTCACGCTCAGGCGCAGGTTGGCGAGATAGTCCTCGGTGCTGGGCGCGTTGTTGAAGCCCGCCTGCACGATCGAGGGATTGGCGCCTGCGCCCCAGCCCTGCGGGTCGGTCAGGACGATGTTGCTGCCGGCGTAGTTCAACGCGGGATTGAGGTAGAGCATCCCGCTGCCGAGCTCGTTGAAGCCGATCGTGTCGGTGGCGCCGTTGGCCGGCGTGTAGCCCGTGCCGGAGTAGCTTTCCACCAGGATGTCGTGACGGTTGGCGCGGGAGTAGCTCAGGTCGGATTCGGCCGACCAGTCCTCGTTGAAGCGGATCTTGTTGTTCCAGCCGATGTTGTAGACCTTGGCATGGGTCCAGTTGAAATCGTTGCGGATCACGCCCTTGACGTTGGCGTAGGTGCCGCTGCTGACAAAGCCGTTGCTGGTCGTGTAACCGGGCTGCAGCTGCGCGCCGCTCCAGAACAGCGGGAACTCGATGCCTTTCGCCTGCTGCGCCTCGCGGAAATTGTCGTAGGTCATGTCCAGCGTGCTGGTGAAATTGTCCGAAGGCTTGTACTCGAGCGTGCCGAGGAAGGCCGAGCGGTTGAGGTTGTCGCTGATGCCGTAGTTCTTCGAGCCACCGATGACCAGGGCACCGGTCGAGGTGTTGGGATAACCCCAAGGCTGCTGATGCTGGATCTGGGTCGGTGTCGACTGCAGGTCGACGCCGAGCGTGATGCCGAAGGTGTGATCGGCGAACTGGTTGACGTAGACGCCGTTGACGTCGTAGCCGGTGTCGTTGCCGCCGGGTGCCAGCTCGGAATACTGGTCCCAGTTGTAGCGGTAGTTCACCGCCGCGATCGGGTGAGGGACCTCGAGCGGGCGGATGGTGCGCATGTCGACCGTGCCCGCGAGCCCCTGCCCGATCAGGTCGGCGTTGGGCGTCAGATGCACGACCACGTTGTTGAACCAGCTCGACGGGTACTGGTCGAATTGCACGCCGCGACTGTTGCCGGTACTGACCTGCTCGCGGCCATTGACCAGGGCGGTGCTGAAATCCGGCCCGAAGCCGTGAATGGTCACCACCTGCGGGCGGCCATCCAGGGTCTGCACGGCCAGGCCGGGCAGGCGGCCGAGCGCGTCGGCGATGCTGACGCCGGGCAGCTTGCCGATCTGCTCGGACGAAACCGCCTCGACGATGTTGTTTGAATAGCGCTGGATGGCGACCGCATTCTGGATGCTGCTGATGTAGCCGGTGATCTTGACCGCTCCGAGCTTCTTGGCCTTTTCCTGCTGTTCCTTCTCGCGCTCGGCCGCCGTCGTGGTGGTCGCGCCCGTCTGCGCCTGATCCTGGGCGTTCTGGGGAGCACCCGGCGCCGCCGGAGCGGGCGCCGCGGACGCGACGGCACAGAAACCGAGACATGCCGATGCGATCGCGACCGCCAGCACATTACGCTTGAATGTTTGCATTTCCCCCTCCAGGCAACATCAGGTAACCGGGTGCACCCGTGCGACATCATCTTGTGATCGCAGCGTGGCGTGTTCACGCATCCGCAACACGACGGTCATGGATGCATGGCGCGATGGTAGGCCGCCGTCAGCGGCGGCAAGCGGCATTGCATACGTATTCATCACTGCATACGTTTGCTGCTGCGCTGCCGCACAAAACGCGTGGGCGGTCGCGGCGGCGCTTCGACTCCGGCAAGCCATCGACGCGCAAGACCATCGCGCAGCACGGCGGCGAGACGCCATGCGCACACGGCGCCGCCACGCAGCGCGGCCCCGGGGGCCGATCGCAGATCGCTTCAGTCGATGCGCGCGAACAGCACGCCGTAGGCCGGCAGCCGCAGGGTGCCGCCATCGGCGCGACCTTCCGCGAGACCGTGCCCGTGCAGCGGCTGCAACGACGATGACGCCGGCAAGGGCAAGGGCACGTCGGCGGCTTCCGCGCCGAGGTTGAACGCGACGAGCAGCGCCTCGTCGTCGCCGCGGCGCACGAAAGCCAGCAACGGCTCGGGCAGGTCGAGCAGCTGGATCGTGCCCCAGCGCAGCACCGGCTGCCGCCTGCGCCAACGCAGAAACTGACGGAAGGCATGCAGCGGCGAATCGGCGCTCGCTTCCTGGCTCGACACGGCGCGTTGACGATGCGCGGCCGGCACCGGCAGCCAGGGCGAGGCAGCGCTGAACCCGGCCTGGGCGTCGTCACTCCACGGCATCGGCGTGCGGCAACCGTCGCGGCCCTTGAACATCGGCCAGAAGGCGATGCCATAGGGGTCGCGCAGGGCCTCGTACGGGACGTCGGCCTCGGGCAGACCCAGCTCCTCGCCCTGGTAGACGCAGACCGACCCGCGCAGCGAGCAGGCCATCGCGCTCAGCAGCGTGGCCAGGTTCGGCGACGGATCGGATCCGCCCCAGCGCGAGACGACGCGCATGGAGTCGTGGTTGGAGATGGCCCAGCATGGCCAGCCGTCGTGCAGCTTGCGCTCGAGCTGGGCCACCGTCGAGCGGATGTGTGCCGATGAAAAATCATCGCTCAGCAGCTCGAAGCTGTAGCCCATGTGCAGGCGGCCCGGCCGGGTGTATTCGGCCATCGTCGCCAGCGAGTCCTCCGAAGCGATCTCGCCGAGCGCGGCGACGCCGGGATACTGGTCGAGCAGGGCCCGCAACTGTTCGAGGAAGGCCAGATTCTGCGGCTGCGTGTTGTTGTACCAGTGGTACTGGTAGGCGTAGGGATTGTCGGGACTGAAGCCGCGGCCGACGCGCTGATCGCGCGGCTTGGGCGGATTGTCGCGCAGCGCACGGTCATGGAAGCAGAAGTTGATCGCGTCCAGGCGCAGTCCGTCCACGCCGCGGTCCAGCCAGAAGCGGACGTTGTCCAGCACCGCGTGCGGAACCTGCGCCTGGTGGAAATTGAGGTCGGGCTGCGAGGACAGGAAATTGTGCAGGTAATACTGCTGCCGGCGCGGTTCCCAGGTCCACGCCGGGCCGCCGAAGATCGACAGCCAGTTGTTGGGCGGCGTGCCGTCGGGCCTGGGATCGGCCCAGACATACCAGTCGGCCTTCGGGTTGTCGCGGCTGGCGCGGCTTTCCAGAAACCACGGATGCTCGATCGAGGTGTGGCTCAACACCTGGTCGATCATCACCCGCAGGCCGCGCTGGTGCGCCTGCGCGAGCAGGCGGTCGAAATCCGCGAGCGTGCCGAACAGCGGGTCGACGTCGCGGTAGTCGCTGATGTCGTAGCCGAAGTCGGCCATCGGCGAGCGGAAGAACGGCGCGATCCAGATCGCATCCACGCCGAGGCTGGCGATGTAGTCGAGACGGTCGATGATGCCCGGAAGGTCGCCGACGCCGTCGCCGTTGGTATCGAGAAAGCTGCGCGGATAGATCTGGTAGATGATCGCGCCACGCCACCACGGTTCGGCCGCGCGGTCCGCAGGCGCCCTGTCGGCGCGATCGCGCGCATCGGTGTTGCGAAGTTGGCGAGCGTCGTTGCGCACTGCGTCTGATCCCTGGTTCGAGCCGTGCCGTTGCAGCGGCGACTCCGCGGATGCCATCGATCCGCTGGTCCCGTCATCCGGTCCGCGGACGGCGGCGCAACGGCCGTGATGCCTTGGCGCGAGCTTACGGGCACAACCCGCCCGGGCGGGCGGATCTGCATACGTATTCATCGCGGCCCCTGCCATAAGACCTATCCCGGGTGCCGGCATCGACGCTATAAGTGCCCCGGGCCGATGTGCCGATCGACTTGGGCGCGGGTGCTATGCGGCGCTCGCCGCGCAGCGGTCTCCATGTCAGCATCGGGTCGAGTCGCTCGGGAAGGTCGGCGCCGCTCGGCGTCTGCGCATACAGCGGTTCGCGTCGCGGAACGCGGCCGCCCATCGGAGGGAGCAATGAACGCCACCACGCAACCGCTTGTCGCGCACGCACGCACCACCGTCTATTTCACCGCCGCCCTGGCGGCGCTGGCGGGCCTGATGTTCGGCCTGGATGTGGGCGTGATCTCCGGTGCGCAGCAGTTCATCCAGCACGATTTCGCCATTGACGACCGCGCCATCGAGCACATCGTCAGCAGCATGATGCTGGGCGCGGCGATCGGAGCGGCGCTGGCGGCCTGGCTGTCGGGCCATTTCGGACGCAAGCGCTCGCTGATCCTCAGCGCGACGCTGTTCGTGATCGGCTCCGTGCTGTGCGCGGCGGCGTGGTCGCCCGATTCACTGATCGGCGCCCGTCTGGTGCTGGGTCTGGCGATCGGCGTGGCCGCGTTCACCGCGCCGCTGTATCTGGCCGAGATCGCCCCCGAGGACAGGCGCGGCGCGATGATCTCGACCTACCAGCTGATGATCACCATCGGCATCTTCCTGGCCTTCCTGTCCGACACCGCCTTCAGCTACAGCGAAAGTTGGCGCTGGATGCTGGGCATCATCGCCCTGCCCGGCGCCCTGTTCCTGCTGGGTGTGCTGAGCCTGCCGGAAAGCCCGCGCTGGCTGCTGATGCGCGGGCGCAGGGACGAAGCGCGCATGGTGCTGGGCAGGCTGCGCGGCGATGCCGCCGTGGTCACGCGCGAGATCGCCGCGATCGAGGATCAATTGCGCATGCCGCAGCAGGGCTGGCAGCTGTTCCTGCAAAACCGCCATTTCCGCCGTTCGGTGGCCCTGGGCATCGCGCTGCAGGTGGTGCAGCAGCTCACCGGCATCAACGTGGTCATGTACTACGCACCGCGCATCTTCGCCGACATGGGCTACGCCACCAGCGCGTCGATGTGGTTCACCGCCATCGTCGGCCTGACCAACGTGCTGGCCACCTTCATCGCGATCGGCTTTGTCGACCGCATCGGCCGCAAGCCGATCCTCTACGCCGGCTTCGTGGTGATGGCCGTGGGCCTGGGCGTGGTCGGACTGCTGATGCATCTGGGCATGGCCACGCAGGTCGAGCGCCTGCTGGCGGTCGGCATGCTGCTGGTGTTCGTCATCGGTTTCGCGTTCTCGGCCGGGCCACTGGTGTGGACGCTGTGCTCGGAGATCCAGCCGCTCAAGGGCCGTGACTTCGGCATCGGCGTGTCCACCGTCACCAACTGGGTCGGCACCATGATCGTCGGTAACACCTTCCTGACCCTGCTCAACCACTTCGGTCACGCCAACACGTTCTGGCTGTATGCCGGCTTCAACGCGGTGTTCCTGCTGTTCACCTGGGCGCTGGTGCCCGAGACCAAGGGCGTCACCCTCGAGCACATCGAGCAAAAGCTGATGGATGGCGCATCGCTGCGCGACATCGGACGCTGAGACGGAATGGACTAGAACGTCGTCGGGTGCGGCTCGGCGGCGAAGCCCACCGTCAGGGCACCGGCTCCGACGTTGACCATGCCGGTGATGCTCATCACGCTCTCGAGCAGGGGCACGCCCTGTTCGGCGCAGGTGGCGGCCAGCGCGGCATACCCCGGCAACGCGCGCATCTCGGCCAGTTCGCCGCCGTAGCTGAGCGCCAGCGCGGGTACCATCAGCCCGGCGCGCACGCGCTCGGCGGCATAGTCGAACAGCACTTCGGCGCCGTGGTCGAAGCCGCGCACCTTGCCCACCGGGCCGGTCTCGCCGCGGTAGCCGCGCAGCAGCGGCTTGATGTCCAGTGCCGAACCCAGGGTGGCACTGAGCCAGCCGACGCTGCGATCGCCCTTTTTCTGCGCCCGCGAGCGCAGGTAGTAGAGATCGCGCGGCAGCATGTAGCCGTAGGAGTTCTGCGCGATCTGCTCCAGCCGCTCGCGGATGCGCCCCGGGCTCTCGCCGGCGGCGATCAGGCGCACCGCCTCGACCGCGCTGGGCGCCTGCCCGGCGAACAGCGTCTGGGTGTCGATCACGCGCATCAGGAACGGCCCTTCGACGCCGGCCTTCTGCCGAACCGGACGGTAGTCCTTGAGGATGGCGAAGCTGGCGCGCGCGGCGTTGGCGTGGATCGGGCTGCGCGTGGCGGTAATGGTCAGGCAGAACACGCAGTCGTAGTCGATCACCAGACGCTCGAGAAACAGCTGCTCGATCTGCTCGACCGAATAGGGGATGGTTTCGGCGTCATGGGCGCGGTCACCCAGGCTGTCGCGGAAGAACCGCAGCGTGGCATCGGGGTCGCGGGCGTCGGAGAACGTCTGCGAATCGCTGCGCACGGCGATCGGCAGGATGCCGATGCGATGCTGCTGGATGTAGTCCTGCGGCAGATCGCAGGCGGAATCGATCACAAGGCCGATGCGCACGAGTGAGCCCTCCCCGAATGGCAGGTGGCAACCGAGTGCCGAAAACGTAGCACGACGCGAGCCGGTACGCGCTTGGACCGTGCCCTGCCGCGAATGTTCACAATGCCGCGCGAAATCATCGTCCGTTCCGCGGCCGCTCGCAGCGGGTGCCCGACCGCTGGCGACGACAGGTCTTCGCGTTCAGCGCAGTTGCCGATAGACCGCGGGATCGAAGGCATCCACCTGCACCACCTCGTCGCGCGCGGCGCGCGCCTCATCGAGCAGCGCATATTCATCGCGCGTGATCACGCCGGCGGCGAGGCCCAGCTCGTCGAGCCGGTCGCCGGGTGCCCGGGGCAGTTTCCCCGCACGCACGGCATCGCGCAGCCTGGTTTCGACCGGCAGCGCGCGCACCGCTTTGGCCAGCGCGGCTTCCAGCGCGCCGAGGCCGGGCTCATCCGCAGGTGGCACGAACACGTCATCGCTCAGCCAGGCGCGCGCGGCGTGGTCTTCCAGGATCGCCCGCGCGACGCGCCGGGTGAGCCGGTCCGCGGGCGGACGAAAGCGCAGGCCCAGCGGAAACACCAGCGCGCGCGCCAGCCGCGCCGCCGGCCGCGCCGGCAGGTTGTCGAGCACGCCGGCCAACGCGTCCTGGATGCGCAGCAGGCTGGTTTCCAGCGACCACCGGCAGAGGTCCAGCCGGTCGGGATTGCGCGGTTCGTCGTGGTAGCGCTTGAGCGCCGCCGAGGCGATCACCAGCCATGCCAGCGCGTCGGCCAGGCGACCCGAGAGCATCTCGCGGCGCTTCAGCGCGCCGCCCA
>JAJXWZ010000157.1 GCA_021781345.1 Pseudomonadota bacterium
GATGTCCATCGCCGCACAGAGAACCGTCATGAGTCTTGCCGCCCCAACCCGATCCGCCGAGCCGGTCGTCGAGCTCGCGAAACGCGCAGCCAGCGCGACCGCCCGTTTCACGGACCAGT
This sequence comes from Pseudomonadota bacterium, assembly GCA_021781345.1. Taxonomy (GTDB): domain Bacteria; phylum Pseudomonadota; class Gammaproteobacteria; order Xanthomonadales; family Rhodanobacteraceae; genus 66-474. Next base: position 120 of record JAJXWZ010000157.1, read on the forward strand.
GCGGCAGTCGCCGCGTACGCATCGCGCCTCGCTACGGCGAGGGCGTCGTCGATGCGGAGATCCGATACCTGTGGGTCGGCAGGCCGGGCGCTCCGACCGTGATCGTGCAGGGCGGTATTTCGGCCGACCGTGACGTTTGCGCGACGGCGGGGCATCCGCTGCCGGGTTGGTGGGAAGCTCAGGTCGGCGCGGGCCGCGCGATCGATCTCGACCGGTTCCGCGTGCTGGCGATCGACTGGCTGGATGCCGGGGATCTGTCGGCAGTCGCGGTTTCCAGCGAGGACCAGGCCGACGCGCTGGCCGGATTGCTGGATGCGCTCGGGATCGGGCGTGTCGCGGCGTTCGTCGGTGCGTCCTACGGCGCCATGGTGGGCATCGCGTTCGCGGCCCGTCACCCTGACCGTCTCGCGAGGCTGGTCGCGCTGGCGGGCGCGCACCGCCCGCACCCGTTTGCAACAGCGCAACGCGCGGTGCAGCGCGGCATCGTGCGGCTAGGCATCGAACACGGTTGCGTCGAACCCGCCCTGTCGCTGGCGCGCCAGCTCGCGCTGACGACTTACCGCAGCAGCGAGGACATTGGAAGACGTTTCACGGGCGGCGCGGAGTATTGCGACGGACGCTTCCGCCTGCCCGTGGAGGGCTGGCTGGAACACCAAGGCCGCAAGTTCGTCGACCGCTTCGACGCGCTGCGCTATCTCGCGTTGTCGGAATCCATCGACCTGCACGACATCGACCCGGTCCGGGTGCGCGTACCGGCGACGTTGGTCGGGTTCGCCAGCGACCGGCTGGTGCCGCTGTCCGACCTGTGCGAGCTGCAGCAACGCCTTGGCGCGCCGGCCACTCTCGAGATCATCGAAACGCCGCATGGCCACGACGGTTTCCTGAAGGAACACGAACGCCTGGCGCCGCTGCTGCGCGAGGCCCTGCAAGCGTGCGGAGACTGACATGACCCAAGTCGCCCCCCGTACCCGCGCGGTCCGCGCCGGCATCGAGACCGATACCCAGCATGGCGCGGTGGTGCCGCCGCTGCACCTTTCCACCAACTATTCGTTCGCGGGTTTCAACCACAAGCGTGCCTACGATTATTCGCGCAGTGGCAATCCCACCCGCGACCTGCTGGCCGGTGCACTGAGCGACCTCGAGCACGGCGCAGGCACGGTGGTGACGGCCAGCGGCATGGCCGCGGTCGCGCTGGCGCTGGAACTGGTGCCGCCCGGTGGCCGCGTGCTGGCCGCGCACGATTGCTACGGCGGCACCTGGCGGCTGCTGGATGCGTGGGCGAGGAAAGGGCGCTTCGGCCTGCGCTTCGCCGATCTCTGCGATCCCGCTGCGCTGGCCGCGGGACTTGCAGAGAAGCCCTCGCTGGTGTGGGTGGAGACGCCGTCGAACCCGCTGTTGCGGATCACCGATATCCGCCATGTCGCGCAGGCCGCGCACGCCGCAGGGGCGCTGTGCGTGGTGGACAACACGTTCCTGTCGCCGGCCCTGCAGCAACCGCTGGCGTTGGGTGCCGACGTGGTGGTGCACTCGACCACGAAATACATCAATGGCCACAGCGACGTGGTGGGTGGCGCGGTGATTGCGCGTGAATCCGAAATCGCGGAAAAGCTGAAGTGGTGGGGCAACTGCCTCGGCCTCGCCGGTGCGCCGTTCGACGGCTGGCTCACGTTGCGCGGCTTGCGAACGCTGTCCGCGCGCCTGCGCGCTCACCAGGAAAACGCCAGCGCACTCGCCGGGCTGGTGAACGAACATCCCGCGGTCACGCGGGTGTTCTATCCAGGCTTGCCGTCGCATCCGCAGCATGCGCTGGCAAGGCGCCAGCAATCCGGGTTCGGCGCGATGCTGGGCTTCGAGCTGGAAGGCGGCGAGGAGGCGGTACGCGCTTTCCTCGATGGCCTCGAGTGCATCACCTTGGCCGAGTCGCTGGGCGGGGTGGAAAGCCTGATCGCGCATCCGGCGACCATGACCCACGCGGCGATGGCGCCGGAAGCCCGCCGCGCAGCCGGTATCTCCGATTCCCTGCTGCGCCTTTCGGTCGGCATCGAGGACCTTGCGGACCTGTCGCGTGACTTGCAGGCGGCGCTGGCGCGGGCGGGTGCGGCCCCCCGTAGCTGCGTGGCGGTGCAGGCATGAGCGCGGTGCTGGCAGAAACGGAGTGGTCGAGCAAGACCGCACGGCCAGACGTGGCCGTGGTGCTGCTGGGTGCCGGCAAGGTCGGAGGCGCATTCCTGCAACTGCTGCGCACGCAGGCCGGCGCGAACCTGCGCCTGGTCGGCGTGGCCAACTCGCGCCGCCAGCAGACACGGCCGGAGGCGCTGGCCGTGCGTCGCCTGCGCGAACGGTTGGACGCCGCGGGCGAAGCGCGCGATGACAAGGCATTGCTGCAAGCGTTACACGCGAGCGACGCACCGCGGAAGGTGATCATCGACGCCACCGCATCCTGCGACCTCGCAGCGTGCCACCCCGAGTGGCTGGCGCGCGGATGCCACGTCGTCACCGCCAACAAGGCGCTGGCCGGCGGCGCGTTGCCGGGCTGGCATGCACTGCAGGCCGCGCGGACGCCGGGTCGGCTTTACGGCGACAGCGCCACGGTGGGCGCGGGCCTGCCGGCAATTGCCACGTTGCGGCGCCTGCATGCCTGCGGCGACCGAATCGTGCGGATCGAAGGTGTTTTTTCAGGGTCCTTCTCGTACCTGTTCAACCACTACGACGGCAGGCAGCCGTTCTCGACCCTGTTGCGCGAGGCCTGCGCGCTCGGCTATACGGAACCCGATCCGCGTGCGGACCTTTCCGGAGAGGATGTCGCGCGCAAGCTGCTGATCCTCGCGCGCACCGCCGGGTTCCCGCTGGAAAGGACCGCCGTCGAAGTGGAGGGCCTGGTGCCGGCGTCACTTCGCGGCGTGCCGCGGGACGAGTTTCTTGCTCGCCTTGATGAGCTGGATGCGCCGCTCGCGGCGCGCAATGCATCGGCGATGGTGCACGGTCGCGTGCTGCGCTACCTGGCGCGATTCGAGGCCGACGGCATCGCGCGGGTCGGATTGGCCGAAGTCGATGCCACGCATCCGGCGGCACACCTGCTCGGCGCCGACAACCTGTTCGCGTTCACGAGTGCGCGTTATGCGCAGCGGCCGCTGGTGATCCAGGGTGCCGGCGCGGGACCGGAAGTCACCGCACAGGCACTGCTGGGCGATGTGCTCGCGCTGGGCTGATCAATCGTGTGCGGCGCCATGATGCATAGCGGCCTGTTCCACATCCGGCGTGCGCCAGCCGCAGGCCAGGCCCCAGATGAAGAACACGATGGCGATGGCCGCGACGATTGCGAGGTCCCAGCCATAGGGCATGTAGCCGTGGCCGCCGAACTTCGCGCTTCCGGCCCACGACAGCGCCGCGATCGTGGGCAGATAGAAGATCAGCCATGCTGCGCCGCGCACCTGCCGCATCAGGTCCGCGCCGCCGCGCCTGGTGGCATACCACAGCCATACCGGCAGCGCGACCACCATCAGCAGGATGATCTCGCCCGTGCGCGGCCAGCGTGCCCAGTACAGCAGTTCGGTCGCGAACACGAAGGCGAGGCCCGAGATGATGTGCAGCAGCGGAACCTTGAGCGGCCGGTGGATTTCCGGCGCGGTGCGCCTGAGCACCGTGACGCTGACCGGCCCGGTCAGGTAGGAAATGATGGTGGCGACCGAAATCACCTCGGCCAGCGTCGCCCAGCCGCGGAAGAAGAACAGGAATATGAAGGCGACGACCAGGTTCAGCCACATCGCCGGGCGCGGGATGCCGAAGCGCGGATGCACCGTGCCGAAGATCTTCGGCAGCGTGCCGTTGCGTTCCATGCCGTAGATCATGCGCGCGGTGGTCGCGGTGTAGGTCGCGCCGGTGCCACTGGGGCTGATGAACGCGTCGGAATACAGCAGCAGCGCCAACCAGTTCAGGTTCAAGGCTAGCGCCAGTTGTGCGAATGGCGAAGAAAAATCCAGCGCATACCAGCCGCCCTTCGCCAGTGCCGACGGTTCCATCGCGCCGATGAAGGCGACCTGCAGCAGCAGGTACACGACGGTCGCCAGCAGGATCGACCCGATCACGCCGAACGGCACGTTGCGGCCCGGGTTGCGCGCTTCGCCGGCGAGGTTCACCGGACTCTGGAAGCCGTTGAAGCTGAAAACGATGCCGCTGATCGCGACCGCGGTGAGGATCGCGGAGACGCTGTAGGCATGCACGCCGCCGTGTGCGCCGACGTGGAAGTTCCCGGGGTGGAACGAAGTCGCCATCAGCGCGATCGCGGTCAGGGCAGGCACCACCAGCTTGTAGATCGTGATCCACGCGTTGGTCTTGGCGAACAGGTTGACGCTCCAGAAGTTGAGCAGGAAATACATCACCACCAGTGCCGCCGCGAGCACGAGGCCGGTCGCACTCAGGCTGCCGGCGCCACCGGGTGCCTGCTGGTACAGCGCCTGCGCCCAGTGCCACGGCCACGACGCCATGTATTGCACCGAGGCTTCGGCCTCGACCGGGATCACCGACACGATCGCGATCCAGTTGGCCCATGCCGCGATGAAGCCGACCAGCGTGCCGTGCGAGTACTGGCCGTAGCGCACCATGCCGCCGGATTCGGGGAACATCGCGCCGAGTTCGGCGTAGGTGACGGCGATGAACAGGATCACCACCGCACCGATGATCCAGGCCCAGATCGCGCCGGGTCCGGCCAGCTGCGCCGCGCGCCATGCGCCGAACAGCCAGCCCGAACCGATGATCGAGCCGAGGCCCGTGAACATCAGTGCCCATGCACCGACGTTGCGGCGCATCGAGTTTGCTTCGCTCATGTGTCTATCCATCCCCGGAACACCGCCCGATCATCGCAGATCGCGCCGTGGCTGTCCGGTGGCGATGGTCATGGACCTTCGGGTGCGTACGGTGATGTGCCCGAATCCGGGCGATTCGGGTCGATTTGGAGGATCGGCGTGAACGCGATTCTCGTGCACGATGCATCCCTCGCTGGGCATGCAGCGTGGATGAATGTCATTTGATGCTCCCGGTCTTGAACGGCCGGTTCCGCGGACGGGTTCATGGACACAAGGATTTCTCGGCAACCTGCCAATTCCGCGCGTCGAATGGCTATACGCTGCCGCCGGATGGAGGCCGGCCCGTCGCCGGCGGGGAATGTCGATCCACCGTGATGTCCGACAAGCCCGGTTTCCTCGATGAGCTGAAACGCCGCCATGTCTGGCGCGTTTCGATCGCGTATGCGGTTTCCGGTTGGCTGCTGTTGCAAATCGCAACCCAGGTCTTCCCATTCTTCGGCATTCCCGATTGGGCGGTGCGGCTTGTGGTGATCCTGGTCGCGATCGGGTTTCCGGTTGCCGTCGCACTGGCCTGGATCTACGAAATCACGCCGCAAGGCATTCGTCGTACCACCCTCGCTGATTCGTCCGACGCGCGCCCGGAGCACGAGCGCCGCTCGGTGGGACAGAAACTCAACGCGATCATCATCGTGGTACTGGTGATGGCCGTGGCGCTTCTGGGTTGGCGGCTGTATGCCGAACAAACACCGCGCGCAGCGTCGCAGCCTGACGTCATCGCGCGGGCGTCTGGGCCGGTCCACGCTTCCCTCGCCGGGCCGGTGGCGCACGTCTCCCGAACGGCCGCGAACTCCATCGCGTCCGGTTCCCCAACGCGCATTCCCGAAAAATCGGTTGCCGTGCTGCCATTCGCCAACGACAGCGGCAAGCCCGACGAGCAGTTCTTTTCCGATGGACTCTCGGACGACCTGATCGTCGCCTTGTCGCAATTTGCCGGTTTGAAGGTCATCAGCCGCAGCTCGGCGTTCCAGTTCCGCGACAGCAGGGAGTCCAGCCACGCCATCGGCGAGAAGCTCGGCGTCGCCCACCTGCTGGAAGGCAGCGTGCAACGTGTGGGAAATGAGGTGCGGATTACGGCGGCATTGGTGAACGCCACGGATGGCAGCATCCTGTGGTCGCAGCGCTATGACAGGCCCTACCAGGACCTGTTCGCGCTGCAGGATGCGATCACCCGTTCCGTGGCCGATGCATTGCAGGCACGATTGCTGGCCACGGCCGGCGCGGTGGCACAAAGCGACCGTCCGCCGTCCGGAAGCGTTGCGGCGTTCGAGGCATACCAGCAAGGCAACGCCTACGTGGCGCGCAATTCCGAAGCCGGCTTTGGGCAGGCGATCGGGGCCTACGACAAGGCCATTCGCCTCGATCCGCGCTATGCGGCAGCCTACGCAAAGTTGTCAGTTCCCTGGCTACTCCTGAGCAAGTCGTTCCTGGGTGGTGCGGACGCGTTGTCGGCGGCCAGCCACGCGCGTCATGCGGTGGAATCCGCGTTGCAGCTGGATCCTGACTTGGCGGTCGCGCATTTCGCGCGATCACAGTGGCTTCTCAATGTCGCCATGGACTGGGGTGGTGCCGAAGCCGAAGCCAGGCGCGCGCTGCAGCTCGCGCCGAACGATGCCGCAATGCAATTCAACCTCGCCAACGTGTCGGCCACCATGGGGCAATTGCGGCAAGCCGTGGCGCTTACACGTCATGCGCTGGAGCGGGACCCCTACCACGCCGACTGGTACTACTGGCTGAGTGCCTATCTCACGAGCCTCGGCCAGCTCGACGAAGCACACAACGCGATCGAAACCGCGATATCCCTGCAACCAGGCGCGTCCGTTCTCCACTTGCAGCTTGCGGTCGTCGAAATCCAGGCCGGGAATGCCCGGCAGGCGCTGCAGGCAGCACGTCAGGAGACTTCCGGGTTATGGCGCCGGATTGCCTTCGCCCAGGCGTTGAAGATCGGAACCGATCGCGTGGCCGCCGACTCGGCCTTGAAGGCATTGGTCGCAAGACAGGCCAACTTGGAGGCTGTCCAGATCGCCGAAACCTATGCGCTGCGCCGGGACCCCGACGCCATGTTCCACTGGCTGGAAGGTGCCTGGGTGCAGCGTGATCCCGGACTGGTTTACCTGCTCTACGACCCATTGCTCCTGCGTTATCGCGACGACCTGAGCTTCGCCGCGTTCTGCAGGAAGATCGGATTGCCTGCCACTACCGATGCGTTGGCGGTGAGATGATTGCCGCCTGATTTACGCGGGCAACGTCCGTTCAGCCGGAACAGCTCCCCGGTCTCGGGGCGAACACGGCAGCTTGGCGCACCATCATGGCTCGTGGCCGGAGGGCGCGTCGGCGCCGCTGTCGTCAGGCGTGCGCGTAACCCGCTGCAGGTGTTCGACCAGGACATTGGAGATCAGGTTGATGCCGATGCCGGCCGACAGCAGTGGAAGCAGGTAGAGGGTCAGCGAGAACTCCGAGGCGAATACCTTGTCGTCGAATACCGACGGCGTCGCGCGCGCGATGTCGGCGAGGTGCTCCAGCAGCAGCACGTCCGCCGCGGACAGCAACAGCAGCGCGAACGCGAACAGCAGGATGCTGTAGCGCGAAATCCGCCGCACCCACAACAGCCCGAAGTAGATCGTCAACGGCACCGCCAAGGACGCCAGCAGCAGCAGCCAGAACTCGATGTGGATGAAGGCATTGTCAGTCATCCGGGCCGCTCCGGGGGTCAGTGCTGCGGCGAGGCGGTTGCCGCGAACGCTTCGCGCGTCAGGTTGACGGGGTCGCCTTCGGTGCAGACCACGTCGTCCTCGATGCGGATGCCACCGTATTTCCGGAAAGCATTCACCTTGCCCCACGCGACATTCTTCGCCGCCGGTTTCGCCTTCAATTCCTCCAACAGCATGTCAATGAAGTACAGCCCCGGCTCGATGGTGACGACCATGCCGGGTTCCAGAGTCCGGGTCAGGCGAAGGTAGGGATGGCCCTCGGGCTTCGGAATCGTGTTGCCCGCTTCGTCGCGTGCAAAACCGGCGACGTCGTGTACTTGCAGGCCGATCAGGTGGCCGAGGCCGTGTGGGAAGAACGTCGAAGAGATTCCCTCGGCCACCGCGGCTTCCGGCGAGCAGGTGACGAAGCCCTGGTGGCGCATCGCCTGCATCAGCACCAGATGCGCGTGACGGTGCAGGTCGGGGTAGCTTTGTCCCGCGCGCACCTTCGCGCAAAAACCCTGTTGCGCGGATTCCACGGCGTCGATCAGGGCCTGGAATTCACCGGCGTCGGGCGACGCGCAGGTGCGCGTGATGTCCGATGCGTAACCGTGGAACTGGCCGCCGGCGTCGATCAGGAACGAGTGCGCATGCACGGGTGGGTTGCGGTCATGGTGCATGTAGTGCAGCACCGCGGCGTGCGCGTCCAGCGCGATGATGTTGCCGTAGGGGAGCTGGGATTCAGCCAGCCGGGTGGCTTCGAGGTACTTGCAGTGGATGTCGAATTCGGACAGGCCGCCACGAAAGGCTTTTTCGGCGGCGCGGTGGCCATGCACGCCGATTCGGCTGGCCACGCGCATCATGGTGATTTCGTACGGCGTCTTCAACGCGCGCCGGTACTGCAGGAGGTCGAGTGCCGCCGCGGGATTGTCCGGCGCGAAATCGCCGGCCGTCGCGTTGGCTTCGCCGATGATCGCGCAGCGTGAAGGGTCCTTCGGCAAGTGCACGCGCGCCTGCTCCGGCTCGCGAATGGTCACGATATCGAAGTGTTCCGTCCAGTAGCCGGCCGGTGCGGCGGGTGCGACATGCCAGTAGTCGCGGGGTTGCAGGAACACCAGTTTCGGTCTGGTGCCCGGTGTGCACACGATCCAGCTGCCCGGTGCGTCCGCCAGTGGCAACCAGTGCAGGAAGTGCGGGTTGGTCTTGAACGGGTAGTTCTGGTCGTCCAGGAACCAGCCGTGCGGCAGGCCGGCTGCGACGACCAGGGAGTCGCGTCCACACGCAGCAAGCGCATCGGCGCTGCGCTTTTCGATTTCCGCGAGGTGCGCGGGGTACAGCGCGGATAGATTGTCTTGCGGCAAAGCGGTCATGGCGGTACGGCTGCGGATCGGTGACGCCATGATGCGGCGAAGCGCGCCGCAACGCAAAGTGCCGATGGCGCTATAGTCCTTGTAAGCGGGTGCCGACCATGCTCTGTGGGAAGCGGCAGCCGTGGCAAGTCAGCCCGTGGAACGGCGCCCTAATGTGTTGCTCAAGAAGCCGGCGAAGCGTCATGGAGTTCAACGAGGCGGTGGTCATGGGCCATCGCAACATCATGCCGCCCCTTGGGTCAGCCAGCGGTCCAGCGAGGCGGCCGCGGGGCCGCTGATGGAGATGATCCGAACGCCGGACCACTGGTAGCCATTGCTGGCGGCCTGGTCGGTCCACATTGTGTGCACGCCGGTTTCGATCTCGTCGTGGTCGCCTCGCGAACGCGGCAGGCGGAAACGCAGTTGGTAGAGCGCGCCATCGCGCAGCGGGTGGTGGCATATCAGCATCATGCCGGTGCGGGAGAGGTTTCCTACCCGGCCGATGTTTTCGCCGGTGATGCTGTCGACCACCTCGATGGGGACAGTGGTGGGTTTGCGTGGGGCGCTGCGACGCTCGTCATTCATGCCGCGGGGTCCGTGGGTTCATTGGTTCTTGCCGAATTTCCGCAACCCTGCCAACAACGCGTTCCAGGCGCGGTCGATCATACCGCCATCCTGGCGCGGCATGGGACGAACCTGGCCGCGCGCCATCTGTCGCGCGATTTGATCCAGCGTTCGTTCAGGCGCCGCGGTGCCGCGCGCGTTGACCAGCAGGCAGCGGCCGCTCGAAGGCGCGTACCAGGCGAGCTTGCGCGCAACCTTCTGCCCCTGCTGGTTTACGGTGAACTCCAGCCAGCTCCCGAACGGCAGCTTGGTCAGGGTCTCGAGCGCACGTTTTTCGCTCGGGGTTAGCGGCAATTGGCGCGGGCCAGTCGGCGCAGGCGCGGTTTCCTCTTCACTGGGTCTGTGGCGCGACTTCAGGCGGATCAACAACTCGGTCTGGCTGGGCGGTGGCGCGCTGGCGACAGCTGGCTGTTGCGGCAGATCGAGTGCGTAGCGGGTGATCTGGTCGGCTTCGGTCGCCTGCAGGCCGACCTGCGTCAGGCCGTGGTTGAGTTCCGAGGCGAGCCGGGTGTCGTCGCGCTCGACCGGCGAGCCCAGCAATTGGTCGACCGCGGCGAGCCTGCGGCGATAGGCTTCGCTGCGCTCGCCGTCGCGCAGCAACGTGAGGGTAAGCGCGTCGGTCCACGCGTTTTCCAGCAACGCGCGGACCAGCGGGGTGGTCTTGTGCCTGGCCAGTCGCGTTTCGATGGCCTTGGCCGCCGCGGCGCGCGATCCGTGCAGGCGATCGCGGCCCTGTGCGGCCTCGACCTGCCGGCGCTCGGCGATCTCGGCGCGGCGCGTCAGCAGCTTCAGGTGGTTGTCGAGATCGTCGGCTTCCTTCTCGATCACCCCGATGTCGCCCTTGTACTCGTCGGCGACGCGCTTGACGCTGCGCTGCAGGCGCTGGTTGAGCGAGGTATCGAACTTGTCGTCGTTGCGATCCAGCCACAGGTTCGCGGTTTCCAGCACCAGGTTGAGCAGGCGCCGTGCGGGATGGTTGCGTACGGTGAAGAAGTTGTTGTCGGCCAGCGCGATGCGCAGCAGGGGCACCTGCAGGTGGGCCAGCAGTTGCTGGGCGACGCCTTCACTGCGCGTTTCGTTGACGAGCTGGTCGTAGAGCAGGCCGACGAGGTCCAGTGCGTCGCGGTGTTCGGGCTGCAGTTGCACGTCGTGGCCCTGCGAGCCGCGGCGCAGCTCGGCCATGAGCTCGCCCGCCAGGTTCTCGCCGGGTTTCGGTGCGGTGTTGCGCGAGGGCATCGCCTGCAGCGCCGCCAGCGCCTCCTGCAATTCGGGCATCGACGCGAACTGCGCGGATTGCGCCGTCGCGGCCGCGGCCTCCGGGTTCAGCGCGCGCCGGCGTGCATCCAGCATCGCATGCAGTTCGCCCATGGGCGGCGCGGCCGGCGCGGTGAAGTTGAGTCCCGGCGCGATCGGCTCCTGGCCACTGGCGGCCACGGGTGCGTCGTCCGCGCGTTTCGCGGCTTGCGCTTCGGAAGGTGCGCGCTTGGGCAGGTAGCTGCGCAGGTCGGGCAGGATGCCCGAGTTCTTGAGGTGGTCGTTCAGCCGCACGTAGAACGATTCCGCCGCGGCAAACAGGCGGCGATCGCAGAGGCGGTAGAACAGCAGGCGATGGTCGCGTTGCAGTCCGGACTCTGCTGCCGCCTCGCCCAGCACCGTCGCCAGCGAGTGCGGTCCCGAGGGCAGCACTTCGCTGTCCAGCGGGGGTGCCGCGATCAACAGTGCGTAGCGATGGCAGAGTTCGAAGATCGCGTTGCCGGCGTGCAGCTCGGTGCGCGTGGACAGATCTTCGAGCGCCATGGTTTCGTCGAATTCGTGCGGATCGACCAGCGACAGGTCCTCGCCCGCGCGTGCAAAGGCATCCTTGGCATCGCCTGGCTCGGCTCGGCCGATGCCGGCGAACCGCCGTTCCAGCAGGCCCATCAGGCGACCCTGGAAGCGCGGGCGGGAACGCTTGATTTCCTTCAGCGCCTCCATGGCTTCATGCTGGGCCTGGCCGCCACTTGATTGTTCGGCGATCCGGAACAGCTCGTGTTCGAGATCGTCCAGAGCCCCACGCAGAAGCGGTTCCAGCAGGCCGTCGCATTCGGCGAGCTGCTGTGCCAGCAGATGCCGTGCGCGCGGCGCGAGGTCGCTGCGCTCGGCGAGTGTCGGCATGTGCGGCTGCTTGTCCATCGACTCCCCCACGGACGCGGATGCAAGCCCCCTTGCCGGCAAAACCGCCCACTGGGCGTCGATTCTATGCAAGCCCGCGGGAAAGCGCCATGGATGCGTTTACGGTCATTCGTCGCCGGTCCGGACCCGGACCGCAACCGACTCCCCGTCGATTTCGACGTGCACCTGCATGGGACGGCAGCAGACGGGGCAGTCTTCCGCGTAGGCGGCCGCGCCGGCGGATGCGTCCACCAACAGTTCGACCGGCTCGCCGCAATACGGGCAGGTGACGTCCATGGACTCAAGCACGCCGGCGCTCCGGTCCGGATGCGGGCAGGAAGACCGCGACGAGGTCGTTGAGGAAACGCCGGCCCTCTGGCGTGGGTTGCAGGCGCTCGGCTGCGTCGACCAGCCAGCCGCAACGTCGCGCTTCGTGCAGCCCCGACGCGATGGTCGCGAGCGGCTGGCCGGTGCGTGCCTGATAATCGCTCGGCGCCACGCCGTCGTTCAGGCGCAAGGCATTCAACATGAACTCGAACGGCAGTTGTTCCGGCGCCACGCACTCGACGCCGCCGATGCGCAGCGCGCTTGCCGCGTGCGCGAGGTAGGCGCGCGGCGAACGGACTTTCGAGCGGCGCGAGACGCGCAACCCGGAGGTTTCCGGATGTCGGACTCGCCCGTCAGCGGTCCCGGAAATCTTCCCGTGCGCGCCGGCGCCGATGCCGAGGTAGTCGCCGAAACCCCAGTAGTTGAGGTTGTGCCTGCAACGCAGGCCGGGTTGCGCGTAGGCGGAGACTTCGTATTGCGCGTAGCCGGCCGTGGCCAGGCGCGCCTGGCAGGCCTCCTGCATGTCCCATGCGGCGTCGTGGTCGGGCAGCGGCGGCGGCCTCTTGGCGAATGGCGTGCCCGGTTCCAGCGTCAACTGGTAGTGCGAGACGTGCGCCGGTTGCAGCACGATCGCCCGCTCGATGTCGGCCAGCGCGCCTTCGAGGGTCTGTCGCGGCAACGCATACATCAGGTCGATGTTGACGTTGGCGCAGCCGGCGTCCTGCGCCTGCTTGATCGCCGATTCGGCGTCGCCGGCGGAATGGATGCGGCCGAGCGCACCGAGCATGTCGTCGTTGAAACTCTGCACTCCGAAACTGATGCGATTGACGCCGGCCTCCAAATAACTGTCGAAACGGCCGTGCTCGACCGTCCCGGGATTGGTCTCCAGCGTGACCTCGCATCCCTCTGCGAACGCGATGCGCGCCGCCGCGCCGTCCAGGATCGCCGCAATCGATTCCGGCGCGAACAGGCTCGGCGTGCCGCCGCCGAAGAACACGCTGGTGATCTCGCGTCCCGCCAGCGCATCGGCGAAGTCGCGCAGGTCGCCGTCGAGGTCGGCCATCAATGCCGCGACGTAGTCGCGTTCGGGCATCGGCGCGCGCAGGCCATGGGAGTTGAAATCGCAATACGGGCATTTCCTCACGCACCACGGAATGTGGACGTAAAGGGAAAGTGGCGGATAGGTTGCGACTTGTCCGCGCCCGCCGGATTGCGCGCGTGCCGCCCCGTTCATGGTGCCCGGCCTTCGAGGATTTCCGCGCGCAACCGCGCCAGCGCCTGCCCGCGATGGCTGATGCGGTTCTTGAGCACAGGGTCGAGTTCGCCCGAGGACAGTCCGCCACCGTCGTCGGGCAGGAAGAGTGGGTCGTAGCCGAAGCCGTGACCGCCGCGCGGCGCGTGCAGGATGCGCCCGCGCCAGCGGCCGGTGGCGATCACGGGATCGGGATCGGCGGCGCCGCGCATCAGCACCATGACGCAGGTGTAGTGCGCGCCGCGCCGGTCGTCGGGCACGCCGGCCAGCGCCTGCAACAGCTTGTCGTTGTTGGCGGCGTCCGCGCCGTGCTCGCCCGCGTAAACGGCGGAATCGAGCCCGGGCGCGCCGTCCAGCGCGTCCACGCAGATGCCGGAATCGTCCGCGAGCGCCGGCAAGCCGGCCGCCGCGGCCGCATGGCGCGCCTTGATGATGGCGTTTTCGACGAAGGTGCCGCCAGTTTCCGCGGGTTCGTCGAGATCGAACGCGCTGCGCGCCACGAGTTCGATGCCGCTGCCGGCCAGCAGGGCGCGCAGTTCCGCCAGCTTGCCGGCGTTGCCGCTGGCCAGCACCAGTTTCATTGCACGAGCGCGCGGCGTTGCGCCCCGATCAGCTCGCCGATGCCTTTCTGCGCCAGCGCGGTCAAGGCGTCCAGCTCTTCGCGCCGGAAGGCATGGCCCTCGGCGGTCCCTTGCAGTTCGATGAAGCCGCCTCCGTCGTTCATCACCACGTTCATGTCGGTGTCGCAGCTCGCGTCTTCGGCGTAATCGAGATCCAGCACCGGCGTGCCCTGGTAGATGCCGACCGAGACCGCCGCGACCGCACCGTGGATCGGGTTGCGCTTGATCGCGCCGCGCCGCATCAGGAGGTTCACGGCGTCCACCAGGGCGACCCAGGCGCCGGTGATGGAGGCGGTGCGGGTGCCGCCGTCGGCCTGCAGCACGTCGCAGTCGAGCGTGACCACGCGTTCGCCCAACGCGGCGCGATCGACGCAGGCGCGCAGCGAGCGCCCGATCAGGCGCTGGATTTCCATCGTCCGTCCACTCTGGCCGCCGCGGGCAGCTTCGCGCTGGGTACGCTCGCCGGTCGCGCGCGGCAGCATGCCGTACTCCGCGGTGACCCAGCCTTCGCCCTTGCCGCGCAGCCACGGCGGCACGCGCTCCTCGACGCTGGCGGTGCACAGCACGCGGGTGTCGCCCATCGCGATCAACACCGAACCTTCGGCGTGCTTGGTGAAATGCCTCTCGATCATGACCGCGCGCAACGCATCGGGCGCACGGCCGGAAGGACGGGTGATGGCCATCGGGAAATGTCCGAACAAGGCGTGTCAGTTTATCATCGCCGCCTGCCACGCCGATCCGGAACGCCAAGCATGATCCGCAGCATGACTGCCTACGCCAACATGGAAACCACCGTCGCGCAAGGCTGGCTGGCTTGCGAAGTGCGCGCGGTGAATTCGCGCTTCCTGGAGACCGGCGTGCGCCTGCCGGACGAACTGCGCACGCTGGAGCCGCAATTGCGCGAACGCATCGCCGCACGGCTTGCGCGCGGCAAGGTCGATGCCACCTTCCGTTACCGGCCGCCCGCCTCCGCCAGTGAGTTGTTGCTGGACGAAGGCACCGCCAGGCAGCTCGCGGCGATCGCGGACGCGCTCAAGGCGAGTTTCCCGCAACTTGCCACCGATTTCGCGGGGCTTCTGGAATGGCCTGGCCTTCTGGTGAAGCCCGAACTCGACCAGGCGGGCCTGGTCGAGGCCGCGCTCGACCTTCTCGAGTGCACCCTCGACGAGTTCGTGGCTGGGCGCGGACGCGAGGGAGACAAGCTGGCGGCCAACCTGCGCGAGCGGCTGGACGGCATCGAACGGATCGTGGCCGAGGTGCGATCGATGCTGCCGGACATCCGCGAGGCGCTGCGGGCCAGGCTGGAGGCGCGGCTTGCGGAATTGGCTCGGAACGCCGATCCCGGCCGGCTGGAGCAGGAGCTAGTGCTGCAGTTGTCGCGCGTCGACGTCGACGAGGAACTCGACCGTCTCGACGCGCATGTCGCCGAGGCGCGCCGGATCCTCGCGCTCGACGAACCGGTAGGAAGGCGGCTGGATTTCTTGATGCAGGAATTCAACCGCGAGGCCAACACGCTGGCGTCGAAGTCGGTCGACCCGCGTGCCACCTGCGCCGCGGTGGACCTGAAGGTGCTGATCGAGCAGATGCGCGAACAGGTGCAGAACCTCGAATGACAGGCAAGCCTGCCCTCGGGAAATTGTTCATCGTCGCGGCGCCCTCTGGCGCGGGCAAGTCCACGCTGGTCAACGCGCTGCTGGCGCGCGAGCCGGGCATCACCTTGTCGATCTCGCACACCACGCGCGCGCCGCGGCCGGGCGACGCGGACGGCGTGCAATACCACTTCGTCGATCGCGCGACCTTCGAGCGGATGGTCGCTCAGGGTGCCTTCCTGGAGCACGCCGACGTGTTCGGCAACTATTACGGCACCTCGCGCGGCGCGGTCGAGCCGATCCTTCGCGACGGCCGCGACGTGTTGCTGGAAATCGACTGGCAAGGCGCCGAACAGGTCCGGCGCGCGATGCCCGAATGCGTGTCGATCTTCATCCTGCCGCCCTCGCGCGCGGAGCTCGAGCGCCGCCTGCGCACGCGCGCCACCGACAGTGCAGCCACCATCGAGAAGCGGCTGGCGGCATCGCGCGATGAAATCGCCCATGCGCACGAATTCGATTGCATGGTGGTCAATGATCGGTTCGAGGACGCGGTCGCCGCACTGCAATCGATCGTGCATGCCGCGAGGGCCGGGCGGTCGTTGCCGCGCGAGCGGCATCCCGAATTGATCGGGCGATTGCTCGTCGCCTGATCGGGTGCGGCCCATGGCTGGCTGAGGCGCGAGCGAAAGGCCGAGTGCCTGAATGCCGGCGTGCCGATGCCATCGTGAACGCTAGGCGGCGCGGGATGCGTACGCTACCCTTGCCGCTTCGTGCCCTCAGAGCTTGCCGTTTCGCGATGACCGTCGCTTCCGACCATCAGCCAGTCCCGGGCGATGCCTTGGTGCAAGTGCGCGGCCTGCGTACGCAGATCGGCGCGAAGGCGATTTTCGACGGACTCGACCTGGACGTGCCGCGCGGCAGCGTGACCGCGATCATGGGGCCGTCGGGCACCGGCAAGACCACGTTGCTCAAGCACATGACCGGGCAACTGCGCCCGGATGCCGGCAGCGTGCGCGTGGACGGCGAGGACGTCGCGAGGCTGTCGCGGCGCGCATTGTTCGGTCTGCGCGAGCGGATCGGGTTCCTGTTCCAGAACTCTGCACTCCTTACCGACTTCAATGTCTTCGAGAACGTCGCGTTCCCGCTGCGCCAGCACGCGAATCTGCCGGAGGAATTGCTGCGCGACATCGTGCTGACGAAACTGCAGGCGGTGGGCCTGCGCGGCGCGGCGGCGCTGATGCCCAGCGAATTGTCGGGTGGCATGGCGCGGCGCGTGGCACTGGCGCGTGCGATCGTCTTCGACCCGATGCTGATCCTCTACGACGAACCCTTCGTGGGTCTGGATCCGATCGCGCTCAACCAGGTGCTGCGCCTGATCCGCACGCTCAACAAGACGCTGGGCATCACCTCGATCCTGGTGGCGCACGAGCTCGCGGCGATCCGGCGGGTGGCCGACCGGGTGTACCTGATCGCCAACGGCAGGCTGGTGGCGCAGGGCGCGCCCGATGAACTCGAGCACCAGGATTCGCCGTGGACGCGGCAGTTCTTCGGTGGCGAAGCGGACGGTCCGGTGCCCTTCCATTACCCGGCGCCGGACTATGCGACCGAGCTCGGTTTTGCCGGAGCGCGTCGATGAGCACGAACCTGCGCCGCCATTGGATGTTGCAGGGCATCGCCTCGATCGGCGAATGCGGCCTGTTCTTCGTCGCGGTGCTGGGCGCCGTGCCCAAGAGCCTGCGCTACTGGCGCGAACTCGCCCGCCAGATCTGGTTCGTTGGCGCGATGAGCCTGGTGATCGTGATGACCTGCGGCCTGTTCGTGGGCATGGTGCTGGCGTTGCAGCTCTATTACACGTTGTCGATCTTCGGCGGAACCGCGGCGCTCGGCACGGTGGTGGCACTCAGCCTGTTTCGAGAACTCGGCCCAGTGGTGACGGCGCTGCTGGTGGCTGGCCGCGCGGGGACCGCAGTCACCGCCGAGATCGGCCTGATGCGGGCCACCGACCAGCTCGATGCCATGTCGATGATGGCAGTCGATCCGCTGGCCTACGTGGCCTCGCCGCGATTCCTGGCCGGCCTGGTCGCGATGCCCCTGCTGGCCTGCGTGTTCAATGCCATGGGCATCTTCGGCGGCCACCTGGTCGGCGTCAGCTGGCTGGGTCTCGACAACGGCACCTTCTGGGGCAACATGACCTCGACCGTGGACCTGCACAAGGACGTCCTCGACGGACTCTACAAGAGCGTCGTGTTCGGCGGCGTGGTCAGCCTGATCGCGGTGTTCCAGGGCTATACCGCGCCGCCCACCAGCGAGGGCGTGGCGTATTCGACCACCCGCACGGTGGTGTTCTCTTCGATCGTGATCCTGGCCGTTGATTTCGTCATGACGGCGTTCATGACATGACCGATATTCATCTTGGGTGATTCCATGAATCCACGTCCGTCCTATGCCATCGGCACCGGCCTGTTCATCCTGCTCGGTTTCGCCGCCCTTGCGTACCTTGCCACCCAGACCACCTCGGTGGCCAACATCCATCGCGGCAACAGTTATCTGATCAAGGCGCGCTTCCAGAACATCGGCCAGTTGAAGGAACGTGCGCCGGTGAAGATCGCGGGGGTGCGAATCGGCGACGTGCAGTCGATCGCACTGGAGCCGCAGCGGATGGATGCGCTGGTGGTGATGTCGATCGACAAGCGGTACAACGACATCCCCGACGATTCCTCCGCTGCGATATTCACCAGCGGTTTACTGGGCGACCAGTACGTTGGCATCGAGCCTGGTGGGTCGCCGACCTTCCTGAAGAACGGCGATGAGATGGTCCTGACCCAGTCGGCCATGAGCATTGAAAACCTGATCGGCAAGTTCCTGGTCAACGGCGGTCCCAAGTCCAGTGGCACGGATGCGGCCCCGGCGTCCGCCACGCCGCCGGCCTCGGGCAAACCCTGAACCCTGTATGCCTTGCGACTGTGACGCGGGGCGAGAGGAGAAATGCATGCTGAAGCGTTCCATCTCTTTGGTCGCGGCGATTATCCTGTGCACTGGATTCGCGATACCCGCCTTCGCGGACACCGCACAGACGCCGCAGCAGATCGTGCAGTCGATCGCCGACCAGCTTGGCAACGCGATCCAGGGGCACCAGGCCGAGTTGCGCCAGGACCCCGAGAGGATGATCAAGATCATCGACGGCATCGTGCTGCCCCACTTCGACACGGATTACGCATCGTTGCTGGTGCTCGGTCGGCACGCGCGCGAAGCCACCCCTGCCCAGCGGGTTGCGTTCGCGCAGGCGTTCTACGACGCGCTGACCCATCGTTACGCCGAGGGCCTGGTCGCGTATACCCGAGGGGCGGTGAAGGTGTTGCCGGCGCAGGGTCCGCTCGACCAACGCCGCACCATCGTGCGGACCCAGGTGATGCTCGACAGCGGCAAGAGCCTGTCGGTGGATTACGCGTTCCGGAAGACCGCGTCCGGCGAGTGGAAAGCCTACGACGTGATCATCGAGGGCATCTCCTACATCACCAATTACCGCAACCAGGTCGATGCGGAGATCCAGAAGGAAGGCATTGATGGCCTGATCAAGCGCCTGCAGACCGAAGGCGCCAACGCCATCGACCAGATGAAGCAGCAGGCTGGCGGCCGCTGAGACGATGCGCGGCGTACGCAACTCCTTCGAACAGGTAGAGCTTGCACAGCCCGACAGGGACACACTGGCGTTCACGGGTGCGTTGACCTTTGCCACCGCCGCGCATGCGTTCGCGGAGGGCGGACGCGCACTGGCGGCGGGCACGCAGACGCGCCTCGATCTGCGCGGGGTCACGCGTGCGGACAGTGCGGGATTGGCTTGCGTGCTGGCGCTCGCGGTTGCCGTCAGCCGCGCGGGCAGGCGGCTGGCCGTGGTGCATTGGCCAGAGGGATTGCGCTCGCTGGCCGACGTATGCGACGTGGCGGATCTGCTCGATCCGCATGCCGCGACCCGCTGAACGGAATCAAGCGGCGCTGCTCGCCGGCGCCGGCACGATGCTGGATGCGGGCGCTGGCTTCATCGGTGTCGAGGTTGCCGGTGCCGGAATCGCAGGCATGGACTTAGCCGCGGAGTAGGGCGCGGCCCCGCTGCCCGCCGGGACCGGCGTGCCCACAGGCGCCGATGACGGGGGCGGCGCGCCCTTGCCGGAAGCGTGCGATTTCTCGTAGGCCCGTTGCTGCTGCAACAACTGGTCGATGTCATCGTCGTTTTCCTGGCTCGGACTGCTGCCCTGCAGCTCTTCGATCGCCGACATCGGCGGATTGCCGTAGTAGATCTGGTAGAGCCGGTGCTGGCGGTAGGCATCGCGCATGAACGCATACGGGTCGTAGGACGAGTCCAGCATCGAGTCGAGTGGCAGCGCGCTGGCGCGCAGGGTGATCAGGTAGGCCAGCGACGGCAGGTATTGGGCGTGCCATTGGTACGAATGGTCGCGCGCGTACCATCCGAGCGGATCGAAATAACTGTCGATGGGCAGTCGCCATACGTCGCGCAGGGTGGTCGGTCCGATGAACGGCAGCACGAGATACGGACCTTCGGGCACGCCCCAGTGGGCCAGCGTCACCCCAAAATCGGTGGGATGCGCGGGCAGTTTCATGTCGCTGGCCGGATCGAAGAAACCGAGGAAGCCGACGGTGGTGTTGATGAGGAATCGCCCGGTCGACTGCAATGCGGGCTCGGGGCGGCCTTGCAGCACTTCGTTGACGATCGTCACCGGCGTGCGCAGGTTCTCGAAGAAATTGCTGATCAGCACGCGTTCCTTGCGGCCGGTGACCTTGACGTAGGCCTTGGCCACGGGTCGGATCGCCGCCTTGTCCGCGAACTGGTTGAACGCGAACATCTTGCGGTTGAAGTTCTGCAGCGGATCGTCCGTGCGCGGCGGCGCGACGGCACACGCAGCCAGGGCGGCGGTGGTGACGGCGACGAGCGCGCCCCGCGCCACGCGGGAACCAGAAGATCGGGTCATGGGCGTTGGATGTGGTCGGTTGCGCCGAGATGCAAGTTTGGGATTGTACGGGCCGTGGCTGTCGGATCGCTTTCGCCACGGTCGACCGTGATGGTCGTCGTTCAGATTGATAGCGCGGCTCGCCGGCCTCGGCGGGCGGCACGGTCGACAATCGGCGGGTTGCTGGTACAATCTGGAAGTTTGCGAAACCAACGGAAGCCAACATGGCACGCATTACCGTGGAAGACTGCCTGCGGGTGGTCGACAACCGTTTCGAACTGGTCCTGATGGCGACCCGCCGCGCGCGCCAGCTGGAGAACGGGGTCGAGCCGACCATCAACCCGGAAAACGACAAGCCGACCGTGCTGGCCCTGCGCGAAATCGCCGAACGCACCGTCGACATGCCGACCATCGACGAGATCGATCGCGTCGAGCGTGAACGCCGCGACCGCGAAGCCATGGAATGGGCCGCCGCGGAAGTCGACGAAGACATGTCCAAGGGCCTCGACGAGGCCTGATCGCATGCGCGGTCCGTCGCGCGGCTTCGACCGCGCGCCAAGGTGACACTGCCGGGGCGCATGCGTCCAGGCAACTGCGCGTGGTCGATGCCCGGCGCGTTCGATATTGACTCGCGTCGCGCGTCTGTCTAGCTTGCTGCCATGCGCAAGCGCAGCCTGAAGAAGCAACCGGCCAAGACGCAGGGTCCGACCGACGAATCGGTCGACGGCGCCGGCATCGGCGCGCTCGCCGCCCAGCTCGCAAGCTACCTGCCGCCCGACCAGGTCGAGCGCGTGCGTGGCGCCTATGCGGTCGGTGCCCACGCCCACGCCAGCCAGCGCCGCAAGAGCGGCGAACCCTACATCACCCATCCCGTCGCGGTGGCGATGATCCTGGCCGGATTGCGGCTCGACGCCGAGACCATCATCGCGGCCATCCTGCACGACACGCTGGAAGACACCGGGATGACCCGGGTCCAGCTCGAGGCCAGTTTCGGCCCCGTGGTCACCGAACTGGTCGATGGCGTGACCAAGCTCGATCGCGTCGACTTCGCCAGCCGGTTGGAGGCCGACGCGGAGAGTTTCCGCAAGATGCTGCTGGCGATGGCGCGCGACCTGCGCGTGATCCTGATCAAGCTGGCCGACCGCCTGCACAACATGCGCACGCTGTCGGCCATGCTGCCGGATGCGCGCCGGCGCATCGCGCGCGAGACGCTGGAAATCTATGCGCCGATCGCTGCGCGCCTCGGCATGAACGCGGTCAAGGCCGAATTGCAGGACCTGGGATTCCGCAGCCTGTATCCCGACCGTTACAAGGTCATCGCCTCGCGCATCAAGCGCACGCTCGGCAATCGCCGCGAATCGATGGCGAAGATCGAACGCGCGCTCGCCGAACGGCTGGCGGCGGACGGCATTCCCGTGCGCATCGTCAGTCGCATCAAGTCGCCATACAGCATCTGGTCGAAGATGAAGGGCGAGCACAAGACCTTCGACCAGTTGATGGACGTGTACGGATTCCGGCTGGTAACCGATACCGTCGCGCATTGCTACCAGGCGCTCGGCTCGGCGCATTCGCTGTTCAAGCCGGTGGAAGGGCGCTTCAAGGATTTCATCGCGATCCCCAAGGCCAACGGCTACCAGTCGCTGCATACGGTGCTGTTCGGCCCGTTCGGCGCGCCCATCGAGATCCAGATCCGTACCGAGGAAATGGACACCGTGGCCGAACGCGGCGTGGCCGCGCACTGGTCCTACAAGCAGGATGCCTCGCCCTCCAACAGCGCGCAGGCGCGCGCGCGCGCGTGGGTGGCCGGCCTCGCCGATTCCCAGGCCGAGACACCCTCGTCGCTGGAATTCATCGAGAACGTCAAGGTCGATCTGTTCCCCGACGAAGTCTACCTGTTCACGCCGGCGGGCGACATCCAGTCGCTGCCGAAAAGCGCGACCGCGCTCGACTTCGCGTTCGCCGTGCACACCGACGTGGGCATGCACGCGGTGGCTGCGCGCATCGACGGCAAGCTCGCCTCGCTGCGCGCGCAGCCGGTGTCGGGGCAGACGGTGGAAGTCATCACCGCGCCGTCGGCGGCGCCGAATCCGCAATGGCTGGACTTCGCCGTGACAGGCAAGGCGCGCGCGGCGATCCGCCACTACCTCAAGCACCTGCAGCACGAAGACGCGATCGACTTCGGCCACCGCATGCTGGAAAGCGCACTGGATGCGGGCGGGTCGAGCCTCGACGCGATCGCGCCGGAGGTGCTGGACCGCTACCTCGCAGACAACAACCTGCGCCGCCTCGAAGACCTGCTTTCCGACATCGCGCTCGGTAACCGCATGCCCGACCAGGTAGCGGAAAAATTGATCGCGACGGGTGGCTCGGTCATCGGCACCGCCCAGCATCGTCCCGAGAAAATCCGGATCAGCGGAGCCGAGCGCGGCATCCTGAGCTTCGGCAACTGCTGCCACCCGGTGCCGGGCGACGACATCGTGGGTTACTTATCGCCCGGCAAGGGCATCGTCGTCCACCGTGTCGAATGCCCGAACGTCTTCGAGCTCTCCAAGCAGCCCGAACGGCGCGTCGCGATCGGCTGGGACAGCGAGGTGCAGGGCGACTATCGCGTGGAATTGCGGGTCGAGGTCGTCAACCGCCCGGGGGTGCTGGCAACGGTGTCGGCCGCGATCGCCGAGGCCAATTCCAACATCGACGACGTCAAGTACATCGAGCGTGGCATCGAAGCCGCCACCCTGATTTTCGCGATCGAGGTCAAGCACAGGAAGCACATCGCCGACGTGATCCGGCGGATCCGCAATACCAAGGTAGTGAACGGGGTGTACCGCTATCCGCTGTGAAGGCGTGGACGCCATCGGTCGGGCTTGTGCATGCGGATCGGCTGTACCGTGCCCGCCACTGCCGGTCGCCAGGACCGCGGTTAGACTACGCTTTTGTTCTTGTCTTGGAATTCGTGATGACCCGCATGCCCGTCTATTCCGAAGCTGCACCCAAGGCCCTCGGCCCCTATTCGCAGGCTGTGCGGGCCGGTGACACCCTGTATCTCTCGGGTCAGGTGCCGCTCGATCCTGCCACCGGAGAGATCGTCGTAGGCGATATCGCCGTGCAGGCGACGCGCGTGTTCGAGAATCTCAAAGCCGTGCTCACCGCTGCTGGCGCCACGTTCGACGATGTGGTCCGGGTCGGCATTTACATGACCGACCTCGGCAACTTCGGCGCGGTCAACGAAGTCATGCAGAAATATTTCCGCGAGCCGTACCCCGCACGTTCGACCATCGGCGTGGCGGCATTGCCGAAAGGCGCCGCGGTCGAGGTCGACGTCGTCGCGGTGAAGGGCCGTTGAACCCGGCATCGGCCCGCTGCGCGTGCACGCATGGCGGCGTCGGCTGACGCGCGCAACCCGGATAAGACCGATCCGGGCCGGCAAGCGGTCACGACGCTGCCCGGCGTCGGGCCCGCGCTGGCCGATACCCTCCGCAAGCTTGGAATCGAGCAGGTGCAGGACCTTTGGTTCCACCTGCCGCTGCGTTACGAGGACCGTACCCGCATCACCGCCATCGGCGATCTCGAAGCCGGTGAACCGGCCCAGGTGGAGGGCGTGGTGGAAGCGGTCGAAGCCGGCTTCCGCTACCGGCCGCAGCTGCGCGTGGCGATCAGCGATGCGTCGCGGCAGACCCTGGTATTGAGGTTCTTCCATTTCCGGCGGCAGCAGGCGCAGCAGTTCGCGCCCGGCGTGCGCTTGCGCTGTTACGGCGCGATCCGGCACGGCCAGCACGGACTGGAGATGGTGCATCCGCAATACCGCGTCCTGCAGGCCGATGTCGCGGTCGAAGCAACGTTGACGCCGATCTATCCGGTAACCGAGGGACTGGGCCAGCAGCGCCTGCGCGGCGTGATCGAGAAGGCCCTGTCGCGCCTGCCCGGCGAGGCGACACTGGAACTGGTCCCGCCCGAACTGCTGAGTCCCCTGGGCTTGATGCCCTTGCGCGATGCGCTGCTGGGCGTGCACCGGCCGGCGCCGGACGCCGACGTGCCGGCCCTGCTGGCCAACCGGCATCCGGCACAACAGCGCCTCGCCTTCGAGGAGCTGCTGGCGCACCACATCAGCCTCAAGCGCCTGCGCGCGCTGGTGCGCAGGCATCGCGCGCCGGCCTTGCCGGGCGATGCCGCATTGCGCGGGCGCTTTGTTGCCGCGTTGCCGTTCGCCCTGACGCGCGCCCAGCAACGGGTATCGGAAGAAATCGCGCGTGACCTCGGGAAAGGCATGCCGATGCTCCGGCTGGTGCAAGGCGACGTCGGGTCGGGAAAGACCGTGGTCGCGGCGTTGTCCGCCCTGCACGCCGTCGCGAATGGCCGCCAGACCGCGCTGATGGCGCCGACCGAGCTGCTGGCCGAACAGCACCTGCGCAGCTTCCGCGAGTGGTTCGAGCCGCTCGACATCGAGGTCGCGTGGCTGGCGGGCAAGGTCACCGGCAAGGCGCGCACGGCGGCGCTGGCGAAGCTCGCGGCGGGGGTCCCGATCGCGGTTGGCACGCATGCATTGATGCAGCAAGGGGTCGAGTTCCGGCGGCTGGGTCTCGTGATCGTGGACGAACAGCACCGCTTCGGCGTCCAGCAGCGCATGGACCTGCGCGACAAGGGTGCCGGTCGCGGCGAGGCGCCGCACCAACTGGTGCTGACCGCGACGCCGATCCCGCGCACCCTGGCGATGAGCGCCTACGCCGATCTCGACGTGTCGACCTTGGACGAACTCCCGCCCGGACGTACGCCCGTGCGTACCGTGGCCATCGCGAATGGCCGGCGTGACGAGGTCATCGAGCGCATCCGCGACGCCTGCACGGAGGGCCGGCAGGTGTACTGGGTATGCACGCTGATCGAGGACAGCGACCTGCTGCAGGCGCAAGCCGCGGAGGTCGCGTTCGCGCAATTGCGCGCGACGCTGCCAGGACTTGCGGTGGGGTTGGTGCACGGACGCATGAAGGCGCGGGACAAGCAGGCGGCAATGGATGGATTCAAGGATGGACGCATCGCGTTGCTGGTCGCGACCACGGTGATCGAGGTCGGCGTGGATGTCCCCAACGCCAGCCTGATGGTGATCGAAAACGCGGAGCGGCTGGGTCTTGCGCAGTTGCACCAGTTGCGCGGCCGGGTCGGGCGCGGCTCGCAGGCTTCGACGTGCGTCCTGCTGTACCAGCCGCCATTGTCCGGCTTGGCAAGGCAACGGCTGGAAACCCTGCGCAGCACCAGCGACGGCTTCGTGATCGCGGAGCAGGACCTCAGGCTGCGCGGCCCGGGCGAACTGCTGGGCACCCGCCAGACCGGCGCGATGGGGTTCCGGGTGGCCGATATCGTGCGCGATGCAGCCCTGATGCCGGCCGTCCAGAGGGTCGGCTCGGCGATGCTGCAAGCACACCCGGCCATGGCCGGACGCCTGACGGAGCGCTGGATCGGCGCGGCGGCGCGGTTTGCCGAAGCCTGACGCCGGCTTGCCCGGTCGGCTTCATCCGGGGTACAATTCCGCCCTTGCCCGAAGCATTCCCGAGCGGACGAACACCCATGAAAGCCGACATCCACCCGAACTACCAGCCGGTGGTCTTCCAGGACCACGCGTCCGACTTCGCATTCCTGACGCGCTCGACGATGACGAGCGACGAAACCATCAAGTGGGAAGACGGCAACGAATATCCCGTGGTCAAGGTCGACATTTCCTCGGCCTCGCACCCGTTCTACACCGGCAAGCAGAAGGTGCTTGACGCGGGTGGCCGCATCGACAAGTTCAAGCGGCGTTACTCCGCCGGCAAGAAGTAATCCGTCGCATCGGCGTCCGGCATGCGTGCCGGATGCACCAGCGAGCGCCAGAAAACGCCTTCCGTGCGAGAGCACGGAAGGCGTTTTCGTTGCGCGTCGACGACGTCGCGGGCTGCGTACGCACCCGTATCGTGCGATAATCGATCGGTTGAATCGAACGATCACGCGCTTGTCGCAGTACCCAAGGAGTCCGCCGTGTCCAGCAACAACGTCACCCTGACCACGCCCGATCATTCCGTATCCCTGCCGTTGGTGGAGGGCAGCCTCGGTCCGAGTTGCGTCGACATCGCCTCGATCTACCGGGAAACCGGACATTTCACGTTCGACCCCGGCTTTGCCGCCACTGCCTCCTGCAAGAGCGCGATCACCTTCATCGACGGCGAGAAGGGCGTGCTGCTGTACCGCGGGTATCCGATCGAACAACTTGCCGAGCAATCGCGCTTCCTCGAAGTGGCCTACCTGCTGCTGGAGGGCGAACTCCCCGGCACGGCCGAGATGGCCGGGTTCGAGGACGCGGTCACGCACCACACGATGATGCATGAGTCGCTGAAGAACTTCCTGCGCGGCTTCCACTACGACGCGCATCCGATGGCGATGCTGTGCGCGTCGATCGCATCCCTCTCGGCGTTCTACCACGACACCCTGGACATCAACGATCCGGCCCAGCGCAAGCTTGCCGCGATCCGCCTGATCGCCAAGATGCCGACCATCGCGGCAGCCGCCTACCGCTATTCGATCGGCTGGCCGATCCGCTACCCGCGCAACAATCTCGAATACGTCGACCGCTTCCTGCACATGATGTTCGAGGTGCCGAGCGAACCTTTGGAAATGAATCCGGTCGCCGCCAAGGCGCTCGACCTGCTGTTCATCCTGCACGCCGACCACGAACAGAATGCCTCGACCTCGACGGTGCGCCTGGTTGGCTCGACCGGCGCCAATCCGTACGCTTCGGTGGCTGCGGGCATCGCCGCGCTTTGGGGCCCGGCCCACGGCGGCGCCAACGAGGCGGTCCTGAAGATGCTGGCCGAGATTGGCGACGCGAAAAACGTCGACAAGGCCGTCGCGCGCGCCAAGGACAAGGAATCTGGTTTCCGGCTGATGGGCTTCGGCCACCGCGTGTACAAGAATTTCGACCCGCGTGCGAAGATCATCCGCGCGATGTGCCACGACGTGCTCGACAAGCTGGGCGTCAACGATCCGCTGCTCGAGGTGGCCTTGAAGCTTGAGGAAGCCGCGCTCAAGGACGACTATTTCATCTCGCACAAGCTGTATCCGAACGTCGACTTCTATTCCGGCCTCATCTACAAGGCGCTCAAGATCCCGACCGAGATGTTCACGGTGATGTTCGCTATCGCGCGCACGGCCGGCTGGATCGCGCACTGGATCGAACAGCACGAAATGCCGGGCGGGCGCATCGGCCGGCCGCGCCAAGTCTATGTCGGCGCCGAACCGCGCGAATACGTGGCGATCGACAAGCGCTGAGGTATCGGCGCGCGATCACCGCTGATCGCAGCTCCGATCCATTGACGGGTTTCCGCGAGCGTTGGTGTCACGGAAGCCCGGACATGGCTTGGCAGCCGCTGTGAACACCACCATGCACGGCTAGGCTTCGTGGCCTGGTTTACCGCGACGGCCCCGCTTCGATCGCGGTACGTGCGGCTCCTGCGTCAGCCGGCGTCGTCCAGCAACACCTCTAGCGAAGCGAGTGATGCTCGTTGTTGCGGGCGCTCTCCGGTCCGGTCGAGTGGTGCCTGCCGAAGTGCGTCGAGCGGGAACACGGCCACGTCCATCGCGAATCCATCGGCATTGAACCGCAGCACGGGAAATGCGGCGCTGCGCTCGCGGTCCAGCCTGAAGGTGTGCGCGCGCGTTTCGAACGCGATGCCGTGATCGTGCAGGTACCCGGCCACGGCTTCCGGCGAGTCGTCGAAGACGTGCAGGTTGACCGGGGAGTGTGCATCGGCGGTGCCCTCGAGCACCGGGCCGACCAGGCGCGGCTCGAAGCGATCGAGGAACCGCATGGCATCGCGCGCGGCTTCACGGCGTGTCTGCAGGGCGCGGAATTGTTCCTCGGCGCGAAACAGGCGCTGGTGTTCGCGCAAGGCTTCCTCGATTTCGCGGTTGCGAGGCAGGTAACCCTCGTCACTGACGCCGACGTGGCGCGCGGCCTTGCGCTTGGCCAGCTGGAAATCGCGGATGCCGTGCTCGCTGATCAGACGCGCGGCCTCGAGAGCGACACGGCGGCGCAACTGGTGGGCACGACCCTCGGCATGGATACGGTGATACCCGGCGGTCTTGTGCATCGTGAGGAATACCGGTGGCCGCGTTGGGTCCAGTGTCGCAAAAATCGATGATGAAAAGCAAAGCAGCCAACCGCCTCGACGGTGCGTTCGAAGCGACTGGGGAAGCCGCGTTGGCGTTGCTTCGCGAGAAGCCGGGGCATGGAAGCCCGTTCCGGGCTGCAAGAGCCGCTTAAGGTTGGCCGGCAATATCCTGCAAAGAAGCGGCAATCACCGAAGCTGGCAGAGACAAGCGATCACGGCTGATCGCTAGAAGATGTCGTAGGCGGGCGCCTGGTTCTTTTGCTGCTTGGCCAGTTCTCGCAGCCGATCGAGGTCCTCGACCTTGAACATTTCCGTCATGGTGTTGGTGTCGCCCGGCGTTGCGGGCAGGCCGGTGGTGCGGTCGATCGTCGCCGTGACGATCCCCGGCGGCCGTGGCAGCGTCGCTTCCGGCTTGCCCTGCAGCGCCGGTCCCATGAATGCCATCCAGATCGGCAATGCCGTTTGCGCGCCGAATTCCTTGTGGCCCAGGGATTTGAAATCGTCGAAGCCTACCCAGACGGTCGTGACGAGGTCGCTGTCGAAGCCGCAGAACCAGCCATCGTGGTAGTCGTTCGAGGTCCCGGTCTTGCCGGCGAGGTCGGTGCGTCCGAGTTGCTTTACGGCGGCGCCGGTGCCGTGGTCGGTGACGCTCTGCAGCAGCGAGGTGATCAGGTAATCGTTGCGCGGGTCGATGACTCGCGGGGCCAGCAGCGGTCCCTTCGGGGCATCGGTCGCGAGCGCATTGGCGGTGTTGCCTAGGGCGCCGGGGTCGCCGGCGGCGGCGTCGGGCTGGGTCGGCGCATCGGTGGTCTTGCCCTCGTCCAGCAGGCGCGCCTCGCAGTTCCGGCACGCGCGCACGGGATCGGCCTTGTAGATGGCCTTGCCGTCGCGGTTGTCGATTTCGGAGATGTAGTACGGCGTTACCAGGAATCCGCCGTTGGCGAATACCGCGTAGGCGCGCGCCATCGCCATCGGCGATACCGATGCAGTGCCCAGGGCCATGGTCAGGTTTTCCGGGATCGCGTCCAGTGGAAAGCCGAAACGGGTGACGTACTCGCGTACGTAACGCACGCCGACGGCATCCAGCAGGCGGATCGCGACCAGGTTGACCGACTGCGCCAGGGCCTCGCGCAGGCGCATCGGGCCGCGGAACTTGTCATCGTCGTTCTGCGGCGTCCACAAGCCGCCGGGCTTGGATGGATCGGGCAGGGCAATCGGCGCGTCGTTGATGATCGAGGCCGGCGTGTAGCCGCGGTTGAACGCCGCCGAATAAATGAACGGCTTGAAGCTGGAACCCGGCTGGCGTGCGGTCTGCACCGCGCGGTTGAACTTGCTGAGCTGGAAACTGAAACCGCCGACCAAGGACTGGATCGCGCCGTCATCGGGTGACAGCGAAACCATTGCGGCCTGCGCGGCCGGGACCTGTTCCAGCTCCCAGTGCCTGGTATCCACGGTCTTGGCCTTGGCCTGCGCGGATGCCGCGGTCACGGAGCCACCGACCTCACGCACGCGGATGATGTCGCCCGGGCGCAGGATCGACGCGGCGCCCTTGCCGCCGGTGCCGGCCTGGCGGGCGAAACCCATTGCCCACTTCATGTCGGCGACGGTCAGCGAGATGGCCTCGCCGCCCTGGACATACACGGCAGCCTGCTGCGCATCCACGCCAATAACGACGGCGGGCCACAGCCCACCAACTTGGTCGTAGTTCGCAAGGATCTTTTCGAGAGCCGACGGCGTGGCCGGATCGGGCAGCGTGACATGTGCCTCGGGGCCGCGATAGCCGTGGCGGTGGTCGTAATCCTCGAGTCTGCTGTGCAGGGCGTGGTCGGCGAGTTCCTGCATGTGGCTCTCGATGGTGGTGCGGATCACGTAGCCGTCCGTGAGCGCCTGGTTGCCCAGCTTCTGCAGGGCCTGCTGGCGCACCATTTCCGCGAGATAGGGGGCGTCGACCTGGATCGGCGGGTCGTGCGGCGCGGCGTCGTCGGGCGCGGCGATCGCCTGGCGATACTCGGCCCGATCGATGAAGCGATGCGCGAGCATCTGGCCCAGCACCCAGTTGCGGCGCGCGACCAGCCTGTCCTTGTGGTTGATCGGATTGACCGCGGACGGCAACTGGAAGGTCGACGCCAGGGCCGCGCACTGGGCGATCGTGAGCTGGTCGAGGGTCTTGCCGTAATAGTACTGGGCGGCCGCCGCCACGCCGTAGGTACGGTTGCCCAGGAACATCTTGTTGAGATAGAGCTGCAGGATCTGGTCCTTGCTGAGCTCCCGCTCGATTCGGAAAGAGGTCAGGATCTCGATGATCTTGCGGGTATAGGTCTTCTGCGGGCTCAGGAAGAAATTGCGCGCCACCTGCTGGGTGATGGTCGAACCACCCTGGACCTTCTCGCCGTGGTGCAGCGCGACTTCGAGGGCGGCGCGCAGTGTCGAGGTCACGTCGATGCCGGAGTGATGGTAGAAATCGGCATCCTCGGCCGCGAGCACCGCATCCTTGAGCTTGGCCGGGACGTTCTGGATCTGGACCGGGTTGCGGCGCATCTCCCCGTACTCGGCGATCAGCTTGCCATCCGCGCTCAGGATCCGCAGCGGAACTTGCATCTGCACGTCCTTGAGCGAGGCGACGGACGGCACGCGCGGCTCCAGCAGCCAGTAGGCGATGCCGCCGGCGATGACGCCCAGCACCAGCATGCACAGCAGGCCGATCAGGCCGATCAGCATCAGTCGTTTGAGAATTCTCATGCGGTTTCCGGAGCGCAAGGGGCGTCAGTCTGCCCGACTGACGGAGGTCGATGGAACCAGGCGGCCGGGGTGGCGGACGCGACGGCGGGCCGATGCGAAACTCGGTGCATTCGCGGCGGCGATGTCCAAATTATAGGGGGACGCTCCTGATGCGCGGACACTGATCCTGCCGGAAGTCATGTGCCGGGCCGGCGAGCGAAGGATGCGCCGCTGCGGGAGGTGCGGCGGAATCGGGCTCGGAATTTCTTGAAGAATTGTGACGCACTTCCAGCCGGAATCGGTACCGAAGCGTGATCATTTGACAAGCGAAATTCATAAAGTTCATCGGCTTGCGCGCACTTTGCAAGGTTATTGATATTTCGTTAACTTTCGTATCTAATGCAGTCGCGCATGATTTCTGCGCAAGCGGGCACGGGGAAGGGGAATTCCAGTGGGATTACTGACAACCAATGCTGCGCCGCTGATAGGCGTCGACATCAGTTCGACCGCTGTCAAGTTGTTGCAGTTGAGCCAGGCCGGCTCGCGCTACCGCGTCGAACACTACGCGGTCGAGCCGCTCCCGCCCAACGCCGTGGTCGAGAAGAACATCGTCGAGGTCGAGGCCGTGGGCGACGCGATTCGCCGCGCGGTGCAGCGCTCGGGTGCGCGTACCAAGTATGCCGCCGCCGCGGTGGCCGGTTCGGCCGTCATCACCAAGGTGATCCCGATGCCGGCCGACCTCTCCGAGGATGACCTCGAAGGGCAGGTGCAGGTCGAAGCCAACCAGTACATTCCGTATCCGATCGAGGAAGTCAGCCTCGATTTCGAACCGATCGGCCCCGTCAAGGACAATCCCGAGATGCAGCAGATCCTGCTGGCTGCATCCCGCACCGAGAACGTCGACATGCGCGTCGCGGCGCTCGACCTGGGCGGCCTCACCGCCAAGGTGATCGACGTCGAGGTATTCGCGATGGAGAACGCCTTCCGCCTGATCGCGGACCAGCTCTCGGTGCCGCGCGACGCGCTGGTGGCGCTGGTCGATGTCGGCGCCACCATGATCACGTTGTCGGTGTTGAAGAACCAGCGCACCATCTACTCGCGCGAGCAGGTATTCGGCGGCAAGCAGCTCACCGACGAGGTGATGCGCCGTTACGGCATGTCGTACGAGGAGGCCGGCCTCGCCAAGCGCCAGGGTGGCTTGCCGGAATCCTACGAAATCGAGGTACTGGAGCCCTTCAAGGAGGCGATGGTGCAGCAGGTCAGTCGCCTGCTGCAGTTCTTCTTCGCCGGCAGCGAGTTCGGCAAGGTCGACCAGGTGGTGCTGGCCGGGGGCTGCGCGTCGATCCCGGGTGTCGCGGACATGGTGGTCGAACAGCTCGGCGTGCCGTGCGTGGTCGCCAATCCGCTCGCCAGCATGTCGTTGTCCCCGCGGCTCCAGGCCCAGACGCTGGCACAGGATGCACCGGCGCTGATGATCGCCGCCGGACTGGCCCTGAGGAGCTTCGACTGATGGCCAAGATCAATCTCCTCCCGTGGCGCGCGGAACGGCGCGAACGCCGCAAGCGCGAATTCTTCACCCATCTCGGTCTTGCGGCGGTCGCGGCCATCGTGCTGGTGCTGTTGTGGGGTTTCTGGATGAGCCTGCGCATCGAGAACCAGAACAGCCGCAATACCTACCTCAAGGACCAGATCGCGCAACTGGACGCCAAGATCACCGAAATCAAGAACCTGCAGAAGGTCAAGGACCAACTGCTGGCGCGCAAGCGCATCGTCGAGAAGCTGCAGTCCAGCCGCTCGCAGATGGTGCACCTGTTCGACCAGATCGTTAAGACCATTCCCGCCGGCGCACGGCTTACGTCGCTGAAGCAGCAGGGTGACAAGCTCACTTTGAACGGCGTGGCGCAGTCGAATGCGACCGTCGCAGACTACATGCGCAGCATCGAGGCTTCGCCCTGGATGGGGCAGGCGACTTTGGTCAAGACCGAAAACGTCCACACCGACTCGAACACGCCCTACGAGTTCGAACTGGTGGTTACGCTGCGCACGCCCAAGAACGACGGGAGCGGTGGCACGCCCGCGCCGGGATCGAGTGCGTCTTCGCCCGCCCCGTCGGCATCGGTGACCAGCCTTCCCGCGCAGACCGCGACCGCCATGGCGCCCGCTGCGGCGACGACCGCCGCCACGTCGGCGGCGCCTAAGGCATCGCCAAAACCTGTCGCGGGTACGAGCAAGGGAGGGGCCAGGCCATGAAATTCTTCGATGACCTGCGCAATCTCGATCGCAACAACATCGGCGGCTGGCCCCAGTCGGTCAAGGGCTTTTTCATCGCCATCGTGATCGTCGTGATCCTGCTGCTCGGCTGGTATTTCTACATCAGCAACCAGCAAGACAGCCTCGCGTCCGGGCAGCAGCAGGAAACCAAGCTGAAGCAGGAGTTCGAGGACAAGCAGGCCAAGGTGGTCAACCTCGATGCACTCAAGGCCCAACTGGCGCAGATGAACGAGATGCTGAGCCAGATGCTGCGCGAGCTGCCCAGCAAGACCGAAATGCCGGCGCTGCTGGTCAATATCTCGCAGACGGCACAGGCCGCCGGCATCGACCCTGAACTGTTCCAGCCGAAGCCCGAGATTCCCGAAGAGTTCTACGCGATCCAGCCGATCGCGCTGAAGATGCAGGGCACCTACCACCAGTTCGGAACCTTCATCAGCGGCGTGGCCTCGCTGCCGCGGGTGGTAATCCTCACCATGCACGATGTTTCGCTGAGCGCGGCCAAGCCCGGTGGCGGCAAGGATGCGCCCCCGCCCGGTGGCGAATTGATGCTCGAGGGCACGGTGCAGACCTATCGCTACCTCGGGGACGAGGAAACCAAGGTCCAGCAAGGCAAGGCACCGGCCAAGAAGGGAGGGAAGTGACCATGCGACCCACCCGATTTGCCATCGTGCTGGCCATGCTTGCCATGATTTCCGGCCTCGCGGCATGCAGCGGCCAGGGCGACCTGCACCAGTGGGTAGCCCAGGTGAAGGCGCGCAAGGGTGCGCCGTTGCCTGCGCTGCCGGTCGTCAAGACCTTCGAGACTTACATCTATCAGGACCAGGACAGGCGCGATCCCTTCGAACCCGCGCCACCGCAGCCGAATTCGCAGAACCTGGCGGGCCCACATCCCGACCAGAACCGCCCGCGCCAGCCGCTCGAGGCCTTCCCGCTCGACAGCCTGAAGATGGTCGGCACGATCGGGTCCAAGGACAACATCGAGGCGCTGGTCAAGGATCCCCAGGGCGTGATCCACCAGGTCCGGGTCGGCGACTACATGGGCCAGAACTACGGCCATGTCACGCGGGTGACCACCAGCGAGATCGACATGGTCGAATTGGTGCCGAACGGTTCGGGCGGCTGGATGGAACGCGACGCGAGCGTCGCTCTGGGCGACAAATGACGATTCATCGGGGGTTACGTTCATGATGATCAAACCTGCTCAACACACCGGTCGCTTCCACGACGGCCCTGCCCGACGCGGACGCGGATGGATGGCGCTGCTGGTGTTGCTGTTCCTGCTGGTGGCGGGGCCCGCCCTGGCGGCGAACACGCTGCGGAGCGTCAGTGCGTCGCCGCTGCCCGGTGGCAAGGTGCAGTTGACCCTCACGTTCTCCGGGCCTGCGGCGAACCCCCAGGCATTCAGCACCAACACCCCCCCGCGCATCGCGATGGACTTCGCCGACACCCGCAATGGCCTGGCGCAGCGGTCGTACAGCATCGGGCAGGGCACCGCGCGGTCGGTGAGCGCAGTGGAAGCGAACGGTCGTACCCGGGTCGTCGTCGATCTTTCCCAGCCGTCGCCCTACGTCACCAGCGTGCAGGGCAACGAGCTGCTGGTCACCATCGGGGATGGCATGCAGACCGCGGCCGCGACCGATGCCCCGCAGCAGGCCCCGGAGTTGGCGCCCGTGCCGCCGCCGCCTCCGACGCAGCGCGCGCTTGCGGTCGCCGTTGCGAATCCGGACAAAGCCGTCGGCATGGCGGGCAACAATGTCATCACAGGCGTCGACTTCCAGCGTTCGGAGCACGGCGCCGGCAAGTTGGTGATCGATTTCAGCCAGGCAGGTGCCGCGACCAGCATGCACACGAATGGCGACAGTACGTTCATCGATGTCGCCGGTGCCAACCTGGCGGCCTCCCAGGCGCGTCGCCTGGATGTCACAAGCTATGCGACGCCGGTGCGCACCGTCAACACCCACGCCGTGCCCGGCGGTGCGCAGATCGAGGTCGATACGCGCGGCGTGGTGCACACGGCGTCCTACCAGACCGGCAACCAGTACGTGGTTGAGTTTTCGCGGCCGAAGTCCGAGTCCAGCAGCCTGCTCGGCGCGCCCAAGCCGGTGGTCTACAAGGGAAGCCGCGTCACCTTCAATTTCCAGGACATTCCGGTGCGCTCGGTGCTGCAGTTGCTGGCCGACGTGTCGAACCTCAACATCGTGGCGTCGGACAGCGTGCAGGGCAACGTCACGTTGCGACTGGTCGACGTGCCATGGGACCAGGCGCTGGACGTGATCCTGCGTGCCAAGGGCCTGGCCAAGCGGCAGAACGGCAACGTGATCTGGGTCGCCCCGCAGACCGAAATCGCGAAGTACGAGGAGAACGTGGCCGAGGCGCGCCAGAAGCAGCTCGACAGTGCGCAGCTTGTCACCGACTACATCCCGATCAATTACGGCAATGCCAAGCAGATCGCCGACCTCCTGACTTCGGGCGCCAAGTCCGGCAACGTGGGCGGCGGCGGCGGTGCCACCAACACCGAACGCGGGTTCCTGTCCCCGCGCGGGAGCGTGTCCTACGACGAACGCACCAACACCCTGCTGGTCAACGACACGCCCGAGAAGGTCCAGGAAATCCGGCAACTGGTGTCGGTGCTCGATCGACCGGTCAAGCAGGTGCTCATCGAATCGCGCCTGGTGATCGCGACGGACAACTTCACACGCGAACTCGGCGCGAAGCTGGGCGTCGGCGGGTTCCACCTCGGGACCAACAGCCGGCACGCGCAGGTTTACGGGGGCGGCATCAACGACAGCAATGGTGGGACCGGCGTCGGCACGACCGAAACTAGCATCACCAACTACTGGAACAGCCTGCTCGGAGGATCCACGACGGGCACTGGCAATAATACGGTGACGATTCCAAACGGACTCAACGTCAACCTGCCGTCCTCGACGACGGGTTCCAGCGGATTCGCCATCGGCATCCTCGGCCGAGATTACCTGCTCAACCTGGAGTTGAGCGCGGCGCAGCAGGAAGGCCGCAGCGAGACCATTTCGCAACCCAAGGTGGTGACCGCCAACAACCAGGAGGCCACGATCCAGCAGGGCCAGCAGATCGGCTACCTCACCTTCCAGAACTCGGGCGGTGGTGGTGGCGTGGGTACGGCCACCGTGCAGTTCAAGAACGCGGTGCTGGAACTCGATGTCACGCCGACCATCACGTCCGACAATCGGGTCTTCATGAAGCTCAAGGTGATCAAGGACGCGATCAGCGCCCTGGTGCCGAACCCGGGCGGCGGCTTCGTGCCGCAGATCGACCATCGCGAGATCGATACTTCGGTGTTGGTCAACAACGGCCAGACCGTGGTGCTGGGCGGCGTGTATGAATTCACCAACGAGCACGACGTGACCAAGGTGCCGTTCCTCGGCGACATCCCGATCCTCGGGGCGCTGTTCCGGAACAAGAAGAACATCAACAACAAGGCCGAGCTGCTGGTGTTCATCACCCCGCACATTCTCGGCCAGGAAACCACCGTCGAGTAAGTGGACGGTTGGGCTGCATGGCGCAAACGGCGCGGGTGATCCGCGCCGTTTGCGTTTGCGGGGTCGGACGGCATCGGCCCCGACAAAACTTTTGCGCCGGTTTGTGGTCTACTCCGCGCATGCAACCCGGATCACACAACGACCCCGCGGTCGCCGACGCGCCCCTCGAAGCGACCGGAACCGCGCACAACGGCGGCCTGCACGCGCGCTTCACGGCGCTCCGCGATGTGTTGCAGACCGAGGTCGTCGGTCAACCTGCCCTGGTCGACCGGCTGTTGATTGCCCTTCTGGCGGACGGACACCTTCTGGTCGAAGGGGCTCCCGGTCTTGCCAAGACCACCGCGATCAAGGCGCTGGCTTCGCGAATCGAGGCGGATTTCCACCGTGTGCAGTTCACCCCCGACCTGCTGCCGGCTGACCTCACGGGGACCGACATCTTGCGCCCCGCCACGGGCGAATTCGAGTTCGAACCCGGGCCGCTGTTCCACAACCTCGTGCTGGCCGACGAGATCAACCGCGCGCCGGCCAAGGTGCAGTCCGCGTTGCTGGAAGCGATGGCCGAGCGGCAGGTCACGATCGGCCGTCGATCCTGGCCATTGCCGAAGTTGTTCCTGGTGATGGCGACCCAGAATCCGATCGAGCAGGAGGGCACGTTCCCGCTGCCCGAGGCGCAGCTCGACCGGTTTCTCCTGCATGTTCCCGTGGGTTATCCGAAGGCCGATTCCGAGCGCGAGATCATGCGACTGGCGCACGCGCGTGCGCGTGACGAGCTGGGCCCGCACGCGGCGCCGCGGCTCCTGCTGGGACAAGCCGACCTGTTCGCCGCGCGCAGGCAGGTCCTCGATCTGCACATGGCCGAAGGGCTCGCCGAGTACATCGTGCAACTCGTGCTGGCCACGCGCGATCCGCGGCCGTGGGCGCCGGACCTGCGCGAGAAGATCGAGTGGGGCGCCAGTCCGCGCGCGAGCATTGCGCTGGAGCGTTGCGCGCGCGCCGGCGCCTGGCTCGCGGGTCGCGACTATGTGTTGCCTGAAGACATCCAGGCGCTCGCTCCCGACGTCCTGCGGCATCGGGTACTGCTGGGTTACGAAGCGGAGGCCGAAGGCTTGCGCGTGGACGACGCGGTGCAGCGACTGCTGGCCAGCGTTCCGTTGCCCTGAACGGGCTGCTGCGGTGGATGAGCCAGGGCCATCGCGCCATTGCGGAGCGGCCAGGTCGATGCAAGGCCGCGGCAGGATGGTGCGGCGGCTGCCCTCTACCCAAGCCAGTGTCTCGGTGTCCCCTTCGCGCACGAAGGAGGATCACGAAATGCGAACCCGCGGCTGACCATGGCCAATGCAAATGCCCGAACCTCCGCAGATCCCGACGGCGTTACCGGCGTCGACCTGGCGGAGTTGATCGCGTTGCGCGCACGCGCAGGCAAACCGGTGATTCATCCGATGCGCAGGCAAGTGCCGTTTGCAGGTGGCCACGTTTCCGCGCTGCGTGGACGCGGCATGGACTACGCGGAATCGCGCATATACCAGGCAGGCGACGACTCGCGCAACATCGACTGGAGACGCACGGCGCGTAGCGGCAAGTGGCATACGAAGGTCTTCCAGGCCGAGCGTGAACACGCGCTGCTGTTGCTCTGCGACAACCACGCCACGATGCGCTTCGGTACGCGTATCCGCTACAAATCCGTGGCGGCGGCGCGTGTGGCGGCATGGCTGGCCTGGACATGCGTGGGCGGCGGCGACCGGGTGGGTGCCATGGCCTTCGGAAGCCTGGCTGCGGCGGTCGATCCGCAGGCGGGAATCCGCGGTGCGCTGGCCGTGCTAGGCGCCCTGGCGCGATGGGACGCGCGCTGCCGCGATGCCGACGCTCGCGGTGAATCCCTGTCCACGGCCCTTCTGCGCGCACGCCGAATGGCAGCGCCCGGGAGCCAGGTCTGGTTGCTGTCTGATGGCTGGTGCGCGGACCCTGCTTCCACCCAGTCGCTGGTGCGCCTCGCGCGGCATGTCGACCTGCGCGTGGTCATCCTGGTCGATGCGTTGGAGGATGCACTCGCGCCGGCGGGATCGTACCTGTTCGAGACGGCCTCCGGGAAGAAGCGCGTGGACGCCTCCACCGCCGCCGCCCGTGCCGCGTTGCGCGAGAGCCTCGCCCGCGGTTGGCGGGGATTGGCCAACGCCTGCGACGATGCGTGCGTGCAGTGGACGAAATTCGCCACCACCGACGAGCCCGACGAGTTGTTGCCGCGGTTCTGGCGCAGACAGGCGGGGAGCCGCCACGCATGAACGGGCCGGCGTTGCGCGACATCCATCTGCCGCAGGCGTCGTGGTGGCCGCCGGCGCCCGGCTGGTGGTTGCTCGCCGGCTTGCTGCTGCTGGTTGCCTGCGGCCTCGTGTGGCGGCTTCGACGTGCTGCACGCGGCGGCGCGTTGCGCGCGGCGTTGCGTGAGATCGATGCGCTGGAAGCCGAGTACGGGCGGAATGCCGACGACTTGTGCCTTGCGGACGGCGCATCGCGGCTGATGCGCCGGGTCGCGTTGCAGATCGAACCCCGGGTCGGTGCACAGACGGGAGCTGCCTGGGATGCCTTCGTGCAGCGTCACGCCCGCGATGCCGCGACGCTCGCGGTCCTCGACGGCCTCGCGGTTGCCCGCTTCCGGGCACATGCAGACCTGGACGCACCGGCC
>JAJXWZ010000184.1 GCA_021781345.1 Pseudomonadota bacterium
CAACAACATCGAACACCAGACCGCGGGTGCCCTGATGGACCCGTTCGGAATGGGTGCGCTGGATCTGGTCACGCGCTATTGGACATCCGCCGACCGCAACGCAAGGGTTCCCGGATTCGCCGGCGCGTTGCTTGCCAACCGCCTGTTATGGCTGGCGGCGGGCGCAGCGCTGCTGGCGGCCACGCTGGCTCTGTTCAAACCCGGCAGCGAGGGGCTGCGGCTGTTCAGGAGGCGTCGGCGCGTTCCATCGTCCGCGCCCGGGACGGCGATGGTTTCGGCGGTCGTCCTGCCGGTCGTGAGCCTGCGTGCCGGAGCCCTGGCGCGCCTGCTCCAGCTGCGGAGGCTCGCATGGTTCGACACCGTGAGCGTGCTCAAGGGCACCGCTTTCCTGGTCATGCTGGTGTTCGGACTGGCCAACCTGTCCGGGTCGCTCGCGTTCACGGGCGAGATCTACGGCACCAGCGTCTACCCGGTCACTCACCTTATGGCCGAGGCGATGAGCGGCAGCTATAAATGGCTGCTGCTGATCGTGCTCGGGTTCTACGCGGGCGAACTGGTATGGCGCGAGCGTGGCGCGCGGGTCGCGGAGGTGGTCGATGCATTCCCGACCCCCGATTGGATTCCGTTGTTATCGAAGGTAGTCGCACTGGCCGTGGTGATCGTGGTGTTCCTCGCCGCCGGCTCGCTGTGGTGCATGGGCTACCAGTTGTTGCGTGGCTACCATCACCTGCAGCCGCTGTTGTACCTGCAGTTCATGGGTTTCGACCTGATCGGGTTCATGTTGTTCGGAATCCTCGCGGTGGTGCTGCAGGTCTGGGCGAACAACAAGTTCACGGGCTATGCGCTGATCGTCGGCTGGATCATCGCGATCATCGCGCTGGCGCAATTCCACCTCGACGACAACCTCTACATCTACGCCGGGATGCCGGATACGCCGTACTCGGACATGAACGGCTTCGGCTCGTTCTGGATCGGCAAACTGTGGTTTGGCGCGTACTGGACCTGTTTCGCCGCCGCATTGCTAGTGATCGCGGCGCTGTACTGGGTGCGCGGCACCACCAGCGGCTGGCGCGCCCGCGGCCGGATTGCCCGGCAACGCTTGCGCGTACCCGCGCTGATCGTGCTGGTGCTCGCGCTGGCGGGATTCGTTGCGATCGGACTGTTCGACTTCCACAACACCCATGGGTTGTACCGCTACCGCACGTACGACGCCAGGCAGCGCATGGCGGCGGCTTACGAGAAGCATTACCGTAAATTCATGGGCATGGCCCAGCCGCGCATCACCGACGTGGACGTGGATGTCGCGATCCATCCGAATCGTCGCGCGGCCGACGTCACTGGGCACTACACGCTGGTCAACAAGCACGACAAGCCCATCGATACCCTGCTGGTGCAAATGCCGGTGCCCGCCACACGCGAGTTCGGATGGTCTCTTGATTTCCCTGCACACACCGTGGCAATCGCCGACAAGGCACAGGGGTTTTACCTCTACCGGCTGGCCAAACCGCTGGCGGCGGGGGCATCGATGCCGTTCACGTTCCGCTATCACATCGCCTACCCGGGATTTGCGAATGCGCCGGCAGGTGAGCAGCTCGTGCACGACGGCACGTTCTTCAACAACGGCGCGTTTCCGCACTTCTGCTACGACCAGGGACGCCAGCTCAGCGACAACAACGACCGTCGCAAGTATGGCCTCGGACCCGCCAGTCGCCTGCCCAAGCGCGATGATGCGGCGGCGCATGCGAACAACCTGATTTCCTGCGATGCCGATTGGGTGCACTTCGAAGCCACGCTGTCGACTAGCGACGACCAGATCGCACTGGCTCCCGGCTATTTGAAGAAGACGTGGATGCAGGGTGGACGACGCTACTTTCGATACGTCCAGGACACGCCGATCCTGGACTTCTTCTCCTTCCAGTCGGCGCGCTACAAGGTGGCGCGGGACAACTGGCATGGGGTGAACCTGGAGGTGTATTACGCCCCGCAACACCCGTACAACGTCGATCGCATCCTCGAGGCGATGAAATTGTCGCTGGACTATTACACGAAGCACTTCGGGCCGTACCAGTTCCGCCAGTTGCGGATCCTCGAATTTCCCGATTACGCGGCGTTCGCGCAATCGTTCGCCAACACGATCCCGTTCACCGAGGACTTCGTGCTTCAGGACCTGCGCAAGCCGACGGACATCGATTACGTGACCTACGTGACCGCGCACGAAACCGCGCACCAGTGGTGGGCCCACCAGGCCATCGGTGCCAACGTGCAGGGCGTGACGATGCTGGACGAGTCGCTGGCTCAGTATTCGGCGCTGATGGTGTTGAAGCACCTGTATGGCCCCACCAGGATGCGCAAGTTCCTGAAGTACGAGCTGGACCGCTACCTGTCCGGGCGCTCCGGCGAGAAGGTCGCCGAAGAGCCGCTGGCGCTGGTCGAGGACCAGCCGTACATCCACTATCGCAAGGCCTCGGTGATCTTCTATGCGTTGGCCGACTACATCGGCGAAGACAAGGTCGATGCGGCATTGCGCGCATGGCTGGACAAGGTGCGCTTCCAGCAGCCGCCTTATACCGACACGCGTGACCTGATCGCCGATCTGCGCGCCGCGGCGGGACCGGAGTATCAGGGCCTCATCACC
This sequence comes from Pseudomonadota bacterium, assembly GCA_021781345.1. Taxonomy (GTDB): domain Bacteria; phylum Pseudomonadota; class Gammaproteobacteria; order Xanthomonadales; family Rhodanobacteraceae; genus 66-474. The sequence continues at coordinate 2,636 of JAJXWZ010000184.1, forward strand.
GACTTCTTCGACAAGATCACCCTGTTCGACGACCGCATGGTCAGCGCCACCGCGGTAAAACTTGCCGACGGCAAGTACCGGGTGACGATGCACGTGCACGCGGCCAAGTATTACGCCGACGGCAAGGGCAAGGAAACGCGGGCGAAACTGGACATCCCCATTGAAATCGGCGTGTTTGCGAAGGCCCCTGACGGCGAGGAACAGGACGAAAAGCCGCTCTACCTGGCGAAATATCCGGTCAAAGACGGCGACAGCACCATTACGCTCACGGTGGATGGCAAGCCCTACGAGGCCGGGATCGATCCGTTCAACGAGCTGGTGGACCGCGTCAGTAGCGACAACCGCGCGCCGGTCACGATCGATTGATCCGCCATGCGGTGGCGCGCAGCGCCCGCGCCAAAAAAACGCGGCGCCGAAGCGCCGCGTTTGGTCGGCAATCGATCACATGCCGCGACTCATTCATGGTGTCGAATCACCTTTCCAGGATTGGCGCGGCTGATCGTGAACTTGGCGCCGGAGATGCCAAGGTCGATGCCTTGGCCTGCGCCTGCGAGGGCGAGTGAAACCGTGCCCTTGGTCAACACTTGCGCCGTGCCCGACTTGACCAGGCCGGCGTCGGCACTGGCCTGGGCATAATTGCCGAGCACGTCGCCGATCCTGTAAACGTCGGTAAATCGGCCCTTGCCGTCGTTGATGCGCCACTTGCCGGCGGTCAGGCCGCCGCCGCGCACGCGGATGTGCACCGGCATCGACTGGCCGTCGGCGCAAGTCACCACGCCGTTGCCGTCGGCATGCTTGTAGATGGCCGACCAGCCCGTCAGCGAGAACGTCAGCTTGCAATCGAGATCAGGCTGAGCCGCCGACGCCGTGCCTGCGGTCGCAAAACCGGTTGCGCTGAGCACGGCCGCGGCCAGCAGTGTCGTCATCTTGCGTGTGCGGGTTTGCTTCGGGAAATGACGGATTGTCATGTCGTCGTGCCTCCTGGTGGGTGGGTGTACAGCCGTTTCAGTCTGTCCGATGCGGAATGAACACGGACTCGACAGTTTCCGACTGACACCTGAACGCAGAACCGTTTGCGGCGGCTCCCGGGGCGCTTGAGGACATGTTCGCGGCCGTGCCGCGATGATCAAACACGCGGAGCGGCGATCTCCGGCTTCACGTTGGACGTCGATTCAGTTTCGGGAACGCGAAGTTGCTTCGGGTTCACTTTCCGGGCAGCGGCGTGAATTTGGACGGATCGTAACCACCGACATCGAACTCCAGGGATTGCTTGCCGTGATCGCGGGTGGTGACGTCCATCTGGATCACCTTGGTCTTTTCCATTTTCGCGATGAAGGCCTTGCCCTGGTTGATGAACATCGCGGGCTCACCGGTCTTCGGCAGGTACGCCTTCCAGATCTCGCGCTTGCCGTCGAAACGCATGGCGACGTTGCAAAGATCCTTGCACACGAAACCCTTGCTGCCATCGGGCGCGAACAGGTAAACGCTCAGGCCCCATTTCACGTGGCGACGCAGCACCAGGCGCACGCTCTCGGCGCTGGCCGGCGACGAATAGATGCTGGCGGTGTGCTGCAGGCCTTCCACGTTCGCGGTCTGGTAGTACCACAGGTTGGCGAGACGTTCGTGCTCGGCCTTCGACTTGGCCGTGGCCTCGACTTGCGAAAGCGTCTTGCGCACTTCGCTGGCGGCGGGCGTGCGGGGATATTTCTGCAGGATGTCCTGGCCCACGGGTGCCGCCAGGTTCTCGGCGTGCTGGGCCAGCATGTCCTCGTACAGCTTCAGTTCCTTGGCAGCGGCCGCTGCGTTCGCCGCAGCTTGCGCGGAGGCGGACGGTGCAGCCGGCGGCGGAGCACCTTGCTGCGAACAGGCACCGAGTGCCAGCGCAACGGCAAGGGCGGCAATGGCGGGCAGGGACTTGGGCATGAAAGGCGCGGAAGGATTCATCGTCGAAGTGTAGCCGTCCCGCGAGCCGGCTGTCGCGTCGTGTTAGTCGACGTCCCGCCCCGCGGCGCCGGCCACATGGATCCGCCGGCAGGCCGCGGTGCGCGGGATCCACACCCCGTGCACCTTCACGCGACTCCGGGCACTGTGGCGGCAGTTTGCGTATCTGGACGACATGCTGTTGGCATAGTCGCTGCGGACCACGCCGTCGCCGGGAATCGAGGACGTGCAGCGTGCATGTCGGTAGAACACCTCGTGGTCGGCCGCGCGGCACTCCCATGACATTCTAGACTTTTTACGGATGCTACGTCTCGCCGCATGTCGATGGCTGGCATGACGTATTGCACGCCGATCTCGCTTGGCGTGCAATCGGGCACGAATGGAGGCCACATCCGCCGGGTTGCCGATCATGGGCAGTCGACGCAGGTCGATCTTGTGCTGGCGCGCGTGCCCGGCGCAGGGCGTGTCCTCGAACCCCAGATGCTCTTGGGCGTCTACGCGGCGGTAGATGGACGCAGCGTCCGCGCGTGCCAGCTTATCCAGCAGCAACAGTGACAGAAACAGCATGGACAACGGACGAACCACACGTGTCATCACGTGGGTAGTGCTGAAGGTACGGTGCATGCCGGTCTCCCTGGTGCGATCCGAGGTCAGATTGGCAGCCGCGGCAACGGCCGACCATCGGGCAAGATCGGTCGACCCTGTAGGCATTTGCCGATTGCGCGTGGCGGACTTGCCACGGCTACACTCCGCTGACCCCACGACAGGCGGGTTTCCCAGGGTGCGATCCAATCGAGTGACCTTTCACCATCCCGTCGCCTTCTGGCTCGGTTGCTTGGCGGTGGCAGCGGGCGTGTGCCTGCACCTGCCGATGTACGTGATGGCGGCGCCGATGCATTACCGACTGGCCGGCATGCCGATGGACAAAGGCATGCTGGTCGGGATGGTGCTGATTCCCGGGGGAGTGCTTCTGGCGGCCTGGGGTCTGATGCCGCGCTTGGCGCAGGTGCGGTTGACTACGCATGGCGGCGAACAACTGCACTGGCGCGTCGCCGACAACGCGCGGCTCAGCCGGGCACATTGGATGTTGGTGCTGGCCTTGTCGGTCGCGTTGACGATCGATGTGATGAAACCGGCGTCGATAGCGTTCGTGATGCCGGGAATGGCGCGCGAATACGGCATCGAAATGTCGCAGGCCGGGTTGGTGGCTATGTCGGCGCTGTTCGGCACCGCGGTGGGCTCGGTGGCGTGGGGCCGCCTTGCCGACGTGTTCGGCCGGCGCGCGGCGATACTGCTGTCCGCGATCCTGTTCATGGGCACCGCGATCTGCGGCACGATGCCGTCTTTTCGCTGGAACATCGTGATGTGCTTCATGATGGGTGCTGCGGCCGGCGGCATGCTTCCGATCGCATTTACGCTTATGGCGGAAACCGTACCTGCGCGGCATCGCGGCTGGTTGCTGGTCGCGCTCGGCGGCGTCGGCACCTCGGCGGGCTATCTCGCCGCCTCCGGTGCGGCGGCGTTGTTGGAACTCCGCTTCAGCTGGCGCGCGTTGTGGTTGTTGAACCTGCCGACTGGCGCATTGATCGTGCTTCTAAACCGCTACCTGCCCGAGTCGCCACGCTTCCTGGCCAAGGCCGGCCTGCACGAGCGCGCCCGTGCCGAGCTGGCGCGCTTCGCCGGATCTGCGGATGTGACCACGCAAGGCAGAGTTGAAGCCGCGCCGATCTTCGAAATCCGGCAACCGCGGGCGGGCCTACGCGAGATGCTTCAGGGCCGCCACGCGCGCATCACGCTGGCCCTGATGCTGTGCGGCCTGGCATGGGGACTGGTCAATTTCGGCTTCGTGCTGTGGCTGCCGTCCAACTTGGAGAAGCTGGGGTTGGACGCGCACGCAGCAAGCGCGCTGATGGCGCAGTCGGCGTTGTTGGCGATTCCAGGGATTGTCGCGGTGGTATGGCTATACCTGCGCTGGAGCAGTTTCAAATCACTGGTGTTGTTCGTGGCGTTGACGGTACTGGCGCTGCTGGTGTTCGCCGCGATCGAGGTTGGCGGCTTGCGCGCATCGGCGTTGACGATCGCGGCGACTGTGTTGCTGTTAATCGCGATCAGCGGGGTGATCGCGACGATGATTCCCTACGCTGCGGAGATCTACCCTGTGCATCTGCGTGGCACCGGGTCAGGGTTAATTGCTGCAGGCTCCAAGGCAGGCGGCATTCTTGGAGCGGTGCTGGGCGTGGCCGGCATCTTCGACAGATTCCTGATATCGGCACTGGTGATTGCGGTGCCGATGACTTGCGCGGGAGTGATGCTCTGGCGTGGTGGGGTCGAAACTAGCGGGCGCGAGCTCGAATCGATCCAACGCGCGATCGCGGGCTTCGACTAGACCACGGACTCGGCGGATGCACAGCCGATTCGCGTGTTCGACGCATGGCACGCGTTCCCGTGGCATGGCCGGATCGCTGCGCATCCGCAATCTTTGGGCCGAGTCGTCCAGGACGCTGGGTTTCCGGTTGCCGTCAGTGCGCGCTGGCTGCGCTCGCCGGTGAAGCGGGACTGCGAGCCAGCGCCAGGCCTTTCAACACATGCAGCGCCTCGGAAAGCGGGTAGTCCTTGACCGCCAGCTCGCCCGCGTCCGCGTCGCCAGTCGCGGCATGGGTGCCGGCAAGGTGGTTGGGCAGGTCGCTCTCGTGCTCGTCGTCGACGGGCGAAGGATTGCCATCTGCGGCCACGGTCACGTCGCCCAGCACGATGTCGGGGGTGATGCCGGCCACCTGGATCGAGGTACCGTCGGGCGTGTAATAACGGGCGGTGGTCAGTTTGATTGCGTCACCGTTGCCCATGGGCAGGACGGTCTGCACCGACCCCTTGCCGAAGGTGCGCCGGCCCAAGATCAACGCGCGGTGATGGTCCTTGAGGGCGCCGGTCACTATCTCGGCCGCCGAAGCCGTTCCGTTGTCGACCAGCACCACCATCGGGGCGCCGTGCAGAAGGTCGCCGGGCGTCGCATAAAACTTGAGGTCCGACTGCGGCAAGCGCCCACGGGTGCTCACGATCAATCCGGAATCGAGGAAGTCGTCCGCGACCCCGACCGCGCTGGTGAGCAGCCCGCCTGGATTGGATCGCAGGTCCAACACCGCGCCGCGCAGCGGCCCGTGCTGTTTCTGCATTCTTTCCAGCGCGCGGGTCAGCTCGTCGGCGGTATCGTCCTGGAATTCGCTGATGCGGAGGTAGGCATAGCCGGGCTCCAGCATCCGCGTGGTCACGCTGGCCACGGTGATGCGTTGGCGGACCAGCGCGATCTGCACGGGTTTGCCGCCATCGGGATGCAGGATCGTCAGCGTGATTTTCGTACCGATCGGTCCGCGCAGCTTCTTGACCGATGCGTCGATGGCGTCGGGTTGCACGGGCGATCCGTCAATCGCCAGGATCCGGTCGCCCGCCACGATGCCGGCGCGTTTGGCCGGCCCGCCGTCCAGTGGTGCGACGATCAGCAGCTTGTGGTTGGCTTGCGCGACCTCGATGCCGAGGCCCGAGTACGTCCCGGAAGTGTCGTCGCTGAGATCCTGCAATTCGCTGCGATCGAGGAACTCGCTGTGCGGATCCAGTCCGGCGATCATTCCGCGAATCGCCGACTGCATCAGCGCCCTGTTCGAGACCGGTTCGACATAGGCCTGCTTGACCATTTCGAAGGCCTGGGTAAAGGCCTGGATTTCCTTGAGGGTCGGCTCGTCGCCGACGCTGCTGCCCGGTGCCGGCGCGGGCACTCCCGCAGTGGCCGCGCGTGCCGGCATTGCGGCGGGTTTTCCGGGTGGCGCGGCCAGCGTAACGCCGCAGCCAGCACACAGCAGGCCGCCGAGGAGCACTTGCAAGAATCGAGTCATGAGCGATACCCGGAGACGACACCCATCAAGACCGCAAACCAAGGCGGCGGTTCATTGTAAGCGTTCGGCCGGGCTTCAACGCTTGCTGGCGAACCAACCGCGCGGATCCACCGGCTTGCCGTCGTGGCGCAGGCCGAACCAGGCGCCGTCCTGTTCGGAATTGCGCGCGACCGTCGCGATGGCTTGCCCCGGCTCCACCCAGTCGCCGGCCGACACCATCGTGGATTCGTTGCCGCCGTACAGGCTCATCCAGCCGCCGCCGTGGTCGATGATCACCAGCATTCCGTACCCGCGCATGAAATCGGCCCAGGCCACGCGCCCGTAAGCCACGGCATGCACGTCGGCGCCGGGGCTCGCCGCGATCACCAGGCCTTGCGCCAGCATGCCCGTGCCGCTGCGCGGCTTGCCGGCAACCGGCCACGGCAGTCGGCCGCGCAACTGCCCGAATGGCGTGGTGTTGCCGACTTGCGCGGGAATGTCGGCGAACACGTTCTGCAATTGCTTGAGCAGCCGGTCGAGTGCCTCGGCATCGTGCTGCAGCGCGGCCAGTTTGTCCTTCTGCTGCACGAGCCGGGCATCGGCCTCGGCAAGCAGCTTCTGCTGGGCATCACGTGCCAGGCCGAGCTGCGCGACCAGTGCCGCGCGTTGGTCGCGCTGCTGCTGCAACGCCGCCGTCTCCGTCTTGATCGACGCCTCGAGCTTGTCGAGCTGCGCGACATCGCCAAGCAACGCGCGGATGCGGGCGACGCGGTCATTCTGGAAATAGCGCGAATAGGCGAGGGCCCGATCGATCCTCGC
>JAJXWZ010000126.1 GCA_021781345.1 Pseudomonadota bacterium
CGCGCCGCGCTCAACCTGGTGGTCCTCGGGCAATGCCCGCTCGGCATCGTGTACCGCTCGGATGCCGTATCGGAACCCGCCGTCAAGGTGCTGGCGGCTTTCCCTGCCGACAGCCACCCGCCGATCGTGTATCCCGTCGCGATCGTACAAGGCCGCGACAACGCTGCAGCGCGCGCCCTGCTCGCGGCACTTCGATCGCCGCGCGCACACAAGGTATTCATGCGTTGGGGCTTCAAGGTGCCGGCGCACTGAGGATGCTGCTCGACCACGCCGAAACCGTTGCACTGATCCTGAGCCTCAAGGTCTCGCTGGTCGGCGTGGCGTGTTCGCTGCCGGTCGCGGTCGCCTGCGCATGGCTGCTGGCACACACGCGCTTCATCGGCAAGCCGTTGTTCGAGGGCGTGCTGCTGTTGCCGCTGATCCTGCCACCGGTGGTCACCGGCTACATCCTGCTCATCATGTTCGGCCACCACGGTCCGATCGGGCGCGTGCTCGACGCACTGGGCCTGCCGATCGCGTTCCGCTGGACCGGGGCCGCGCTGGCCGCGGCGGTGATGGCGTTTCCGCTGCTCGTAGTGGCGCTGCGCAACGCCTTCGAATCGGTCGATCGCAAACTGGAAAACGCGGCCGCCACGCTGGGTGCCGGGCCATGGCGTATCTTCTTCGGCATCACGCTGCCGTTGTCGCTGCGCGGACTGGTCGCCGGCCTCGCGCTTGCGTTCGCACGGGCGTTCGGCGAATTCGGTGCGACCATCACGTTCGTCTCGTCGATCCCGGGCGAGACCCGTACCCTGCCGATCGCACTTTACGAATTCATTTCCACGCCCGGCGGCGAGGGCGGCGCGCTCCGGCTCACGCTGGTCGCGGTGGCCGTCGCGCTGGTCTCCTCGCTGCTCGCCGCGCTGATGCTGTTGCGCAGCGGAACGCGCGATGCCGGGAGCGGGCCATGATCGAGCTCGACCTGGCCCTGCAACGCGGCGAGTTCGCGCTGGAACTCGCGCTGGCTTCGCCGGCACGCGCGCTGGCACTGTTCGGCGACTCCGGCTGCGGCAAGACATCCCTGCTGCTCGCCATCGCCGGCCTTCTGCGCCCCCGCCGCGGCCGCATCGCCATCGGCGATGGCGTGCTTTTCGATGACACCACGCGCACCGACCTTCCACCGGCCCGTCGCAACCTCGGCGTCGTGTTCCAGGATGCGCGACTGTTCCCGCACCTGACGGTCCGCGAAAACCTGCGCTACGGCATGCCGCGCGACACGCCGCACCGGTCCTTCGACGACGTGGTGCAACTGCTCGCGCTCGCCGCGTTGCTCGGGCGCAAGCCCGGCCAACTTTCCGGCGGCCAAGTCCGGCGGGTCGCGATCGGCCGCGCCCTGCTGCGGCGCCCGCAGGCGCTGCTGCTGGACGAGCCGCTGGCCAACCTGCATCGGGAGGTGCGGGCCGAGGTGCTCGAGCATCTGCGCGAACTCAAGCGCGGCTTCGCGGTCACCACGCTGCTGGTAAGCCATCAACGCGACGAAGTGATCGCGCTGGCCGACCAGGTCGCGCACATCGCCGACGGACGCCTTGCCGGCATCGAGGACGTGGCGGCCTTCGCGACATCCTGAGCATCCGGCATGACTGCGCCGGCCGCCACCGACCGGGGTAAAGTAGCGGCGGCAACCCGCTTCCAGGGAACACTTCGATGCGATTTCCATCATTGCGAATCCTTGCGCGCACACTGCCATTGCCGATGCTGGCCGGCGCCGCGCTGGCCCTGGCCGGTTGCACCGGCTTGGGTACCAAACTGCAACCACCGACCGCCAGCATCCAGCAACTGACCGTGCAATCCGACGGCACCTGGGCCGCCGTGGTGCGGTTCCAGAATTACAGCTACGACACCGGCATGCACGTGTACGCGATCGACGCGACGTTGAGCCTCGACGGCAAGCCAGCGGGACATATCGCCGTTTCGCCGGGGCTGGACATCCCGGCCATGGATGCCGACATCGCCACCGCGACCTTCAGGCCGGACGCCGCCGGCGCCGCCGCGCTGGTCGCCGCCAAGCGCAATGCTGTCCAGTACGAGCTCAAGGGCACGCTGTCGGTCGGCAAGGGCGACAAGGGCGACGCGCAACCGTTCAAGCTCGACCACAAGGATTACATCTCCCCGGTGCCGGGCGTCAGCAACATCTGGCGATAAGCGGCCCTCATCGCCACCGCGCATGGACCTGCGCGTGGCTCGCCATGTCCGGGGACCGTCGTGTACGCTGTGCCATCCCGCTTCCGCCTTTCTTCCTCGCGCGACACGGGGCCGATGATGGCTCCTCTCCTGCGAATTCCCGGATCGAAACAATGACCACGTACTACACCGCACCGCTCGCCGACACGCGCTTCGTGCTCTACGACCTGCTGGATGTCGAAAAGCTATTCGCGCGGCTCCCGGGCTGCGAGAACCTCAACCGCGAACTCATCGATGCCGTGCTGGACGAGGCCGCGAAGTTCTCCCAAACCGTGCTGGCTCCGCTCAACGAGACCGCCGACCGGCAGGGTTGCAGCTTCGACAAGGACACCGGCGAAGTCACGACGCCGGAAGGCTTCAGGCAGGCCTACCGGCAATTCGTCGAGGGTGGCTGGGCCGGCCTGACGGCACCGGAAGCCTTCGGCGGCCAGGGGCTCCCGGAATCGATCGGCGCGCCGGTCAAGGAAATGATCGACTCGGCCAACCTCGCGTGGGGTACGTATCCGCTGTTGTCGCACGGTGCGATCGAGGCGCTGCGCGTGCACGGCGAGGACTGGCAGAAGGAAGCCTTCCTCAAGCGCATCGTGGCCGGCGAGTGGACCGGCACGATGTGCCTGACCGAACCGCACTGCGGCTCCGACCTCGGCCTGCTCAAGACCCGCGCGGAACCGAAAAAGGACGGCAGCTACGCCATCAGCGGCACCAAGATCTTCATCACCGCGGGCGAGCACGACTTCACCGACAACATCGTGCACCTGGTGCTGGCGCGCCTGCCCGACGCACCACATGGCGTGAAGGGCATCTCGATGTTCATCGTGCCGAAGATGAAGGTCGGCAAGAACGGCAAGGTCGGCAAGCGCAACGCGGTGCGCTGCGGCGCGATCGAGCACAAGATGGGCCTGAAGGGTTCGGCCACCTGCGTGATGAACTTCGACGATGCGCAAGGCTGGCTGGTCGGCGAGCCCCACAAGGGCTTGAACGCGATGTTCACCATGATGAACACCGCGCGGCTGGCCGTCGGCCTGCAGGGCCTCGCGCTTTCCGAGCGCGCTTACCAGAATGCCCTGGACTATGCGCGCGAACGACTGCAGATGCGTTCGCTGTCCGGCGCGAAGTTTCCCGACAAGCCCGCCGATCCGCTGATCGTGCACGGCGACGTGCGCCGCATGCTGCTGACCCAGAAGGCCCTGATCGAGGGCGGCCGCGCACTCGGCCTGTACGCGGCGAAACTGGTGGACGTCCAGCACCGTTCGCCGGATGAGGCCGAAGCCAAACGCGCCGAGGCGCTGGTGTCGTTCCTGACGCCGATCGTGAAGGCCCTGCTGACCGAGCACGCCAACGAATGCACCAGCCTCGCGTTGCAGGTCTACGGCGGCCATGGCTACATCGCCGAGCATGGCATGGAGCAGTACGCCCGCGACGCGCGCATCACCACGATCTACGAAGGCACCACCGGCATCCAGGCGCTGGACCTGCTGGGCCGCAAGATCATGCAGCAACGCGGCGAGGGCCTGCAGTTGTTCCTGAAGGGACTCGGCGCATTCTGCACGCACCATGCGAACGACGAATCGCTCAAGGAGTTCATGCCCAAACTCGCGGCTCTCGCGACGGAATGGGCCCAGGTCACCCAGGCACTCGCCAAGCGCGCTGCCGGGAACCCCGACGAGATCGGCGCGGCCGCGTACGATTACCTGTTCTATTGCGGCTACATCGCGCTCGCCGAGGCCTGGGTCCGCAGCGTCGCCGCGGCGGACGCGTCCCCGCAATCCGACGAATTCAAGCAGGCCAAGCGCCTGACCGCGCGCTTCTACTTCGACCGCATCCTGCCGCGCACGCACACCCACCTGGCGGCGATGCAGGCCGGAGCCGACAGCCTGTTCGCGATGCCGGACGCCTTGTTCGGCCCGCCGCACGCGTGAGCGACGCGATCCGCATCCGCGAGGCCGACGAACGCGACAGGGACTTCATCCTGTCGCTGACGCCGCGCTTCGTGTCCTTCGAGCTGCCGAAGGGCAGGAGCAAGCCCCAGGTGCAGGCCGCGATCCACGCCGACATCGAACACGCATGGCAGGAATCCGCGCCGGGCGACCATTTTTTCGTCGCCGAGGACCGTGCCGCGCGACCGACCGGGTTCCTGCACGTCCAGGTACAGCGGGACTTTTTTTCCGGCGCGCGCGCCTGCCACGTGTCCGACCTCGCGGTCGCGCCCGGCTACGACGGCCGCGGCATCGGTGCGGTCCTGCTCGCGCATGCCGAAGCCTGGGCCGTCGCCCACCGCTGCTGGCTCCTGACGCTCAGCGTGTTCCCCGCGAACTCGCGCGCGCAGGCGCTCTACACGCGCGCGGGCTTCGTGCCCGACCTCTTGCGCATGTCCAAGTCATTGAAAAAATGATGGCATTTCGCTGAAAAAGCGACCTGCTTCACATTCCAAACCGATTCTGGCAGAGTCGCCGGGCCGGACGTGGGCAGCTCCCGGGCATACCGAGGGACCCAACCCGGCCAGGGACGGTGCGATCTCGCGTAACAAGGGACGGCCATGCCGGAGTCGCCGGTTTCGCGATTCACCTACCGCGCCTTCATCAGCTACAGCCACCGCGATGGCACGTGGGGCGACTGGCTGCACAAGGCGCTGGAAACCTATCGTGTACCGTCCCGCCTGGTCGGCAGCGAAACCGCGCACGGCAAGGTCCCGCGGCGCCTGAATCCGGTATTCCGCGACCGCGAGGAACTCGCCAGCGCCACCGACCTTGGTCGCACAGTCAATGCCGCGCTCGGCAAGTCCGAAAACCTGATCGTCATCTGCTCGCCCGCGTCGGCGGCGTCGCGTTGGGTCAACGAGGAAGTCCTGGCCTACAAGCGCCTGGGCCGCGGCGATCGCATCTTCTGCCTGATCGTCGATGGCGAACCGAATGCAACCGACCTGCCCGGCCGCGAGGCCGAGGAATGCTTCTGCCCGGCGCTTCGTTTCGTCGCGGGCGGCGACGGCCAGTTGACCGATGAGCGCACGGAACCGATCGCGGCCGACGCGCGACCCGGCAAGGACGGCAAGCCCAACGCCAGGCTGAAACTGATAGCAGGCATGCTGGGGGTCGGCTTCGACGCCCTGAAACAGCGCGAACAGCAGCGACGCATTCGCCGAATGACCGCGATCGCCACGGTTGCCGTGTGCGTGATGGCGATCACCAGCGTGCTGGCCATGTACGCGCTGATCTCGCGCCACCAGGCCGTGATCGCGCGACACGAAGCGATCATCGCGCAGCAGGCCGCGCAGCGACGGCAAAAGCAGGCCGAAGGCCTGGTCAACTTCATGCTGGGCGATCTCAACGACAAGCTTGCGCAGGTCACTCGCCTCGACATCATGCAGACGGTGGACGACAAGGCCATGGCGTATTTCCAGTCGCTGCCGGATACCGATGTCACGCCCGAGGCACTTGCACAACGTGCCAAGGCCCTGGAGAAGATCGGCGCAGTGCGGATGGACCAGGGCCACCTGCCGGCGGCCCTGCAAGCGTTCGATGCCTCCATCAGGATTTCCTCGCGGCTGGCCGACGAAAATCCTGCCGATGTCGAGCGACAAGTCGCCTACTCACGCACCCTCGCCTTCAAGGGCATGGTCCACTGGAACCAGGGCAACCTGGATGCCGCGCATCGGGATTTCGAAACCGCGCGACAAGCTCTGCAAAACGCGGCACCGGGCACGAGCGGCGAACCGTCGGTACTGATCCAGTTGGCATACCTCAGCAACGACATCGGCCATGTGCTGGAAGCGCAGGGACAGCCTGCTGCCGCCGAAAGCGAATATCGCCAGACGCTCGCGCTGGCCCGCAAGCTGGTCATGCTCGAACCGGACAGCATCGAATACGCGCAAAATTTGGGATCCGCGCACAACAACCTCGGCAAGATGGCCTTGCTGCGTGGCGATCTGGCCAGTGCCATTGCCGAATACCACGCTGATGACGCCATCGAGACCACACTCTCGGCACGCGATCCCAAGGACAACGACCAACGCGAGAACATGATGCGCGTACGCGCAATTCTCGGTCGCACGCTGGCCCTGGCCGGCCAAGTCGCAACGGGCATGCGCGACCTGCAGCAGGCCGTGGATATAGCGCAACAGTTGCGGCAGGTCGATTCCACTCAAACCGGGTTTCAGGATGACCTTGCACTGGACAGCATAATTCTGGCGCGCATGCAGCGGCTGAACGGTGATGTGCCTGCGGCGCGGACATCGACCGCGCGTTCGATCGCGATCCTTGGCGTCCTGGTCAAGAAGGATCCGACCAACCACGGCTGGCAGGGCGACTACGCCGCCGCCCTGACCGGACAGGCCGCGGAATCGCTCGCCGCCAGCCAGCCAAGCGCTGCGCACGACCAGGTACAACACGCACTGCAGATTCTGGAGCCGATGCTGGCGAGGCACCCCGATGATCGCGGCACGCTACTGGCGACCATGACCGCGAAGTTGCTGCTGGCCGACGCCAGCACCGATCCGCAGACCGCGCGAACTGTGCGCGAGCAGGCGGTTCGCACGTTGCAAGCAGTAATAACCAGTCGCGTCGACCCGCGCTTGCTGGCGCTGCAGGTCGAAGCCTTGCTGGCACTGGGCAGGCAAGCCGAGGCGCAACCGCTGATCAAGCATTTGTGGACAGACGGTTATCGCGACCCGGCGCTGCTTGCCGTGCTGCACCGCGAGCATATCGACTATCCGGTCAACACCGCCTTCGCGCAAAGACTCGCGGGGATCATGGAGCGGTCGATGGCCGATGCAGCGCCGCCGCCGACGAGTGGTGTGAACAACACCAGCCGGCCCTCCACACACCGATAGGCCATCTGATTTTTCAAGGCGCCGCGGCCCGCCGCCCGTGCCGCCCATGGCAGTTGGATGAGGAGACGATCATGCCGAACCTGGAATTGAAAGTGACGATCAGCAACGACTCGCTGGACGTGGATCAATCGGGCAATGCCAACCAGATGGGGCACGGCCAGTCCGGAACCATCGTGTGGAAGCTGGTTGGCAATGCCTCGGGCGGCACCTTCAATGCCCTCAATGCCACCAACCCCGGCTTTGCTTGGAAGGAACAACCACCCAGCGGGGTATTCGGAACACCCACGCCCACCAACAACGGCAAGCACATCGAGATGTCCGACAACAACACCGACCCGAATGGCGTCAACTCTTCCGGCACCTGGATTTACCAACTTTATGCAACCGTCAACGGCACCGAGTATTCAACGATCGCGAGCTTGTCCCGCCCCACCGCTACGACCACGAATCCAACCATCAAGAACAAACCCAACTGACACCAGACGCGCCGGGGAGGCGCGCCGAAGCGCCTCTCCGTTTGCAACACCACGTCACAACCCTTTCGGGACGGCAATCGAGCCGACAGATCTGCGAATCATCCTCAAACAACCTGCCAGCCAATGGTATCCCGGAGCCACCACGGCAAAGATCCATACGCCGGTCCGGAATCTGCTGGTGCGGAGTCCGCAATGCCCGATCCGTCCGTTTCAAGCCTCACCTACCGCGCCTTCATCAGCTACAGCCACCGCGACAAGGCCTGGGCGGACTGGCTGCACAAGACGCTGGAAACGTATTGGGTACCGCCGCGACTGGTCGGCACGACGACCGCGCACGGCGTGGTCCCGCGCCGGCTGAATCCGGTCTTCCGCGACCGCGAAGAACTTTCGAGTTCGCCTGAGCTCGGCAGCAAGATCAACGAAGCGCTGGCGAAATCGGAAAACCTGGTCGTAATCTGCTCGCCCGCGTCGGCGACTTCCCGTTGGGTGAACGAGGAAGTCCTCGCCTACAAGCGCATGGGCCGTGGCGATCGCATCTTCTGCGTGATCGTGGGCGGCGAACCGGACGCCACGGACATCCCCGGCCGTGCATCGGAAGAATGTCTCTGTCCGGCGTTGCGCTTCCAGCTCGACGCCAATGGCCAACCCTCCCGCGAACGCACCGAACCGATTGCCGCCGATGCGCGTCCAGGCGGGGACGGAAAGTCCAACGCAAGGCTGAAGCTCATCGCCGGGATGCTGGGCGTCGGTTTCGATGTGCTGAAGCAGCGTGAGCAACACCGGCGCCTGCGCCGCATGGCCATGCTCACGACGATGGCTTTGGCCGTCATGGCCGTGACCATCGTGCTGGCGATTTTTGCGTTCGTGTCACGACACGCCGCGATGGTCGCGCAGCAGAAGGCCGTGGCCGCCGAGCACGTCGCGGTCCTGTCCCGCGACGATGCGCGGCGGCGGCAAGCCCAGGCCGAGAACATCCTCGGTTTCATGCTCGGTGACCTTCGCAAGAAATTGTCCACGGTTGGCCGACTCGACCTGATGCGCGCGGTCGATGACAAGGCAACGGCGTACTTCGCCACGCTGGAACCGCGCGACCTTACCGATACGGCACTGGAGCAGCAGGCGCGCCTGCTGATGGACATTGGACAGGTGCGTCTGGCCAAGGGCGAATTCGGCGCCGCCACGGCGGCCTTTCACGAGGCATTGGACCGAACCAGCGCCCTGTACAAGCGCGCACCGGGCAACGGCAACCGGCTGTTCGACAGGGCCCAGGCCGAATACTGGGTCGGCTTCGCGGCCATGCAGGCTGGCAACAACGCCTCCGCGGAAGCCATGTTCCGGAAATACTACGCCAGCGCGGTGAAGCTGGCCGCCATGAATCCCCACGACTTCGACTGGCAGAAGGAAGTGGCCTACGGGCTGCAAGCCGTGTCGGTCATGGACAAGATACTGGGGCGCACGGCCGAGGCCGAGCGCGGCATGCAACGGCAACTCGCGATGTACCACGCCTGGCTCAAACAACGGCCGGAGGATCCGGAACTCCGCTTCGAGGCCGGCAACGTGGTCTCATGGCTGGGCAGCCTTGCGCTTGAGCAAGGGCACCTCGATGTCGCCGAAAGCTACTTCGAAGAACAAGTCCACGACCTGCAGCAGAACATTAAGGCCGAACCCGCCAACTCCGATTGGAATAGCGACAGAGTC
>JAJXWZ010000115.1 GCA_021781345.1 Pseudomonadota bacterium
CACTCCTGGCGGGCTTGGCCGGATTGCTGATGCTGGTGCTGTGGTTCGCCACCGCGCATCGCGCCGCGTGGGCCAACGAAAACCTGTGGCTGTTCAATCCGCTGGCGTGGCTGCTGGTTCCATCGCTGTTGCGCTTGCGCGCGCATGCGGCCTCCAGTTCGCGATTTGGCATCGCCGTCGCCGGATCGATGGTCGCGCTGGCGCTGTTCGCGCTGGTATCCAAACTGACGCCGTGGTTTCCGCAGCAAAACCTGCCGTGGATCCTGTTCGCGCTGCCCGCATGGATCGGGTTGTGTTGTGGCATGTGGATGATGCGACCGCGCAATTCACGACCGGTTTCCGCATAATCGGGCCATGGACGACGCTGCCCCGCAAGCCATGGTCGCCAACTGCGCCGCGTACGGCGCGGACGGCAGGAAGCTTCGCGACATCAGCCTGGACGAAATCAGCGAGTTCATCGAGCAGCCCGGCGGATTCGTCTGGGTCGGGCTGGTCGAACCCGACGAGCCCTTGCTGGAAAAGCTGCAGGGCGAGTTCGGGCTGCATGAGCTGGCGGTCGAGGATGCGCACAATGCCCACCAGCGGCCCAAGATCGAAGCCTACGGCGATTCCCTGTTCGTGGTCGCCCAGACCGCGCAGATGACCGACGGCGCCATAGCGTTCGGCGAGACGCACATCTTCGTCGGAAAGCGTTACCTGTTGTCGGTGCGCCACGGCGCTTCCCGTTCTTATGCACCCGCTCGCCGCACCTGCGAACAGGCGCCGGAGCATCTCGCCCTGGGACCGAGCTACGCGCTTTATTCGATCCTCGACTACATCGTCGACAACTACCTGCCGATCGTGCAGGATTTCAAGGAAGAGCTGCAGGAACTCGAGCACGACGTGTTCGGCGACGTTTCCAACCGCGACGTCACCCGCCGCCTATACGACATGCAGCGCGAGCTGCTGTCCCTGAAGTTGGCGGCCACCCCGTTGCAGGACATCCTCGGCCAACTGGTACGGTTACACCCGGAGGTGATCCGCGACGAAGTGCGTCCGTATTTCCGCGACGTGCAGGATCACGTCACGCGCGTCAGCGACGCGATCGGCTCGATGCGCGAGATGCTGGGCGCGGCGATGAACGTGAACCTGTCGCTGATCACGGTGCGCCAGAACGAAGTCGTCAAGCGCCTCGCGGGCTGGGCTGCGCTGCTGGCCGCGCCGACCCTGCTGGCGAGCTGGTACGGCATGAATTTCCACTACATGCCGGAACTCGCCCAGCCGTACGCCTACCCGACCATCATCGGCATCACGATCACCGTGTGCATCACGCTGTACTTCGTGCTCAAGCGTGCGAAGTGGCTGTGACCGGCACAGGTTGAGGCATCACGACCGGCGCACGCCGCGACATCCACAAAAGCAGCAGTCCTACGATGACAAGCGGTATCGACTGCACCTGACCCATCGTCAGCCAGCTGGTATGGAAAAGGTACCCAAGCTGCGGGTCGGGCAAACGCACGAATTCAACCGCAAAGCGGAAGATCCCGTAAAGCAGCGCGAACAGGCCCGAAACGGCGTAGCGATGACGCGGCTTGATCGAAAACACCCACAGCACCGTGAACAGCACGACCCCCTCCAGCACGAACTCGTACAACTCGCTGGGGTGGCGTGGCAGGTGCCCACCGAATTGCTCGAAGGTCGTTAGCCAGGCGGGGTGTGCCGGGAAGTGCAGCTTGTTCCCTGCGATCGTGCTTCCGAAAACATACGCACGATCCTCGGCCTGCGCGTAGGGGAAGATCATCGCCCACGGCAGATGGCTCGGCTTGCCCCACAGCTCGCCGTTGATGAAGTTCCCGAGCCGCCCCAGGCCCAGGCCGATGGGTACCAGCGGGGCGACGAAATCCACCACGTCGAAATAGTGCCTCACCGTGGCGCGATGGCGCCACCACCACCACAGGCTCGCGACGAGCACGCCGAGCAGGCCGCCATGGAACGACATCCCGCCGTCCCATACCTGGAACAATTGCACAGGATTCTTCCATACCCAGCTGATAGGCTGGTAAGTCAGCATGTACCAGACGCGGCCACCGATGATGACGCCCAGCATCACGTAGAACGCAAGATCAAGGAACGCGTCGCGATCGACCGCCAGCCGTCCGCGCCGGCGCCGGTATTCGCCCAGGGCCAGGCCGCCGAGGAATCCGCCCAGATACATCAGGCCATACCAGCGCACCCCGAACGAAAAGACATGGAACGCGACGGGGTCGATATCGACGAAGAACGGATGGGTCATGGGCCGGCCGATGCGAACGCAGAGCGGACATTCTACCGGCGTGTTACTTCGTGACGTCAGCCCCCGTCGAGCCCGCAACAAGGTACATCTGCGAAAATCCCCGGATGCCAACCCGAAGCAAGTTCATACTGCCCGACGTCCTCGCGCCCGGTCTGCGCGTGGTGTTCTGCGGGACCGCCCCGGGCACCCGCTCCGCGCGCGACGGTGCGTACTACGCGCATCCCGGCAACCATTTCTGGCGCGCGCTGTTCGAAACCGGGCTGACCGCGCGTCAGTTGTCGCCGACCGAATTCCACAACGTCCTCGCGTATGGAATCGGCCTGACCGACGTCGCCAAGCATCATTTCGGTGCGGACGCCGAGTTGCCACGGGCGGCGTTCGACGCGCGCGCACTGCAGCGCAAGCTCGCACGTTACAGGCCGCGCATCGTCGCCTTCACCAGCAAGAATGCCGCCCGCGCCGGTCTGGAAATCCGGTCGCGCAGCCTCGATTACGGTGAGCTGGATACCCACGCAGCGTTTTCACGCGTGTTCGTGCTCCCATCGCCCTCGGGGCAGGCGCGCGGGTTCTGGGACCTGGAGGCTTGGCGCGCGCTGGCCGACGAAGTGCGAAGCCTCGGGTGAGACGGTCCGCTCGTCGCCCCCCCTTGCAGCGCCTCGTCGACCCGGCGTGTCACACCTGCAGTCCGGTCGCCCCTGCCCCCGACTTGCGCACGATCAGCATCGCCAGTTCCAGCGATTGCTCGTAGTTGAGCCTCGGATCGACGGTGGACTTGTAGGCGCGCCCAAGGTCGAGCTCGGACAGGTCGCGCGCACCGCCCAGGCACTCGGTCACGTCCTCCCCGGTCAATTCGAGGTGCACTCCGCCAAGACGCGTGCCGAGCTCGGCATGGATGTCGAAGGCCTGCTCGAGTTCGCTGCGAATGTTCGCGAAGCGTCGGGTCTTGACGCCGTTGCCGAGTTTTTCGGTGTTGCCGTGCATCGGGTCGCATACCCACAACACGCGGCGGCCATTGGCCTTGACGGCCTCGATCAGCCTTGGCAGGTGCTGGCCGATGCCACCGGCACCCATGCGATGGATGAGGGTGAGCCGCCCCGGTTCGTCGTCCGGGTTGAGGATGTCGATCAGCTCGCGCAACTGCTCTGCGCGCAGCGAGGGTCCGACCTTGATCGCGACCGGATTGCGGATGCCGCGGCAGAACTCCGCGTGGGCGCCATCCAGCGCCGCGGTGCGCATGCCGATCCAGGGGAAATGCGTGGACAGGTCGAACCAGCCCCACTGACGAGGCACCTGCCGGGTCAAGGCCTGTTCGTAAGGCAGCAGCAGCGCCTCGTGCGACGTGTAGAACTCCGCACGCTGGAAATTCGCGATCGGGCCGGTCAGCGTTTCCATGAAATGCATCGCACCGGAAATGCCGTCGACCATCCGGCGGTATTCGGCCGCGAGCGGCGAACGCTCGACCCAGGAGAGGTTCCAGTATTCGGGATGATGCAGATCGGCGAACCCGCCGTCGATCAGCGCACGCACGAAGTTCATGGTCATCGCCGAGCGCGCATGGCCTTCGAGCATGCGCGCGGGATCGGCCCGCCGCGCAGCGGGCGTGAACTCGGGGCCGTTCACCAGGTCGCCGCGGTAGGCCGGCAAGGTGGTGCCGTCGATGGTCTCGGTATCGGCCGAGCGCGGCTTGGCGTACTGCCCGGCGAAGCGGCCGACGCGCGACACCGGCATACGCAGGCCGTGCACCAGCACCAGGCTCATCTGCAGCAACACCTTGAGGCGATTGGCGATCACCTCGTTGTTGCAGTCAGAGAACGCTTCGGCGCAGTCGCCACCCTGCAAAAGGAAGCGCTTGCCTTCCTGCGCATCCGCCAACTGCTGCTTGAGGGCCAGGATTTCCCAGGACGTCACCAAGGGCGGGAGTTTGCCGAGGTTTTCGAGCGCCCCGGCCAATTCGACAGGGTCGTCGTACCGCGGCATCTGCGCCGCGGGACGCGCCTGCCAGCTGTCGACTGCCCACGGGCGTGTCTCGCGGACGGGTCGCAACGCCACACGCGAGGTGGTTTCGGAAGCGGCCATGCTCAACTCCTCATTGCGCGCAGCGGCGGTGCGGCGCCTGCCTGGTTGCCGCGTGGACGCGGCAGCAAGGCCCATGCGCCCAGCACCACATACCAGATCAGCGTCCAGCCTGCCATCGAAAGGCCGAGGAACCGCCAAGTCACCTGCGCGCAGTCACCGGAGCCGCGCAGCATCGTCGTCACGAATTGGCTCAACGGGATGTAATGTCCCTTGAGCTGGGCCAGCAATATGTCGAACCCGGCCCCGCAGGCCGGCACCTGGTCCGCAGGCAGCGACTGCAGCCACAGCTGGCGCGCTGCGATCGCGACCCCGAAGGCCGCACCTGCCAGGAGCAGCACCGCATAGGCCCGGCGGCCCCCCCGGTGCGGCCCATGCAGTCCTCCGATCAGGAACCACGCGCCCATCCACACGAACGCCACCCGTTGCAGGATGCACAGGTTGCAAGGCATCAGGTGCAGTTGCTGTTCGGCGTACAGCGCGTAACCCAGCAACGCGACGCAAGCCAGGAACCCGGTCAGGTAGGCGATGCGGAAGGACCAACGGAACGGGTTCATGCTTGCAGGCTTCGGGGCACGGGACAGACGTGCAACATTAGCGTTTTCGCGAAGGCGTGTCAGCCACGCAACGAAAAACCCGGCCAGGGGCCGGGCTTTTCGTCGAAGAATCGGGCCGCTCAGCCCCCGGCCGCGGCCTCGGCCTGCGGACGATCGACCAGTTCGACGTACGCCATCGGCGCATTGTCGCCGTCGCGGAAGCCGCACTTGAGGATGCGCAGGTAACCGCCCTTGCGTTCGCGATAACGCGGACCGAGTTCGACGAACAGCTTGCCGACGGCCTGCTTGTCGCGCAGACGCGCGAACGCGAGCCGGCGGTTGGCGACGCCGTCGACCTTGGCCAGCGTGATCAGCGGTTCGGCCACGCGACGCAGTTCCTTGGCCTTGGGCAGCGTGGTGCGGATCAGTTCGTGCTTGATCAGCGAGGAGGCCATGTTCTTGAACATCGCTTCGCGATGAGAACTGGTCCGATTGAGCTTGCGTCCGGATTTGAGGTGGCGCATGGTGGTGACTCTCTCTGTTTATCGTTATGAAAATCCGGCGCCTGCGTCCGAATTTCCGCGGTTACCCGCTTTTGAAAATTCAAATGCTCGTCGAAGCGAGCTTTTTGGTGAAAAGTCAGGGCAGGAAGCCCGTTCTGGTGCTTTGAAACGCCTGACCCGTGCAAGCACCAGAACGGTTCATTACGCAGCGATCATGGATGATCGCAAAAATACACACGGTGGTTTGAACGCAGGGACGCCCCCAGCCTCAACCAAGCTGCATGCCTGAAGAAATCCCCGCCGGCGGCCAGTTCTCCAGCTTGGTGCCGAGCGCGAGGCCCTTGGCCCCGAGCACGTCCTTGATCTCGGTGAGCGACTTCTTGCCGAGGTTCGGAGTCTTCAGCAACTCGACCTCGGTCTTCTGCACCAGGTCGCCGATGTAGTAGATGCTCTCGGCCTTGAGGCAGTTGGCCGAACGCACCGTGAGTTCGAGGTCGTCGATCGGGCGCAGCAGCAGGGGCGAGATGCCGGCCTTGTCCTTTTCGGACTCGGTGGTCTCGCGACTCTTGAAGTCGCCGAATACGGACAGCTGGTCGTGCAGGGTCTCGGCCGCCTGGCGCACCGCCTCGTCGACCGCGACGGTGCCGTTGGTTTCGATATCCAGGACCAGCTTGTCGAGGTTGGTGCGCTGCTCGACGCGCGCGGCGTCGACCGAATAGGCCACGCGCCGCACTGGGCAGAACGACGCGTCGATCTGCAGGCGGCCGATTGCACGGGCCTCCTCGTCCGGGTTCGCGCGGTTGACGGCCGGCTGGTAGCCGATGCCACGCCTAGCCCTGAGGCGCATGTTGAGCGTGACGTCCTTGGTCAGATGGCAGAGGACGTGCTCGGGATTAACGATCTCCACGGTATGGTCGACGGTGATGTCGCCGGCCGTGACCACGCCCTTGCCCTTGCGGGACAGGCTGAGGTTGGCTTCGTCGACGCCGTTGAGGCGGATCGCGACGCCCTTGAGGTTCAGCAGGACCTCGATCACGTCTTCCTGCAGGCCTTCCAGGGTGGTGTATTCGTGCAGGACGCCGTCGATCTCGGCCTCGACGATGGCCGCGCCGGCAATGGACGAGAGCAGTACGCGCCGCAGCGCATTGCCAAGCGTGTGGCCGTAACCGCGCTCCAGCGGCTCGACGACGACCCGCGCATGGTTGGGGCCGACCGGTTCGACCTTCAGGCCGCGGGGACGCAGGACGTGAGTGGAAGAGACTGCCATGGGCTACACTCCGGAATATCACTGGTGGAGCCGCGCAGGATTCGGGCTCCGATGGTTCCTCGCCGGGCGGCCGGGCCGCCCGGTTCGCGTCGGTGGCGCGTCGACCGCCGGATCGACGCGCGCAGGCTGCGACGCCTTACTTCGAATACAACTCGACGATCAGCGCTTCGTTGATGTCGCTGGGCAGGTCGCCGCGATCCGGCATGGCCTTGAACACGCCCGCCGCGTTGCGGGAGTCGACCTCGATCCAGCCGGGACGCAGGTCCATGCTCTCGGATACTTTCAAGGCTTCCTGCACGCGCAACTGCTTCTGCGCGCGCTCGGTCAGCTTGATTTCGTCGCCGGGACGCATCACGTACGACGGCACGTTGACCTTCTTGCCGTTGACCATCACCGATTTGTGCGACACCAGTTGGCGCGCCTGCGCACGGGTGACGGCAAAACCCATGCGGTAGACGACGTTGTCGAGGCGCGCTTCCAGCAGACGCAAGAGGTTCTCACCGGTGTTGCCCTTGAGCTGGGAAGCCTTCTTGTAGTAATTGCTGAACTGGCGCTCGAGCACGCCGTAGATGCGCTTGACCTTCTGCTTCTCGCGCAACTGCACGGCATAGTCGGACGGGCGCGAACGCTTGGCGGCGGCGCCGTGCTGGCCGGGCTTGTTGTCGAACTTGCACTTGGAATCGATCGCGCGCGCCGGACTCTTCAGCGACAAGTCGGAACCTTCGCGGCGGGCAAGCTTGCAGGTGGGACCACGGTAACGTGCCATTGCTCTAGGTTCTCCCTTACACGCGACGCTTCTTGGGCGGACGGCAGCCGTTGTGCGGGATCGGCGTGACGTCGATGATGTTGGTAACCTTGTAGCCGAGCGCGTTCAGGGAACGCACCGCAGACTCGCGGCCGGGGCCAGGGCCCTTGATGCGGACTTCCAGCGACTTGACGCCATAGTCCAGCGCCACGCGCCCGGCCTTTTCGGCCGCGACCTGGGCGGCGAACGGCGTCGACTTGCGCGACCCGCGGAACCCCGCGCCACCGGAAGTGGCCCACGACAACGCATTGCCCTGGCGGTCGGTGATCGTGACGATGGTGTTGTTGAAGGAAGCGTGGACGTGGGCGACGCCGTCGGTGACGACGCGCTTGGCCTTCTTCTTCTGCTTGGCAGCTGGTTTGTCCATGGGTAGTCCGGTTGGATGCGTTTCGTTGCCACTGCGCGGGCCTGGCTGGCCCGCAAGATTCACTTCTTGATCGCACGGCGCGGGCCCTTGCGGGTACGCGCGTTGGTACGGGTGCGCTGGCCGCGCGCAGGCAGGCCGCGGCGGTGGCGCAGGCCACGATAGGTTCCGAGATCCATCAGGCGTTTCACGCTGATGCCGATCTCGCGGCGCAGGTCGCCTTCCACGGTGAACTTCGCCACCTCCCGACGCAGGTTCTCGACCTCGCCCTCGGACAGCGATTTGACCGGCGTGGTCGGATCGATCCCGGCTTCCACGCAGATCTTGCGCGAACGGGTGCGGCCGATGCCGTAGATGCTCTGCAAGCCGATCCAGACGTGCTTGTGGACCGGCAGGTTGACGCCCGCGATGCGTGCCATGTGCGGTTACTCCACCTCAAATGCGTTGCCGAGTCGGCAAACTGTCAATTATAGCCCGAAATTCATCCGGATGGGAACTTGTCCGATCCGGCCCCGCTGGCCCAGCGGCGTCCGCTATTTGCGGCGCAGATTGGCCTTCTTGAGCAAACTGTCGTACTGATGCGAAACCAGGTGCGCCGACACCTGCGCCCTGAAGTCCATCGCGACCACCACCACGATCAACAGCGAGGTGCCCCCGAAGTAGAACGGCACGTTCCATTCCGACTGCAGGAAGGTGGGTATCAGGCAGACCGCCGCCAGGTAGATCGCGCCCGCGCCGGTCAGGCGCGTCAGCACCGCGTCGATGTAGTCCGCGGTCGCCTTGCCCGGGCGCAGGCCGGGAATCAGCGCGCCGGAGCGCTTCAGGTTGTCCGCGGTTTCCTGCGAATTGAAAACGATCGCGGTGTAGAAGAACGAGAAGATGATGATCATGCCGGCGTACAGGATCATGTACGGCGGCTCGCCGGGCGTCAGTGCCGTGGTCAGGCTCTGCAGCCAGTGGATCTGGCTGGCATTCGAGAACCACGACGAAGCGGTAGCCGGGAACAGGATCAGCGAGGAAGCGAAGATCGGCGGGATCACGCCCGACATGTTGATCTTCAGCGGCAGGTGCGAACTCTGGTTCTGGTAGGCGTTGGCGCCACCCTGGCGGCGCGCATAGTTGACCGTGATGCGGCGTTGCGCGCTTTCCATGAAGACCACGAACGCGGTCACGCCCAGCACGATCACGACCACGATCAGCACCTTGATCGCGGAGAGCTGGCCGTTGCTGGCCATCGTGAAGGTCTGGGTGAGCGCGCGCGGAAGCCCGGCCACGATGCCGGCAAAGATGATCAGCGAAATTCCGTTGCCGATGCCGCGCTCGGTCATCTGCTCG
>JAJXWZ010000064.1 GCA_021781345.1 Pseudomonadota bacterium
ACGACGAACCATTCATCACGGCGCCCGGTGCGCGCCGGATCCGGTATCGATGCCGGACTTCCGTTACCGATGCGAGAGGAGTCAGCCATGCAAATCCAGGTCAGTGGTCACCAGATCGAAATCACACCGGCCCTGCGCGATTACGTCGAGGCGCGCCGCGAGCGCTTGACGCGCCGTTTCGACAGCCTGACCTCGCTCAACGTTGTCCTGGAGGTGGAAAAGAATCGCCTGGCGAACCGCGCGGAAGGCACGCTCGCAGCCGCCGGCACGGTGCTGCACGCGGACGCCGTCGAACAGGACATGTATGCCGCGATCGACGCCTTGTTCGACAAGCTCGACGCGCAGGTCCGCAAGCACAGGGACAAGCAGCGCTCGCACGGCCGCGAAGACATTCGCGACCTCGCCTGAAGCACGATCACGCCGACGCTGGCAGAATGTTCCCCGCCCGTCGCCGTGACGGGCGGGGAACCACGTGAACCGACTCAGCGCGCGCGAACTCTTCGAAAACATCCGCGAACGCCTCGCACTGCGCTGGGTCGCAGGCCAGAGCGGCGGCGAGCGTGTCCTGCAGCCGGGCAGCCCCGGCCCGCGACGGCCGTCGGAAGTCGGCTATCTCAACATCATCTATCCCAACAAGCTGCAGATCATCGGCGGCGAGGAACTCAACTACCTCGACGGACTGGATTCGCGGCAACGCTGGGAAACCGTACAGAAGATCGTCGCGCAACAACCCGTCGCGCTGATCATCACCAAGGACCAGGCCGTGCCGGCCGACCTCCGCGAGGCCGCCGAGGAAACACACACACCCCTGTGGGTCAGCGCGCGCCGTGGCCACGACTTGCTGACCTTCCTGCAGTACAAGCTGGCAAGGGCACTGGCGCCGCAGGTGACCCTGCATGGCGTGTTCATGGAAGTCCATTCGATCGGGGTACTGATCACCGGCACGCCCGGCAGCGGCAAGAGTGAACTCGCACTCGACCTGATCAGCCGCGGTCACCGGCTGGTCGCCGATGATGCTCCGGAATTCACCCTGATCGCACCGGACGTGATCGACGGCGCCTGCCCGGAGATCCTGCGCGACCTGCTGGAGGTGCGCGGCCTAGGCGTGCTCAACGTGCGCGAGATGTTCGGCCACACCGCGGTCAAACGCACCAAGTACCTGCGCCTGATCGTGCACCTGCGGCCCGACGACGACGAGCCCGAGGACGCGATGGTGCGCCTGACCGGTGACGTCGGTTCGCGCGAGGTCTTCGACGTGAAGGTTCCGCAGATCACGATTCCGGTAGCGCCGGGCCGCAATCTGGCTGTCCTGGTCGAGGCCGCGGTGCGCAGCCACATGCTGAAATCCCAGGGCATCGACCAGGCCCGCATCTTCATGGACCGGCAGGCCGCCCGCCTGCAAAGCCAACCGGGCTGAACGCCATGCACCGCGACGACAAATCCCAGGACCGCATACGGATGGTGGTTCTTACCGGACTCTCGGGGGCCGGCAAGACCGTCGCCTTGCGCGCTTTCGAGGACTTGGGTTTCTACTGCGTGGACAATCTTCCGACCACCCTGTTGCCCTCGCTGTATCGCGCGCTCACGGACGGCGGCCGCGGGCTGCCGCGCGGCATCGCGGTGGGCGTGGACGTGCGCAGCAAGGGCGACCTCGAACGCCTGCCGGAGGCCCTTTCGGCGCTTGCCGAGGCGGGCGCGGACGCCGAACTGGTGTTCCTGGAATCCAGTGACGAGGTCCTGCTGAAACGCTATGCCAGCACCCGGCGCCGCCACCCGCTGTCCGAGGATGGACGCTCCCTCGTCGACGCGATCGCCGAGGAACGGCGGCGTTTGCGCCCGTTGCTTGCCATTGCCAACCGCTCGATCGACACCAGCGACAGCAACGTGCACCAGTTACGACGCCGGATCGCCACGGATTTCGGCGCAACCGACGGTGGCCTCACGCTGATGTTCGAGTCCTTCGCCTATGGCCGCGGCCTGCCGCCCGACTGCGATTTCGTGTTCGATGCGCGCTGCCTGCCCAACCCGCACTGGGATCCCCGGCTGCGGCCGTTTTCCGGCAAGGACGCCCCCGTCCGCGAGTTCCTCGACGGCCAGGGACTCGTAGTACAATACCTCGCTGACATCCGGCGTTTTCTGGATGCCTGGCTTCCGCGATTCGAGAGCGAGGACAAGGGGTACGTGACCGTCGCCATCGGCTGCACAGGTGGCCGGCATCGCTCGGTCTACCTCGCCGAGCGTCTCGCGGAACACTACCGCACGGGCCGGGATCAGGTCCTCACCTTCCACCGCGAACTGGAATAGCCGGGCGACGATGTCTGGACCGGATCTTGCAAGTGCTTGGTTACTTCCTTCCCGAATTCCACCATGACCACGGCTTCTGCACTCCAACACCCACCTGCCCCGGTGGCCGGCATCCTGCTGCTGACCCACGAGGAGATCGGTCGCGCGCTGATCGCTGCGGCCCAGCACGTGATGCCGCACCTGCCCAGCCAGCTCGACACCCTGGAAGTCGGTGCCAACGATGATCCGTCGACGTTGCTGTCCGCCGCGGTGCGTGCCGCGCGCGCGCTCGACCATGGCAGCGGTGTGCTGGTGCTCTCGGACCTGTACGGATCGACCCCCTGCAACATCGCCAACAGGCTCGCCGACTCGGGCGTGCATGCGCGCTGCGTGTCCGGACTCAACCTGCCGATGCTGCTGCGGGTCCTGAACTACTCCGACAAGCCGCTGGACGAATTGGCCGAAGTCGCCGCCTGCGGCGGGCGCGGTGGCATCTGCATCGACAAGGTCTGACGGGCGACATCCGGCCGCAACCCAAGCCGCCGGCCACGACGGCCACCGCCGGTAACGTACCCGGCCGCGACCACGACGCCTGCTTTTGGTAACGTAGCGGGATTCCGCCAACGCACCGGAGCGTCCCGATGGTCGAGAAGGAAGTCGTCGTCAGCAACAAGCTCGGGTTGCACGCCCGCGCATCGGCCAAGCTGGTGCAACTGGTGCAGGGATTCAAATCCACGATCTGGCTGGCCAGCGCCGGTCGCGAGGTGAACGCCAAGAGCATCATGGGCGTGATGATGCTGGCGGCCGGCATCGGCACGCCCTTGACCCTGCGCGCGGAGGGCCCCGACGAAACCGAGGCCATCGCTGCGGTTGCGGACCTGTTCGACCGCAAATTCGACGAGGGCGCATGAGGCGGGTGTTTGCCGGCAGTACGGCGGCGCCGGGCATGGCGCTGGGACGCGTACGCCTCGAACGGCCGGCACGCTTCAGCATCGACAACACACCGCTGCCGGACGACGAGGTCGAACACGAGGTCGCGCGCCTCGAGCACGCCTTCGCCGCCGCCCGCGAGGACATGGCGGAGTTGCGCCGCAAGTTGCACGGCGCGTTGGCACGCGAGGTGGGCGAATTCATCGACGCGCACTCGCAACTGCTGGACGACCCGGAGTTGATCGAGGGATTGCGCGCGATGATCCGCAAGGGTCATTACCGTGCCGCCGCCGCCCTGAAGGCGCAGCGCGACCGGCTGATCGCGGTGTTCGAGGCGATGGACGACCCCTATCTGCGCAGTCGCGGCGAGGATGTCGAGCACGTGATTGCGCGCGTGCAACGCGCGCTGGCGCGACAGGCCAGTTCCGAAGAGAAGAAACTCGCCACCCGCGTCGGCGAAATCCTGGTCACCGAGAGCGTGGCGCCAGGCGAACTGGCACACCTGGCCAGCCATGGCATTCTGGCAGTGGTCGCCGATTCAGGCAGTCCCTACTCGCACAGCGCCATCCTGGCTCGGAGCCTGCACCTGCCGATGCTGGTTAATGCCAAGGGCGTACTGGAAGATCTCCGCGATGGCGATCTCGCACTGGTCGACGGCGTGCGCAGCGAGGTCGTCGTGCATCCGGCGGCGCAAGACCTCGCGCAATTCCGGAATTGGCAACGCGACGCCCAGCGCGAAGGCCGCAGGCTGGCTCGGCTGGCGGGCGCGGAAACCCGTACCCGCGACGGCCACAAGCTGCGGTTGTACGCCAACGCGGAGCGTCCGGAGGACATCGAACGCGCCCGCAACCTGGGCGTTGCGGGCATCGGCCTGTACCGTACCGAGTTCCTGTTCCTGGCCCACGAGGGCCTGCCGAGCGAAGACGAACAGTTCGCCACTTACCGCGACGCCATCCTCAGCGCCGGCGGCCTGCCCGTCACGATCCGTACCCTCGACCTGGGCGCCGACAAGGCGGACTCGGCAGGCTTGACCGTGGCGTCCGAACCCAATCCGGCGTTGGGCGTGCGCGGCGTGCGCCTGTCGCTGCGCCTTCCCGACGTGTTCGTGACGCAGCTGCGCGCGATCCTGCGTGCAAGCTGCTACGGACCGGTGCGCATCCTGGTGCCGATGGTCAGCGATGCCGCGGAGGTCGTCCAGGTACGTATGATGCTAGAGGAATGCGCACGCGACCTGCGCACCGCCGGCCACGAAATCCCCGACCAGTTCGAACTGGGTGCAATGGTCGAGGTGCCGGCGGCCGCGATCAACGTGCGTGCCCTGCTCGACGTCGCCGATTTCCTCGCCATTGGCAGTAACGACCTGACCCAGTACGTACTGGCCGCCGATCGCAACAACGACCAGCTGGGCGGACTCTACCGGCCAGCGCATCCCGCCGTACTGCGCGTGCTCGCCTGGGTGATCGGACGCGCGCGCATGGCCCGCAAGCCGGTCTGCCTGTGCGGCGAAATCGCGGGAGATCCGGCCTTCGCCCCGGTACTGGTGGCGCTGGGCCTCGAGGATTTCAGCATGCTTCCCGACCGCATCCTCGGTCAGCGCGACGCCCTGTCCCGTTGCGATCGACGCCGCCTGCGCGCCATGGCGCCGCGCCTGCTGCGCGCACATGACAACGGCGAACTCTCGGCGCTGCTCGGGAACGTCTCGCCATCCGCTTGAGCCAAGCCCACGGCATCCGGTTCAGGCATCGCCTTTATCATCGTCACAGGCATCCACTTCAGGGAGGGACCGCCATGTCACGCCGATTGCCGTGTGCCACGCTCGCCGCACTGCTGGCGGCATCGCCCGCGTTCGCCGCCGACCATGCCAGCCTGACGATCTATCATGCGAGCGGCAGCGCCCTGTATTCCGGCAGTTCCCCTGGCACGCTGAACGACGGACACGCGCTGGTGCACGAGCAGCGCCAAGTAGCACTGCACGCTGGGCAGCAGGAAGTGCGCTTCGGCGGCCTGCCGCCCATGCTCGACCCGGAGGCCATTGCCGTGGACTTCGGTACCGGGCCCCGCGTCAAACTGGCCGGACAACGCGTGGCGCTGGCCAACACTGGCGCGGGCGGCACGCTGGGCGGTGCGGTCGGGCAAACCGTCGACGTGATGACTTCCGGCATGTCGTTGAACGTCGGCGGCGGTGGCATCCGCGGCACGCTGGTGGGGCTGTCCGACCATGGCCTGCTGGTTCGGACTGCGGATGGCAACGTCCACCTCGTGCACCAGTACGCGTCGGTGACCTTGCCCGCGGACGCGGTCAAGCGCGGCAGTGCGCTGTTGCTGGATGTCGACGCTACGGCCGCCGGCAACCGCGACGCGCATCTGACCTACGCCACGGCAGGCCTCGGCTGGCGCGCGGCCTACACGGCCGATCTGGCCGGCACGGGCACCTGCCGAATGCGATTCGAGGCCGATGCCAGCATCGCCAACCGCAGTGGGCGCGACTACCGGTCGGCCGACGTCAAGCTGGTCGCGGGCCAGCCGAACCTCGGCAACCGCGGCGTTCGCATGTACAGCATGGCCAATGGCATGCCGGCCCCGCAGGAACAGAGTGTGATGCCCACACAGTCCTCGCTCGGCGACTACCGCAGCTTCGCCCTCGCGGCGAAGGTGAATCTTCCAGACGGCAGCGTGACCCTGACGCCGCTGTACCCGGAGCAGGACCTTGCCTGCCGGCGTGACTACCTGGTCGACGACGGCGGCGCGGGCTATCCCACGAAGCCCAACACCAACGACTTCGGCCCGCAGGATTACCAGCATCGCCCGATCGCGAGCACGCTCGCATTCACCGCGCCGGACGCACTGCCCGCGGGCACCGTGCGCGCATGGACGACCGACCCTGAGGGCGTACCCGCGCTGCTGGGCGAAGGCGGCATTACCGACACACCGAAGGGCCAGCGCGTTACCGTGCAGTTGGGCCAGAGTTTCGACCTGCGCGTAAGCCGTGAGCGCACCGACTTCCACGTCGACGCCAAGGCGCACACGTTGCACGAGTCATACAAGCTCACCTTTACCAATGGCGGCGGGAGCCCGCGCACGGTGACGGTACGCGAACACCCCGACCGCTGGCGCGAATGGGTCGTCGCTTCATCCAGCATCAAGCCGTCGAAACGAACGCCGCAGTTGCTGGAATTCGACGTACCCGTCCCCGCCCACGGCAGCGCCACGCTCGTCTACGCGGTGCAATACCGATGGTCCACGAGGGACCTGTGACCGCCAGCATGCTGGACGTCATCGGACACGACCACGGCATCCGCGAGCTGAGACTCGCGCGGCCGCCGGTCAACGCACTGGATCCGGTGCTGGTCGCCGCTTTGAGGCAGGCGATCGAGTACGCGCCCGTCGACGGCGCGACGGCGCTGGTCCTCTCGGGTGCTCCCGGGCTGTTTTCCGCGGGCCTTGATGTCCCCGCGCTGCTGCCGCTCGACCGCGACGCCATGCGCGCGTTCTGGAAGGACTTCTTTGGCGTGTGCGCCGCGCTGGCGAGGTCACCCATTCCCGTCGTCGCCGCGATCGCCGGACACAGCCCCGCCGGGGGTGCCGTGCTTGCGATCTTCTGCGACTACAGGGTCATGGCGCGCGGCGAATTCAGGATCGGCCTCAACGAAGTGCAGGTCGGCCTGACCGTGCCGGACTGCATCCAGGCCGCCCTGCGGCGCTTGATCGGCCCGTACCGTGCCGAACGCCTGCTGGTGTCCGGCGCAATGTTGGATGCCGACGATGCGCTCGCCGTGGGCATGGTAGACGAGTTGACCGATATCGACCATGTCGTCACGCGCACGCTGGCGTGGCTGGAACCACTGCTGGCATTGCCGCGCCACGCGATGCTGGCGACCCGCGCCTCGGCCCGCGCCGACCTCGCGCGCCTGTTCGACGATCCGGATTCACTGCCGGTCGAGGATTTCCTCGATGGCTGGTTTGGGCCCGAGGCCCAGGCCACGCTGCATGCGCTGCTCAAGCGGCTGCAAAGAAAACGCTAGGCCGGCCGTGTGATCAAGCCACCGTCCCTGACGGTCAGGGCACGGCCACCGTCGCAGTCACGCGTCCGTCCAACCGGTTCTTCACGACCCTGCGCGCAGCGCCGGCCGAAACCACGGGATGCGCGAATGGTCCGCCTCAGTGACCACCCGAAGCGGCGCCGCCCCGGCGCGCGATGAACGGCGGTTTGGCCAGCCACACCACGGCGACCAGCGCGATGAAGATGAACCCGAGGCCGTCGAACAGGTGGTTGAAGGAAATCTGCGTTGCCTGCTGGGTAATCACCCGGTTGATGCCGGCCGCGTACTGCTGCAATTGGCCGCCGGAAGCCTCGATGGCGTTGCGTACCCGGCTGCTGTACGCGCTGATGTGCTCGACCAGATTGGAATGCTCGACCACCCCACCGCGCGTCCAAAGATAAGTGGTGATCGACGCCGCAAAGCTGCCGCCCAGAGAACGCAGGAACGTGGCCGTTCCGGATCCGTCCGCGACCTCGCGCCCGGAAAGATCCGACAACAGGATGGTCAGTATCGGCATGAAGAACAACGCGACGCCCAGGCCTTGGAGGAGCTGCGCCAATGCCACGTGGTAGAAATCCACGTCGGTGGTGAACCCGCCACGCATGAAGCAGGTCAGGCCCATTACCACGAACGCAAACGAAGCCAGCCACCGCAGGTCCAGGCGCGCTCCGTATTTCCCGACCCAGAAGGTCAGCAGCACGGGGATGATGCCGATCGGCGCCGTCGCGAGTCCTGCCCATACCGGAGTGTATTCCAGGGTGTTCTGCAGCCACAGCGGAACCAGCAGGCCGATGGAGAAGAACGCCGCGTAGGCCAGCACCAGCACCAGCGTTCCGGATGCGAAGTTGCGGTGCCGGAACAAGCGCAGGTTGACGATCGGCTGGTCGTCGGTCAATTCCCAGATCAGGAACACCGTCAGCGAGATCGCTGAAACGATCGCCAACGCGACGATGGTATTGGACTGGAACCAATCGAGTTGGTTGCCCTTGTCCAGCAGTATCTGCAGCGAACCCACCCCCAGGATCAGGGTGATCAAGCCAATCCAGTCGATGCGCGGCTTGTCGATATCTTCAGGCCTGCCTCGCAGTTGCGAGGCAACCACCAGAGCGGCGAATACACCGATCGGTATGTTGATGAAGAAGATCCACTCCCATGAATAATCGCCCGTGATCCAGCCACCCAGCACCGGCCCGGCGATAGGTGCGACCACCGTGACCATGGCCAGGATCGCCAGCGCCATCCCGCGCTTCGCGGCCGGATAGATCGAGACCAGCAGGCTTTGCGTCAGTGGGTACATCGGACCTGCCATCGCACCCTGGATCGCACGGAAGAACACCAGCATCCCGAGACTCGTCGAGAGTCCGCAGAGCAGCGAAAAAAGAGTGAAGAGCAGTGTCGCCCAGACGAAGGTTTTCACCTCGCCGAAAGTCCGCGCCAAGAAACCGGTCAGCGGCAACGCGATCGCATTGGCGACCGTGAAGGACGTGATCACCCAAACGGACTGGTCCTGGCTTGCGCCAAGGTTCCCGGCGATGGTCGGCAGAGACACATTCGCGATCGTGAGGTCCAGCACCTGCATGAACGTCGCCAGCGAGAGTCCGAGCGTCGCCAGCGGCAGGCTGGACGGCCGGAATTCGCCGAACGACTGGGTTGCGGTGGCAGCGGTCGAAGCCATGGAGTTCCAGGGTCGCTTTCAGGCAATCAAATGACGGACGGCGGCGCGTCCGAGGATCCCGCAGTTCCGCGGCGGGTGATCGACACGCGTGGCAAGCGCGGAATCCCGGACATCCACCTCAACGGCCCGTTGCGGAAGCCGGCGGCGCGCCGGTGTCGGGCCCGCTGTTGTCATGGATGATCTTCGCGATCAGCGCATCGACCCGGGCCTGGT
>JAJXWZ010000063.1 GCA_021781345.1 Pseudomonadota bacterium
ACTCGGGCATGAACGCCGCCACGGTCGGCGCCACCAGCTATCCATATGTCGCGGTCAACAACGGCACGCCGCCCTTCACCAGCACCTTGCCAGGACAGATCCAGATATTCGGGCCGGATTACGGCCTCAGCAACAATCCGCAGAGCCAGGCCTTTGCCGCCCAGTACTACAACTACGACACGATCAAGACCGACTTCGAGTACATCGGCCTGAACACTGCGCTCGGGGGCGTGCATGTCGACAACAAGCTGTACACGTATTCCGATTACCACGACGGCTGGAACGGGCTGGATCCCAACGGCGGCGGCTGTGACTACGGCCAGGTCAACTGCCTGGTGCCGGACGGGACGTTCCCCGCGGGCGCCGGCACGCCGAACGGGACCGTGTACGGTCCCGACAACATTCCGGGCCAGCGCATGTACATGCGCTACCGCAACTGGGGCGACATCCTGCGCTTTAGCCAGGCGCTGGGGCCGGGCCGGCTCGACTACGGCGTCTGGTACAACCGCCAGCTCTACCACCGCTTCCAGATCGAAATCGACCTGAGCAACAACGGCGCGTTCAACAGCACCGTTCCGGCTGCTGCCTACGACCGCTGGATCAACGGCACCTTCGACGTCGCCCAGCCGTACCTTCAGTACGCGTGGGCCATCACCCCGCAGCTGACCCTGACCGGCGGCGTGAAGTACGTGTGGTTCCGCCGTCACGATGTCGCGCCGGTCAACCAGAAGACCAAGGTGGCCAGCGACTACAGCCAGACCTGGAACAAGGCGCTGCCCTCGCTCGACCTGCATTACATGATCACGCCCGAGTGGTCGGCCTACGTGCAGGCGGCCAAAGGCTACCTGGCGCCGAACGAGAACCTGTATTACGTGCCGGACCCGGGTCAGGCCGCGGCCAACGTGCAGCCCGAGCAGACCACGAATTACCAGCTCGGCACGGTGTTCCGCAGCGGCCGCCTGAGCCTTTCGGCCGCCGTCTACGACATCGATTTCAGCAACCAGGTGAAGAAGGTCAAGATCGCAGGCGTGACGTATTTCCAGAACCTCGGCGGTACCCGCTACCGCGGCGCGGAGGTGGAAGGCAGCTACCTTCTCGACGACGGCTTCAGCTTGTACGCCAACGCAAGTTACAACAAGGCGACCCAGAACAGCACCGGCCTGCAACTGGCCGGCGTACCCAAGACCACGGCGGCGGCGGGGGTGCTCTACCACGACGGCGCATGGCGGGCCTCGTTGCTGGCCAAGTACACCGGCAGCAATTTTGGCGACACGGCCGTGGACGCCAACGGCAACCCGATCGGCATCTACCGGCTGCCGGCGCTGACGGTGGCAAACTTCAACCTGCATTACACGTTCCCGGGGTCTTCATGGCTGCCGCGCGGCAGCAAACTCGGATTCCAGGTATTCAACCTGCTGGACACCCACAAGCTCGATGCGCTGGCAGGCTATACCGGCAACAACGTGCCGCTGTTTTACGTGGTGGCCGGGCGCAGTGTGATGGGTACCCTGTCGATCGCGCTGCGCTGACGCCATGCCGATGAATCCGCAAAACCGCTGCACCGGGCCGAGCGCCCGGTGCAGCTTTCTCATCGCGGGTGCGTTGGCGATCGGCACGGTGCTGGCATCCGTGCCCGTGCATGCGCGGGCAGTGACCGGGCCGGTCAAGCACGTCTTGTTGATCAGCGTCGATGGACTGCACGCGGTCGATCTCAAGCGCTTCATTTCCTCGCATCCGGATTCGACGCTGGCGGCCCTGGTCCGGCATGGCATCGACTACACCCGGGCAAGTTCACCGGCGCCGGCGGATTCGTTTCCGGGGTTGCTGGCGTTGATCACGGGCGGCACGCCTGCCGCGACCGGCGTGTATTACGACGTCACCTGGGATCGTGATCTCGCGCCGCCCGGCGGGCCGTGCAGGCCGGGCGGCGCGCGCGTGGCCTACAACGAGGCGATCGACGGAAGCGGCCCGCATGGCATCGACGTTTCCAAGCTTCCGCGCAACCCGCGTCGTGGCTGCTTGCCGGTCGAACCTTGGCGGTACCTGCGGGTGAACACCGTCTTCGACGTGGTCCACACAGCGGGCGGCTACACCGCCTGGGCGGACAAGCATCCCGCCTACGCGATCGTCGAGGGTCCGCGCGGCGACGGGGTGGATGACCTCTTCACGCCCGAGATCGGAACGAACGGCGAGGGAGAAGGCTCCGCGGCCGAACGGATCACGGCTTCGATAGCGCACACCGAGGCTTACGATGCAGGCAAGGTGCACGCCGTCATCAACGAGATCGACGGGCTGCGCCACGGTGGACGAACGCCAGCGCCTGTACCAGAGCTGTTCGGCCTCAATCTCCAGACCATCAACGTCGCACAGAAACTCGCCGGCTACGCCGGTGCCGGTGGCACGCCCACGCCCGCCCTCGAGGCTGCATTGCTGAGGGTGGATGCCATGATCGGCCGTCTGCGTGGCGCGCTGGCGAAGCGCGGACTCGCCGGTTCCACGCTGATCATCGTGACCGCCAAGCACGGCAACGGTCCGATCACCGACAGGCCCGTCCGGCACATCGATGCCGCTTCGCTGCGCCGGGTAATCGCCAAGGCGGCGCCAGGCGAATTGGCGCAGTTGACGGCCGACCATGGCGCCCTGGTTTGGCTTCGGCATCATCGATTCGCGGCGACCGTGGCCCGGGGGATCGAAGCATCACGCCTGGAGCTTGGCATCCGAAAGGTGCTTTGGGGCGCCAGGCTTGCGCTCTGGTTCCGTTCGCCGGCCCACGACAGCCGCTCGCCGGATCTGGTCGTCGTTCCCGACGATGACGTGATCTATGGCAAGCCGGGTGCGACCAAGCGCGTCGAGCACGGTGGTTTCCTCGACGACGACCGACATGTTGCACTCCTGGTCAGCGGGCCGATGCTCGCCAATCCCGGACTTCTGGTGCGAACGCCGGTGTTCACGGCGTCCGTGGCCCCGACCATGCTGGCATTGCTCGGGCTTGATCCTGTCAGGCTGGATGCGGTGCGCCTGCAAGGCACACCGCTGCTGCCGCTGTCGCTGGGTGAGAAGACACAGTCATCGCCCTGAGGCGCCACTCGCGATTCCAACGCGCCAGCGGGTTGGCGCGCATGCCTGCCCCAGGCCTGCATGTCATCGGCGGACGCGCTAAGGTATGGCAGCGAATCCGCCGCGAGGGGCGCTGGCATGTCCGGGGGGCAAACTCCGAACGACGATGCGTTGCATGCCCTGGCGGGATCGATTGCGTCGATCCTGTTGGCGAGGTCGCAGGTGCTGGCCACGGCCGAATCCTGCACGGGCGGATGGATCGCCAAGTTGCTCACCGACATTCCGGGCAGTTCGGCCTGGTTCGAGGCGGCGGCGGTGACCTACGGCAACCGCGCCAAGCAGGCGTTACTCGGGGTGACCGGCGAGATACTCGAGCGGCATGGCGCAGTCAGTCGCGAATGCGCAATGGAAATGGTGTCGGGTGCCCTTGCACGCTTCGAGGCAACGGTTGCCGTGGCGGTCACCGGCATCGCGGGTCCGACGGGCGGTACCCCCGACAAGCCGGTCGGCACGGTCTGGATCGCCTGGCAACGGCGCGCCGCCGCCGCGCGTGTGCAGGCGTTCCGTTTCGCGGGCGATCGCGACGACGTCCGCCGGCAGGCGGT
The DNA here is from genome assembly GCA_021781345.1 of Pseudomonadota bacterium. Classification (GTDB taxonomy): domain Bacteria; phylum Pseudomonadota; class Gammaproteobacteria; order Xanthomonadales; family Rhodanobacteraceae; genus 66-474. Next base: position 3,663 of record JAJXWZ010000063.1, read on the forward strand.
GGCGGCCGCGCTGGACGGCCTTCGGAAAATCCTTACGGAGTGATGCGGTGCGCGCCGCTGGAGATGCGCGGGTGGTATGAAATAATGGGGATGCCATCGATTCCACGGGGTCTCAACCCGTGAGAACCGGTCCCGCGATACTTCGCTCCACGCACAACCCGTCGAGGATGAAGCAAATGGATGACAACAAGCGCCGTGCACTCGCGTCCGCACTAGGCCAGATCGAGAAACAATTCGGCAAGGGCGCGGTGATGCGCATGGGTGATCGCACCGCCGAAGCCATCGACGTAGTGTCGACGGGGTCGCTGGGGCTGGACGTCGCGCTGGGCGTGGGCGGCCTGCCACGCGGCCGCGTCGTGGAAATCTACGGACCGGAATCCTCGGGCAAAACCACGCTGACCCTGCAGGTGATCGCGAACTGTCAGAAGAATGGCGGCACGGCGGCGTTCGTGGATGCCGAGCACGCCCTCGACCCGATGTACGCTGAAAAGCTCGGCGTCAACGTGGCCGACCTGCTGGTGTCGCAGCCCGATACCGGCGAGCAGGCGCTGGAAATCGCCGACATGCTGGTGCGATCGAACGCGGTCGACGTGGTGGTCATCGACTCGGTGGCCGCGCTCACGCCCAAGGCCGAAATCGAGGGCGAAATGGGCGATTCGCACGTCGGCCTGCACGCGCGCCTGATGAGCCAGGCATTGCGCAAGCTCACCGCCAACATCAAGCGTTCCAACACGCTGGTGATCTTCATCAACCAGATCCGCATGAAGATCGGGGTGATGTTCGGCAATCCGGAAACCACCACCGGAGGCAACGCGCTCAAGTTCTATGCGTCGGTGCGACTCGACATCCGCCGCATCGGTGCGGTCAAGAAGGGCGAGGAAGTGATCGGGTCGCAGACCCGTGTGAAGGTGGTCAAGAACAAGGTTGCGCCGCCGTTCCGGCAGGCCGAGTTCGAGATCCTGTACGGCGAGGGTACCTCGTACGAGGGCGAATTGATCGAGTTGGGCGTCGCCAACGACCTGGTCGAGAAGTCCGGTGCCTGGTACAGCTATGGCGGAGAGCGGATCGGACAGGGCAAGGAGAATGCCCGCCAGTATTTCAAGGACAACCCTGCGGCGACCAAACAGCTCGACGAGGCGCTGCGCGCCAAGTTGCTGGCGGAAACGGCACGCAAGGGCGCAACCGCCACTGAAGATGCCGAGGAAGTCGAGGCCTGAGGGTTCGCCGGTCGCTGACCGGCGCCGACCGCGGCACCCATCGAAGGCGATGGCGCCGCAGGTCGGGCGCGCATGGCCGCTGCGTGCGGACCCTGACGCATGAAGCGCGGGCGGAAATCCGGTGGCGAGGCTGCCCCCCGCAGCCCCTACGATCGTGCGCTGGGCATGCTGGCGCGGCGTGAATATTCGCAACGCGAATTGCGGGCGCGGCTGCAACATGCCGGATGCGACGAGAGCGACTCGGATGCGGCGCTCCTGGCGTTGCGCGAGCAGCATTACCAGGACGACCAGCGCTTTGGCGAGATGATCGTTCGCACCCGGACCGGGCAAGGGTATGGTCCGGCGCGGATCCGCGCCGAGTTGCGCTCGCACGGGCTCGCCGATGCCGCGATCGGCGACTTGCTGGCGCGGGCCGACGCCGACTGGACCGCGCTCGCAGCCGCGCAGTTGCGCAAGAAATACGGCAGAAAGGCGGCCGTCGATCATGCCGAGCGCGGCAAGCGCGCGGCTTTCCTCTTGCGCCGCGGCTTCAGCGCCGCCACAGTTAGAATCGTCACCCGTGCCGAGGTAGGCGATCCCGACGATTGATGCCATCAGTTTGCGATCATCCCTGATCGCGGCGTCGTGAAACGGTGTCTCAAACGGAGCGGTACCGCAAACGGCAACGCCATAACGGCCCTCCTTGGACTGACCTTCAACCACTGCGGCTCCGGATCATTGTCATTAGGCGTGTTCCGGCTTTGCCATCACCCGAGATTTCCGACGCAACCGCATGAAAACTGCAGAAATTCGCTCACGTTTCCTCGAGTTCTTCAAGGATCGCGGCCATACCATCGTGCCTTCCGCACCGTTGGTGCCGGCCAACGATCCCACCTTGTTGTTCACGAATTCCGGGATGGTCCAATTCAAGAACGTGTTCCTGGGCAGCGAAAAGCTGCCCTATGTGCGGGCGGCGGACGTGCAGCGCTGCCTGCGCGCCGGCGGCAAGCACAACGATCTGGATTCGGTGGGTTACACGGCGCGGCACCACACCTTTTTCGAGATGCTGGGCAACTGGTCGTTCGGCGACTACTTCAAGAAGGAAGCGATCGAATGGGCCTGGGAATTGCTGACCGGCGTATTCGGATTGCCCCCGGAAATGCTTTGGGTGACGGTTTACCACAGCGATGACGAGGCCCACGCCATCTGGAAGGACATCGTCGGCGTGCCGGTGGAACGGATTGTGCGCATCGGCGACAACAAGGGGGCTGCGTTCGCGTCGGACAACTTCTGGCAGATGGCCGATACCGGACCGTGCGGCCCATGTACCGAGATCTTCTACGACCATGGGCCGGACATTCCCGGCGGCCCGCCGGGTTCGCCGGATGAAGATGGCGACCGCTACATCGAAATCTGGAACCTGGTGTTCATGCAGTTCGATCGCGCCGACGACGGCACGTTGTCGCCATTGCCGGCGCCTTGCGTCGACACCGGCATGGGCCTCGAACGCCTCGCCGCCGTGCTCCAGCACGTGCATTCGAATTACGAGATCGACCTGTTCCAGCGACTGATCGCCGCGGCCCAGTCGCTCACCGGTTGTGAAGATCGCGAGAACAAGTCGCTGCGCGTGATCGCCGACCACATTCGCGCGTGCTCGTTCCTGGTCGTCGATGGCGTTCTGCCCTCCAACGAGGGGCGCGGCTACGTGTTGCGAAGGATCATCCGGCGTGCATTGAGGCACGGCTGGATGTTGGGCGTGCGCGCAGATTTTTTCTGGAAGATGGTCGCACCGCTGGTCGACGAGATGGGCGAGGCGTATCCGGAGCTGGCGAAAAAGCGGGCATTCGTCGAGGAGGCCCTGCGCGCCGAGGAGCAGCGCTTCGGCGAGACGCTGGAAAACGGCATGAAGGTGTTCGACGAGATTGCCATGCATGCCGGCACGACGATCCCGGGCGAGGATGCGTTCCGCCTTTACGATACGTACGGGTTTCCCGTCGACCTCACTGCCGACATCGCCCGTGAGCGTGGCATGTCGGTCGACATGCACGGCTTCGAGCGCGCGATGGAAGCCCAGCGCGAGCGTGCGCGCGCCGCCAGCAAGTTCGAGAGCAAGACGCAGTTGCCGGCGGAGGTCGCGAGCAAGTTAGCGCCGACGCAGTTCCTCGGCTACGAAACGCTGAAAGCCGGAGACTGCAAGGTCATTGCGATCCTGCGCGACGGCCGCGCGGTGGATACACTGGCGCCCGGCGAATCGGCTGTGGTCATGCTCGATCGCACGCCGTTCTACGCCGAGTCGGGCGGGCAGGTGGGCGATACCGGCGCGCTGGAACATGCCGCGGGCCGCTTCGTCGTCCGCGACACCCAGAAGTTCGGCGGACAGTTCCACGGCCACCTGGGTGATTGGCAGGGCAACGCGCCGTTGCGGGTCGGCGACGCGATGCTGGCACGGGTAGATGGCGCGCGCCGCCAGGCCATCGTGCTGAATCATTCGGCGACGCATCTTCTGCACGCGGCGCTGCGCGCGACCCTCGGCGAGCACGTCATGCAGAAGGGTTCGCTGGTTGCGCCGGACCGCCTGCGTTTCGACTTCTCGCACTTCCAGCCGGTTAAGCTGGAAGAGCTGCGCCGCATCGAGGACCGCGTCAACGAACAAATCCGCCGCAATGACGCGGCCGAGATCCGGCACATGGCCTACGACGACGCGATCGCCACTGGTGCGATGGCGCTGTTCGGCGAGAAATACGGCGACGAGGTGCGGGTATTGCGCATGGGCGATTTTTCGACCGAGCTGTGCGGCGGCACGCACGTATCGCGCACCGGCGACATCGGCCTGTTCAAGGTCGTGTCCGAATCCGGCGTTGCGGCCGGTATCCGCCGGATCGAGGCGGTGACCGGCGCCGGCGCGACCGCCCACGTCGCGGACGAGGAACGTGCATTGGGCGAGATCGCCAGCCTGCTGTCATCCAGTCCGGCCGACGCCACCGACAAGCTGCGGCAATTGCTCGACAAGCAGAGAAAGCTCGAGCGCGAACTGGATGCGGTCAAGGCCCGGGCGGCGGGTGCCGCGACCGGCGACCTCGCCACGCACGCGCGGGAGATCGGCGGCATCAGGTTGGTCGCCGCGCGGGTGGACGACATGGACGCGAAGGCCTTGCGCGAAGCCGTTGATACCCTCAAGCAGAAGCTTGGCGACTGTGTGGTGCTGTTGGCCTCGGGCGCGGACGGCAAGGCTGCCCTCGTGGGCGGCGTGCATGGGATGGCCCTGGGCAGGGTCAAGGCCGGTGACGTCGTCGCGTACGTCGCCGCACGCATCGGCGGCAAGGGTGGCGGTCGTCCCGACATGGCGCAGGGTGGCGGCGCCGATTCCCCGTTGCTCGACGAGGCGCTCCGGGAGCTGCCTGCGTGGCTTGAACAGCGCACCCGTTGAACACGGTACCCTGCCGGAAGTCATGGCGGCTTCATTGCGCGTTCCGCGCGGGCTCCTATAGTATCTGTGGTGAATCGATCGCCCCCGCACCGGTCTAGTGCGGGTGATGGAGGAACTTGAATGGCCGCGGTTTGCCCGCGCTTGTTCGCGATCGCGTCGTCACGCAATGTCGCGCCTTCCGGAGGGGAACGCGCACGCTTGTTTCGGGTCCAATGTACCCGAATACACGGAGTTTCGTCATGTTGATTTTGACCCGCCGAGTGGGTGAAACCCTGATGATCGGCGATCAGGTAACGGTCACGGTGCTGGGCGTGAAGGGCAACCAGGTGCGCATCGGCATCACGGCGCCCAAGGATGTCGCGGTCCACCGCGAGGAAATCTACCAGCGCATCCAGCAGGAGCACCAAACGGAAGCGGGCGACGCACCGACCGAAGCCGACGAATCCGTCAAGCGTGAAGCGATCAACGGCTGATGTCGGTACGTAACGGCTTTACCCGGACGTAACGCACGTTTATCCTGTGCCACCGGCTTCGACGGGTTCCGGCCTGCACGCATGCGGACAATCGGAACCAAGGCTGCGGGTAGCGCAGGCCCCGGTCTTTGCACACAAACCATCCGGACGGTCGGAGCCCGAGAAGCCGACGAGGTTATCCTGCCAAGGGAGTTTCGGGTCAAGGGCTGACCGCGGTGCGTCGAATTCGGCGTCAACGATTCGGACAGCCGCAGGGCTGGCCCCGAGCGCCAGCCCGAACAGGAAGACGGTTTGCCCAAGTGTCGGTTGTTACACTACATGTGAGTCAAAATCCGGAGAGATGCCCGAGAGGCCGAAGGGGCTCCCCTGCTAAGGGA
>JAJXWZ010000249.1 GCA_021781345.1 Pseudomonadota bacterium
ATGTCTGGGCGCCGGGCTACTGGAACTGGAGCGGCAGGCGCTACGTCTGGGTGGGTGGCACCTGGTACCGCGACCGCCCGGGTTACATCTACGCGCGCCCGCACTGGGACCGCGACGGTGATCGCTGGGTGATGCGCCGCGGTGAATGGCGCCGCGATCCGCATTGGCGCGGTCCGCGCCACGACCGCGGCCGCCACCACGGCTGGCGCGACCACGACGGCCACGATCACGGACACGACCACGGAGACGGTCACTAGGGCGACGGGCATCGGCACGGATCGCCGATGCGTTGCGAGGGGCCCGGCGCGCAAGCGCCGGGCTTTTTGGTGTCACGGGGTGAACCCGCGCAGATTCATTGACTTGCGACGATGTGTTGGGTGCACTTGTGCACTTCGGGCTGTGTCGCGCCAGCGGCTGCGGCTACAATAGGCGGCTGCGCGCGCCGGGCCCGGGATATCCGGGTCGTGCGCGCATTCCATCCGCCGCGTCCCGAGGGACGCCACTACCGTCATCCGCGCCGGCCTCCGGCGCACCGGGAGCCAACTCCGATGATCTTCGACACCATCGCCACCACCGGCCACGAGCAGGTCGTGTTCTGCCAAAGCAAGGACGCCGGCCTCAAGGCCATCATCGCGATCCACAACACCGTGCTGGGCCCGGCGCTCGGCGGCCTGCGCATGTGGCCGTACAAGTCCGACGAGGAAGCCTTGAACGACGTGCTGCGGCTGTCGCGCGGCATGACCTACAAGAACGCGGTCGCCGGCCTCAACCTCGGCGGCGGCAAGGCGGTGATCATCGGCGACCCGGCCAGGGACAAGTCCGAGCCGTTGTTCCGCGCCTTCGGCCGCTTCATCGATTCCTTGAAGGGCCGCTACATCACCGCCGAGGACGTCGGCATCGACGTCAACGACATGGAATACGTGTACCGCGAAACCGAGTTCGTGACCGGCGTGCACCAGGTCCACGGCGGCTCGGGCGATCCCTCCCCGTTCACCGCGTTCGGCACCCTGCAGGGCCTGATGGCGGCGCTGCAGTACAAGCACGGCAACGAGGACGTCGGCAAGTACCGCTTCGGGGTGCAGGGCGCCGGCCACGTCGGCAGCGAGTTCATCAAGCTGCTGCGCGAGCAGGGCGCCAAGGTGTTCGTCACCGACATCAACAAGGAAGCCGTGCAGCGCTGCGTGGACGAGCTGGGCTGCGAGGCGGTCGGCACCGAGGACATCTACGACGTCGATTGCGACGTGTTCAGCCCGTGCGCGCTGGGCGGCACCATCAACGAGCAGACCATCGACCGAATCAAGGCGCCGATCATCTGCGGCGCGGCCAACAACCAGCTTTCCACCGACGAAGTCGGCGACGAGTTGATGAAGCGCGGCGTCGTGTACGCGCCGGACTACGCGGTCAACGCCGGCGGCGTCATGAACGTGTCGCTGGAGATCGACGGCTACAACCGCGAGCGCGCGATGCGCATGATGCGCACCATCTACTACAACGTCGGCCGCATCTTCCAGATCGCCGACCGCGACGGGATCCCGACCTACAAGGCCGCCGACCGCATGGCCGAGGAACGCATCAGCGCGGTGGGCAGGATCAAGCTGCCGACGATGGGCGCCAGCGGCACGCGCTTCCAGGGCAGGATGCGCGGGCAGTGACGGCCCGGGCCGGTCGGACCCCATGAATTTCAGCATCGAACCGGTCGCGACCGTGCGCGCGTCGCGCGCGCAGGTTCGCGACGACGAATGGGGCGGCAGCACGGCCACGATCGAACTGGCCGATTCGATGCCCGTTGCCGCGCTCGACGGCATCGAGTCGTTCTCGCATGCGGAAATCCTGTTCGTCTTCGACCGTGTCGCGGACGCGCGCGTCGTCCGCGATGCGCGCCATCCGCGCAACAATCCGGACTGGCCGCAGGTCGGGATCCTGGCCCAGCGCGGCAAGAATCGCCCGAACCGCATCGGCAGTACCATGGTGCGCATCCTGGGACGCAAGGGACGCCGCCTGGAGGTCGCCGAGCTCGATGCGATCGACGGCACCCCGGTCATCGACATCAAGCCCGTGATGCGCGAATTCCTGCCGCGTGGCGACGTCCGGCAGCCCGGCTGGGCCACCGAACTGATGCGCAACTACTGGAACACGGCGGGCTGAGCCCGCCACCGTCCCGGAGCCATCCCGCATGCAACCATTTTCGCTGAGTGAAGACCTCAACCTGCTGCGCGAGAGCGTGCGTGCGTTCGCGGAAAAGGAGATCGCGCCGCGCGCCGACCAGATCGACCGCGACAACCTTTTCCCGCCGGACCTGTGGAAGAAGCTCGGCGAACTGGGCCTGCTCGGCATCACGGTGTCCGCCGAGTACGGCGGCAGCGGCATGGGCTACCTCGCGCATCTGGTCGCGATGGAGGAAATCTCGCGCGCCTCGGGTTCGATCGGGCTGTCGTTCGGCGCGCACTCGAACCTGTGCGTGAACAACATCTTCCACAACGCCAGCGAGACCCAGCGCAGGAAATACCTGCCCGGGCTGTGTTCGGGCGAGCTGGTCGGCGCGCTGGCGATGAGCGAGCCGGGCGCGGGTTCGGACGGGGTCGGCTGGATGAAGTGCAAGGCCTAGAAGCGCGGCGGGCACTGGGTCGCCAACGGCAGCAAGATGTGGATCACCAACGGGCCCGACGCCGACGTGCTGCTGGTGTACATGCGCACGGCCGACCGCACCGCCGGCAGCCGCTGCATCACCGCCTTCATCGTCGAGAAGGGCATGCCGGGTTTCCACACCGCGCAGAAGCTCGACAAGCTCGGGATGCGCGGCTCCAACACCTGCGAACTGGTTTTCGAGGACTGCGAGATCCCGGACGAAAACCGGGTCGGCGAGGTCAACGAGGGTGTGCGCGTGCTGATGAGCGGCCTCGACACCGAACGGCTGGTGCTGTCGGGCGGGCCGATCGGGCTGATGCAGGCGGCGATCGACGTCACCCTGCCCTACGTGCGCGAACGCAAGCAGTTCAACGCGCCGATCGGCACCTTCGAGATCATGCAGGCCAAGGTCGCCGACATGTACACCGCGCTGCAGTCCGCGCGCGCCTATGCCTACATGGTCGCCCAGCAGTTCGACGCCAACGTGAAGTCGCGCATCGACCCGGCCTCGTGCCTGCTTCTGGCCTCGCGCAACGCCGTGCATGTCGCGCTGGAAGCGATCCAGTCGCTCGGCGGTAACGGCTACATCAACGAATACCCGACCGGACGCATCCTGCGCGATGCCAAGCTGTACGAGATCGGCGCCGGCACCAACGAAATCCGGCGCATGCTGATCGGGCGCGAGCTGTTCTACGGGAACGCCTGACCGAGATGCTTCCGCGCCGATGCGCGGGTGAATTTTATTTTGGCAGAAGTCACCAAAACCGTGGCGCCTGTGGCGTAAACGTCGATCGACCTCCCTGTCTTGGTTCCGTGCGTTTCCTGACGCGCGGGTTACTTTCCTTTCGGGGAAAGTAACCAAAGCCAAGCGCCCGGCACGATGGTTTCGGCAACATCCTGTTGCCTCGACTTCCCTGCGCTTCTCGCGCCAAGCAGGCCGGCGCGAACTTGCACATCCATGTGCTCGAACATGCGCGCCTTGCTCCCGCTTGGCGCTGCGATGCTTGGCATCGTGCAAGGGCGCGATAAAAGCCCTGCTCCGACGTCGGTCATCCATGACCTTGAATCTTGCGAATTGCAGATCTGCAGGCCATGGACGGCCGGAAGCGAAGCGACAAATGCGCCGAAGGCGCGCGAAATCGCTCCCGAGTGTCAGAACACGAACGTCCCCTGCAACATCACGTTGCCGGCTTGCTGGCGTGAGCCCTGCTCGCGCGTGAAGCCCAGACGCAGGCCGAAGTCACGGGTCGGCCACAGCGACACACCGGCCCGCAAGACGGATTCGTCGCGCGACAAGCCGATGCCATCAACCGGCAGCCAGTCGCTGAAGCCCGTGAAACTAGCATCGAACACGTCGCCGTACTGGTGCAAAGCATGCCGCCAGGCGGCGCTGCCGTCGAGCTGCATCCACATGCCGTCGGAGAGCCGCCAGCCGCGCTGCGCGCGCACGCCGGCGCCGGCCTGCAGGCGGCCGACCGTGTGCGCATACGCCTTCAGACCGAAACCCAGGCCGCCGGACTCGGCGAATGCGCCGCCACCGAGCCGCTGGTAACGCGCATCGACGAACGGCGTGATGCGCGTCCCACCCGCGTGCAACGCGTAGCCGCCTTCCAGCGACCCGGCGAGATAGTTGCCGGACAGGTTGCTGCCCACCGGTGCGGCGAGGCCACCGAGCAGCAGCAACCGCTGCATGTCCACCCTGTACCAGCCGCTCCCGACCTGCGCGGTGGCGTACCAGGGACCTCGTGAGACGCCGCCGTACAGCATCGCGTGTTCGGTCCAGGTCTGGTCGTGGTCCCAGGACGCGTCGAGCTGGCCATAGCCGCGGCTTGCGCCGACCGCATAGCCGAGCACGGCGTGCGTGCCGAAGCGGAAGTCGGCGCCGACGATGCCGCCGTCGCTGCGGAAGGTCGCGCCGGCATAGCCTCCGCGCTGCAGGTTGCCTTGCCAGCCGAGGTCGCCGTACCAGCTGCCGGGTGGGATGCGTCCGTCCAGCAGCTCGTCGAAGTGCCGAGACAACGCGCTGTCGGCCGCATCGATGCCGTCGAAAAGCATCGCCGCGTTGGCCTCGTGCAACTGCCCGGACAGGCTTTGCAGGGTGGCGCGCGCCGACGCCGGCGTCGCCGCATGCTGGATCGCGCCCGCGCCCGCCAGCAGGCCCGGCGCGATCGCGGTGCCGGCTGCAATGCGCGAATCGAGTGTGTCGAACCCGTTTTGCACGCGCGCCGCGGCAGTGATCGACACCGGATCGCCGATGGCCATGGCCTGCGCCGCCTGCGTGATATTCAGGCTGGTGGTGTCCAGCCAGACGGAATTGGTGGTGTACTGGATGGTGGTATTGAGGAACACGCCCGGCGAGGTGGTCAATTGTGCGAACGTGCCGGCCACCACACCGCCCGCGTCCAGCACATCCTGGTGGCTGGACGTGACGTATCCCTGATCCGCGCCGAGGACGTTCAACGTGCCCGCGATCTGCGCGGACCCTCCAACCTTCAGCTCCGAACCGAGGCTGACGGACAAAGTGCCACTGGACGCCTGCGTGTACTGGAAACCGACCGTGGTATTGCCGCCCTTCACCACCACGGTACCCGCGTTGAGCAGGGAACCTTGCGTACCCGCGCTGGCGTAGAGCGTGCCGCCGCTTTGGATCGCGACGTCGGCCCCGAGGACGCTTTCATTCTGCACCGTGGCCACCGGCAGCATCTGCGTTGCCTGCAGGGTGCCGCCCTGGACCACCGTTCCACCCGTGTAGGTATCGTTCCCGGTGAGCAACAGCGTGCCAGTACCGTTCTTGATCAGCCCGCCTGTCCCGCCGATGTCGTTGCTCCAGGTCGACGTCAGGTTGTCGAACGAGACCGATACGTCGCCCCAATTGAATTGCGCGGGACCTTGCACCGCCTTGCCGATATCCAGCTCGCCATAACCGAAGGTGGGATTGGGTTGCGGGCCGCCCAGCGGATCGGCCGTGCCCAGCAGGGTCTGCCGGACCAAGTCGTTGCTGAAATACGGGAACGCCTGCCACACCAGCGCCGCCGCACCCGATACCTGCGGCGCCGCCAGCGAGGTGCCCTCGACGACGTAATAGGTCGGGTTGGCGGTATTGGCGGTGGTGTTCTTGTCCAGCACGATCACGTCGCCGGGCGCGGCCAGACAGTAATCCATCGCGATGCCGCACTGGTTGGAATAGCTGTCCAGTTGGCTCGGGTCGTTGCTGTTGACAGCGACCACCGCCAGCCAGCCCTTCTCGAGATCGGGTGCGACGCTCGGCAGCGCCGCGATGGTGCTGGGATTGGGGTTGGAGTCGTTGCCGGCGGCGAACACGACCAGCCCGCCCTGCTGGTTGACGAACGGGCTGTAGGCGGCATCGAAGGCCTGGTTGACGCTCGCATCGCTGGTGTCCCAGGTGATGCCGCCCCAGGAATTGTTCATGACCTTGACGCCGGAACTGATCAGTTGCTGGTTCACCTGGCCGAAGAATTGCGCGTCCGCCGCGGTCACGGTGGCCGGTGGCGTGCTGCCGTTGTCGCTCGGCGCGTTGTCGTCAATGATGCGCGCAGACACGAGGCTGGCGCCCGGCGCGATGCCACCGGGGAACTTGTCGAACGGGGTGCCGGCGGCGATCTCGGATACCCAGGTGCCGTGACCGACCACGTCGTCTATGCTGGTGTCGTTGGTGTTGGGGTTGACGTCGATGTATTCGGCGATCACGCGCCCGGCGACAGTCGGGTTGCTGCGCATGATCCCGGAATCCACGATGCCGATGATGACGCCTTGGCCGGTATAACCGGCGGCATGCGCGGAATAGGCGTTGGTGATCGACAACTGTGCGTCGATCGGCGGCTGGACCGTCGTCGGCGTCGGGGATGGGGGCGTGCTAGTCGGCGTCGGGCGAACCGAGCTTCCGCCGCCGCAGCCCGTCAAAGCGAGCACCAGCAAACCCGGTAGCGCCCATGCGATCGCGTGCCATGTTGCTCTCATCATTCCCTCCGCCCGCGCCGTCCCCATTGCCCTCGTGCGCGTCGCGATTCTGCCCCCGCACGGCGAGGGCGTCCATGGGGCGTGTTTGCGGCGACGCAGCATCCAACGCATAATCACGGATTGGAATCGTTCTGGAGCCTGGTCATGTCCGACATCGTCATCGCCGCCGCCAAGCGTACGCCCATCGGCGCTTTCCTCGGCCAATTCACCGGTTTTCCGACGCCCCGGCTCGGGGCGACCGCGATTCGCGCGGCGTTGCAGCAATCGGGGGTCGCGCCCGGCGACGTCGATGAAGTCCTGATGGGCTGCGTGCTGCCGGCCAACCTCGGCCAGGCCCCGGCTCGCCAGGCGGCGCTGGCCGCGGACCTGCCGCCATCGACCGGCTGCACCACCCTCAACAAGGTGTGCGGATCGGGCATGAAGGCGATCATGCTGGGCCACGACCTGATCAAGGCCGGCTCGGCGAACGTCGTGGTGGCCGGCGGCATGGAATCGATGACCAATGCGCCGCACATGGCGGCCGTGCGCGGCGGCATCCGCTACGGCGACGGCAGCCTGGTCGACCACATGGCCTGGGACGGCCTGACCAATCCCTACGACGGCAAGTCGATGGGCGTGTTCGCGGAAGCCTGCGCCGACAAGTACCACTTCACCCGCGAGGACCAGGATGCGTTCGCCACCGAATCGGTGCGCAGGGCCCAGGAAGCGGTCAAGTCGGGCGCGTTCGCCGACGAGATCGCCACCGTCACCGTTCCTGGTCGCAAGGGCGACGTGCAGGTGTCGGTCGATGAAACCCCCGGCAAGGTCGATCCGGCCAAGATCCCGACCTTGAAGCCCGCCTTCCGCAAGGACAACGGCACCGTCACCGCGGCCAGTTCGTCCAGCATTTCGGACGGCGCCGCCGCAGTCGTGCTGCTGTCGGCCGACGATGCCCGGGCGCGCGGCGTCAAGCCGCTGGCGCGGATCGTCGCGCATGCCACGCATTCGCAGGAACCGCAGTGGTTCACCACCGCCCCGGTCGGCGCGATCGAGAAGGTGTTGCGGAAGGCCGGCTGGCAAGTCGGCGACGTGGACCTGTTCGAGGTCAACGAGGCCTTCGCGGTGGTGGCCATGGCCGCGATGAAGGACCTGGCGATCCCGCACGAAAAAATTAACATCCATGGCGGCGCCTGCGCGCTGGGCCACCCGATCGGCTGCACCGGCGCCCGCATCGTGGTGACACTGCTGCACGCGCTGATCCACGCGGGCAAGAAGCGCGGCGTGGCGTCGCTGTGCATCGGCGGCGGCGAAGCGACGGCGATCGCGATCGAGTGCCTGTGAAGCTCCGGTGAAGGTTTGTAACGGTGTTGCGGTAAGTGAGGACTGAACGCGCCTGACCGCCGATCCGCGCGGCGCTGGCGTTATTCAACGAGACGCGGTTTAATAAGGCGGCCACTTCCGTGGCTATCCACGGCCTATTCCAGGAGATCTCCCAATGAAGTTCAACCGTACCGTTCTTGCGGTCGCCGTTGCCTCCGCGATGGTTCTGTCGTTGTCCGCGTGCAGCAAGTCCGGCAGCGAAGGCCAGTCCGCCGCCGACCAGGCCCAGAATGCCGCCGCCGCGATGTCGTCGGCCGCCAGCTCGGCCGCGCAGGCAGCCAGCTCGGCTGCCTCGGCCTCCACGGCCGCAGCCAACGCGATGAGCGCCACCCCGGCCGCATCCTCGACCGCGGCCATGCCGGCTTCTTCCGGCACCGCCGCTGCCCCGGCTTCCAGCGCCAACAACGCGATGGACGCCATGAAGGATGCCGCGAGCAAGGCGAAAGACGCCGCCGGCGCCATGAAGAACGCGGCCGACAAGGCCAAGGACGCGATGAAGGGTCACTGATCCTCGCTGTTCGCGTTGTGTTGTACCCGAACCGGCCGCCTCGCGCGGCCGGTTTTTTTTCAGGCGATTCGCACCCGATAGAATGACGGGGTCATGCGTTTGCAGACGCCACGGAACCGGACATGCCCGTCATCCCCACCCGCATCGACAGCAAGAGCGGAGCCTTTCGCGACAACGCGGCCAACTTGCGCCGACTGACCGACGCGCTCAGGGCCGAACTGGCGCGTACCGCCGAAGGCGGGGGCGCTGCGGCGCGCGACAAGCACACCGCGCGCGGCAAGCTGCTGGTGCGCGAACGCATCCGCGCCCTGCTCGATCCTGGCTCGCCGTTCCTGGAGTTCTCCGCGCTGGCCGCGCACGGCATGTACGACGACGCCGCGCCGGCGGCCGGCATCGTCACCGGCATCGGGCGCGTCCACGGGCAGGAAATAGTGGTCGTGGCCAACGACGCCACGGTCAAGGGCGGCACCTACTTCCCGATGACGGTGAAGAAGCACCTGCGCGCGCAGGAAGTGGCGCTGGAGAATCGCCTGCCCTGCATCTACCTGGTCGATTCCGGCGGCGCCTTCCTGCCGCTACAGGACGAGGTGTTCCCGGACAAGGAGCACTTCGGCCGGATCTTCTACAACCAGGCGCGGATGTCCTCGCTCAACATCCCGCA
>JAJXWZ010000245.1 GCA_021781345.1 Pseudomonadota bacterium
CTTCGAAATCGTTGGCACTGCCGTCGTCGCCGGCACCGGGCGGCGGCTCGATCTGCAACGTACCGTTGCGCGCGGCGATCGAGAACGCGATCTCCGGACCCTTCAGATGCACGCCGATCCGGCGACCCTCCAGCTTGTCGATCGCGGCGCGGGCCTCGGGATCGAGCGCCACCAGCCGGTTCAGGGCGAGGGTCAGGGCCAGTCCACCCAGTCGCCGCAGCGGGTGGGGAATCCAGGCGTTCGGTTCTCGATCAGGCATCCGCCCATTGTATGGGCGATCGCGCGGATCGGCGTCACCGCGCATGATCGCCGCGGTTGCGGGTCACCTGGAATCCTGCAACCTCGCGGCTTCGGCATCATGTCCGCCGTCCGTCCCCACGACCGTCGTTCCGCCACTCCACGTCAGCCACTCGCGTTGCCAAGCATCACGCCAACCGCTAGGCTGGCGGCACTCCGTCGGGGAGTAGCCGCCTTCGACATGCCGTCGAAGGGCTTGCGTCAACACACTCGGCTGGCAGGCCGTGGCGCCAAGTGATCCAGCGGATCGGCGAGACCGACAGTTCACACGCGCCGCACCCGGGCCGGGACGCGCGTGGGGATTGTCGCGCAGCCCCCGGCCCCGGAGATTCCCTTGCAAGCTTTCCTGGTGTCCCTAGGCGCCGTCGCCCTTGCCGAAATCGGCGACAAGACCCAACTGCTCGCGTTGGTGCTGGCAGCCAAGTTCCGCAGGCCCTGGCCGATATGCGCGGGCATCCTGATCGCATCGTTGCTGAGCCAAGCGCTCGCGGCAGCACTTGGTGCATGGTTGGCGCACTGGTTGACACCCGCGATCCAGCGCTGGCTGATCGGCCTGTCGTTCATCGCGGTTGCCGCTTGGGCGTTGCTGCCCGAGAAAATCGAGGATGCCGACGTCGCGCCCACGCGCGGCCACGGCGTGTTCGTCGCCACGCTGGTCGCGTTTTTCATCGCCGAACTGGGGGACCGCACCCAGATCGCCACCGCGGTGCTCGGCGCGCATTACCACCCGTTGTGGCAGGTGATCGCAGGCAGCACGACGGGCATGCTGGTCGCGAACGTGCCGGTGGTGTGGCTCGGCACACGCTTCGCTGCGCGCCTGCCGCTGCGCGCGACGCGGCTTGCGGCGGCCGCGTTATTCGCATTGCTGGGGGTGTGGGTGCTGTTGCGCTGAACGGATGCCGATCTTGGCCTGTCGAGCGCGCAGGAAGGGCGCGCCAACGAGGGATGCTGCTCGTGACCGGAGACGTCTGCGCTAGATGCCGCCGGGAAACCCCAACTGTCGCCACGCCTCGTAGACCGCGATCGCGACCGCGTTGGACAGGTTGAGGCTGCGGTTGTCGGGTTGCATCGGCAAGCGCAACCGCCGCGATTCGGCGATCGATTCCAGTAGCGCCTCAGGCAGGCCACTGGTTTCCCGCCCGAACAACAGCGCATCACCGTCGGCGAAACGCGTGTCGGTGTAGCGCCGGCTGGCGTGGCTGGTGAACGCGAACACGCGGGGCTGCCGTAACACCGCAAGGCACGCCCCCAGGTCGTCGTGCGCCATCACGTTCACGAACTCGTGGTAGTCGAGTCCGGCGCGGCGCAACTTCGCGTGGTCGAGCTCGAACCCGAGCGGCCGTATCAGGTGCAGCGACGCGCCGGCATTGGCGCACAGCCGGATCACGTTGCCGGTATTCGGCGGGATCTCGGGTTGGTAGAGGATGACATGCAACATCCAGCCATTATGGCCCGCGCCGCGCCATCCGACCGCGACACGCATGTATGCCCATCGCGGCGGGAACAACCGGTCCCGGCCCGTTCAACGATCGCGCGACGGAACCGGGCGCGCGTGGACTTCCGCCCGCGGCCGGGTCGGTCCGGCACGCCATGTGCCGGACAGCCCGGTCCGCGCGCTGCGCGTGCGGCAACAACGTAGCCGAATCAATGCCCGTGGATCAGGAATGCACAGATCCCGAACACGACGACCAGGGCCGTCATCACGTACAAGCTGCGAAGAATGATCGTTTCGCCTTTCATGCTGCCCCCTGCCGTTCATCGACGCCGGGTTGCACCGGCCGGGTGAGCGAAGCATCGCGTGTGCCATTCGGCACTCCGAATTGAAAGCAATTGCAAATTCGAGCCGTGCGTCACGATTCGTGCGGCCGGGAGTCGCGACTTACGGGGTCGCGCGTCTTCGCCCGGCGCCCCGGCGCGGGAGACGGGTGCCCCGCCTCATCCCCACCGGATGCTCACCAGGGCAGCTCCGCACCGTCGTAGGCGAGGAATTTCCCGGCGTCGTCCATCGAGGCGCGCTCGACCAGGTTCAGCAGCGCGTGCGCGGAGTCGGCCGGGGCGAGCGTCGCGCTCTTGCCACCCATGTCGGTCTTGACCCAGCCGGGATGGACGGTCAGCACCACGATGCCGCGCGGCGCCAGTTCGGCGGCGAGCCGCTTCACCGCCATGTTGAGCGCGGCCTTGCTCATCGCGTAGCTGATGGTGCGGAAGCTCGATGCCTGCGCGATGGAACCCAGTTGCGAGGTAACGCACAGCACGCGCGGCTTGTTGCCGAGCGCCAGCAGCGGCGCCAGTGCCTGCGTGATCAGCAAGGGCGCGCTGGCATTCACCGCGAAACTCTCGGCCAGCGCCTCGGCCTTGACGTTGCCGAAGCGCTCGCCCGACACCAGCACCCCAGCATTGTTGACCAGCAGGTCGATGCGTTGCAGGTGCCTGGCCGCGGCATTCGGCAACGCCGCGATGGCGTCCGGGTCGGCCACATCCAGGCCGTGGATCGCCAAGCGATCGCCGTGCGCCGCCGCCAAGGCCCCTAGCACGTTGGCCCGTGCGGGGTCACGGCAACAAGCCAGCACGCGCGCACCACGTTCCAGCAGCTGGCCGACGAAGGCCAGCCCCAGTCCGCGGTTGGCGCCGGTGACCAGGCAGCGTTGCATGGAAGCAGTGTAGCGCGATGCGGGCAACCCGCTATCCTGTCGCGATGGAACCCGAAAACACCACCCACTTCGGCTACCGCGAAGTGCCCGTGGCCGAGAAGCAGAAGCTGGTCGGCGAGGTGTTCTCGTCGGTCGCCGGCAACTACGACGTCATGAACGACCTGATGTCGTTCGGCATCCATCGGCTGTGGAAGCGGCACTTCGTCGCGACGTCCGGCATCCGGAAGGGCGACCGCGTGCTCGATCTCGCCGGCGGCACCGGCGACATTGCCGCGCTGTTGTTGCCGCGCGTGGGCGGGCAGGGCGAAATCGTCGTCGCCGACATCAACGCGGCGATGTTGCACGCGGGACGCGACCGACTGCTGGATCGTGGAATGCTCAACGGGCTGCGCTGGGCCCAGGCCAACGCCGAGGCGCTGCCGTTTCCCGATGCCGCGTTCGATGCGGTGACCATCGCATTCGGCCTGCGCAACGTCACCGACAAGGACCAGGCGCTGCGCGAAATGCACCGGGTCCTGAAACCGGGCGGCCGCGCGTTAATCCTGGAATTCTCGAAGGTCAACCAGGACTGGCTGAAGCCACTGTACGACTTCCACTCGTTCCAGGTGCTGCCGCGGATCGGCAAGCTGGTCGCGCACGATGAAGGCAGTTACCGCTACCTCGCCGAGTCGATCCGCAAGCACCCCGACCAGGCGACATTGAAAGCGATGATGGAAGCCGCCGGATTCCGCAACGTGCAGGTTCGCAATCTTTCCGCGGGCATCGTGGCAATCCATCGCGGCTATCGGATTTGATTCCATCGTCCATGATCGCTGCATCACCACAGTAATCAGTGGCAACGGCGCTCCGCAACCGTCTAAACCTGAACGCCATCCATGGCCTGACTCATCGCAACAGCCGCTTTGAACGAGGCGTCCTGCAACATACCCATGCGCGAGCTGTATCCGGAAATCGAACCGTATCGCCGTGAGCGCTTCGCCGTCGGTGATGGGCATGTCCTTTACCTAGAGCAATGCGGCAATCCCGATGGCGTGCCGGTCGTGTTTCTTCACGGCGGACCCGGCGCCGGGCTGGCGAGTTATCACCGGCGCTTCTTCGATCCGGCACGCTGGCACATCGTGCTGTTCGACCAGCGCGGCGCGGGCAGGTCCACGCCATTCGCCGGCCTCGAAGCGAATACGACCCAGGACCTGGTGGCCGACATCGAACGGATCCGTGCGCATTTCGGTATCGAACGCTGGTTGGTGTTCGGCGGTTCCTGGGGATCGACGCTGGCGCTGGCTTATGCCGAAACCCATCCCGACAGCGTTTCGGGGCTGGTATTGCGCGGCATCTTCCTGGCGCGGCCGGAAGAAGTGCGCTGGTTCTACGAGGAAGGCGGCGCTTCGCGGATCCTGCCCGAGAAGTGGCGGCGCTTCGAATCGCTCGTTCCACCGGACGAACGTGGCGCGATGGTGGAGGCCTACTGGCGGCGTCTGACCTCGGACGACGAATCCGTGCGCGTCGCGGCGGCGCGGGCGTGGGGCGCGTGGGAAGGCGGCGCGCTGACGCTGGCCGAAAGTCCCGAGACCGAAGCCGAATTCGCCGCCCCGCACGTCGCCGTCAGCCTGGCCCGGATCGAGGCGCACTATTTTCGCAACCACGCCTTCCTCGAGCCGGATCAACTGCTGCGCGACATCGGACGCATCAGGCACCTTCCGGCCACCATCGTGCATGGTCGCTACGACCTGGTCTGCCCGATGCAAAGCGCGTTCGACCTGTACGAAGCGTGGCCGGAGGCCGCGTTCCACGTCGTGCTTGCCGGCCACGCCGCGACCGAGCCCGCGATCGTCGACAAACTGGTCGAAGCCAGCGATCGGCTCGCCGACTGGCTGGCCTGATCAGGCTGGCGCGCGCAGGTCCTCGACCACCGTACCCCAGCGCGCGATCGCCGCTTCGTGGCCGGCATCGCGCCAGGTTTCGGCCAGCGCGGCACGGTACCAGTCACGCATGCAAGGCAACCCCAGCAAGTGCCGCGCATAAGCGTTGGCGACTTCGTTCAGCGGGGGTGCGTAGGTCTGGATACGGAACGCGACCGGTGCATAGAACGCGTCGGCGGCGGTGAACGCCTCGCCCGCGAGGAACGGGCCACCGAAGCGCTCGAGTCCTTCGTTCCACAACGCATTCAGGCGCGCGAGATCGGCCGCCAGCGCAGCGTCCACGCGATGCAGTTGCACACGGACGCCGCAATTCATGCTGCATTGCTCGCGCAGCGCCTGGAATCCCGAATGCATTTCCGCGGCGGCGCAGCGTGCGAACGCACGCGCCGACTTTTCGGCCGGCCATACCCGCGGATGCGCCTCGGCGAGGTATTCGGTGATCGCCAGCGAATCCCACACCGTGATCGTGCCGTCGATGAGGCAGGGCACCTTGCCGCTGGGCGAGAACGTGCGGAACACTTCACTGTTCGCGCCCGGCGTGCTCTGGAACGGCTCCAGCCGTTCCTCGAACGGGATGCCGAGTTCGCGCAGCAGCACCCACGGCCGCAGCGACCACGACGAATAATTCTTGTTGGCAATGTAAAGCGTCGGCATGGAGGCCTCCGGGGTCATCGAAGCGCCGATTCTATGCGCGCCAGCGCCCGGTGCAGCGGCGCCGGCCACCGGCACCGGCCCGCGACGATGGCATACTCGGGGCTTTCGTGATCCAGGAGCGCCGCATGCGCCTGCTTGCCACCTTGTCCAGTGTGTCGTCGGACGCGCCACCAGCAACGGCTAAGACTGACAGGGACTGAACGGCATGTCGGACAATCCCGCCCGCGATGCCTTGCTCGCCCGGCTTGCCCGCCGCCTGAAGATCCTAGGCGGACTGGTGATCGGGCTGGCGGTGATCGGACTCGCCGTGTACTTCATCGCACCGCGCCTGCTGTTGCGCGGCGCGATTGCCGTGCAGGCCTGGCGCGACGGCCTGCATCGCGAGAGCGTGCAGGTCGGCCCTACCCGCTGGGTGTACCTCGACGGCGGCAAGCAGGACGGGCCGACGCTGTTGCTACTGCATGGCTACGGCGGTACCTACGCCGACTGGCTGCTGGCCGCGCGCTACCTCACCGGGAATTTCCACGTCGTCATCCCGGACCTGCCGGGCTGGGGCCAGTCCACGCGACTGCCGGATGCCGACTACGGCTATGCCGCGCAGGTCGACCGCCTGCACGGTTTCGTCGATGCGCTGCACCTCGGCGAAATCGCGCTCGCCGGGCATTCGATGGGCGGGGCTATTGCGGGCCTGTACGCTGCGAAGTACCCGAAGGACGTCGCCGCGCTGGTGCTGGTGGATTCGGCCGGCGTGCGATTCAAGCCTAACGGATTCGTGCGCGAATTGAAGTCGGGCAAGAGTCCGTTCGACATCGACAACCGCGAACAATTCAGGCACCTCGAATCACTGCTGTTCGCCAAGCCGCCGAAGGTGCCGCCGCGCATCGAGGACGTGTTCGTGGACAAGTCGGAAGGCGAACGCGTCTTCGACGACAAGGTGTTGCGGGCCATCACCGCGCCGGGTGCACGCGACGCGTTGCAAACGGCGCTCCCCGACATCACCGCGCCGACGCTGGCGGTCTGGTGCACCGAGGACCACGTCATCGATATCTCGGCGCTGGACGCGATCCGCAAGGGCCTGACCCGCTCGCCCGACATCGGCGTCACAGAACTGACCGGCTGCGGGCACATGTCGATCATGGAAAAACCGCGCGAGGTCGCGCAGTCCATCACGCATTTCGTGTTGCTGCCCTGACGCTCCCCGGGTCGACGGCCCGACTCGACGCGAGGCCGGGCGCAGCTACACCTGGTCCCGAACGTGGCTCCCGTTACGGGCAGACATCCGGCCGGCGGGCTGCCGGCCTTCAGGTCCCGCCAGATGCCTCGTGGATCGAGACCAGCCGCCGGGATTCTTCATCCCAGAGCACCAGCTTCACGCACTTCAAGCTTTGCCACAGCGTCAGGCGATTGTCGTGGCGTGACTCGGGCAGTGCCCGTCCCGCTTGCGGCAGCCGGTAGAAGGGAATCCGGCTGCACAGGTGGTGGATATCGTGCATGCCGATGTTCGCGGTGAACCAGCGCAAGACCGGATGCAGGTCGTAATGCGAGCTGCCATGCAATGCCGCGTCGCGGAACCCCCACTCGCCCGCGCCGGACCAGTAGGTGTTTTCGAACTGGTGTTGCACGTAGAAGAGCCAGCCACCCACCGCCGCGCTGAGCAGCATGATGGGTCCCTGCACGATCAGGATCGAACCCATGCCGATCCAATGGCCCAACACGATTACCAAAGCCGCGATCGCCAGGTCCGTTCCCAACGTGCTGGCCCAGTACCGCCAGCCCGCGCGGAAGAATCCCGCGGGAATCCGGTTCTGCAGCAGGAACACGAACGCCGGCCCGATGCAGAACATGACCGGTGGGCTTCGATAGAGCCTGTAACGCCAGCGGCTCCAACGCGAACGGGCGCGGTATTCCGCCACCGTCAGCGTATCGATATCGCCCGCGCCTCGCCGATCGAGATTGCCCGAGGTGGCATGGTGTAACGCGTGGGATCGATTCCAATGCATGTACGGGGCAAGCGTCAGCACGCCCAGGCAACGGCCCAGCCAGTCATTGGCGCGTCGTGACGGAAGCAAGGCGCGGTGGCCGCAATCGTGCTGGATGATGAACAACCGCACGAGGAAGCCGGCCCCGAGCGGCAGCAGCGCGGCGTACAGCCAGGGATGAGCATGCGTCGTCGCCCAGTACATGGCATACCAGACCAGTGCGTACGGCACGATCGTGATCGCGACTTCAAACCCGCCCCTGGAGAATGTCGGGGTGCAATGCTGCTTGCGCCAAGTCGACCAGGCTTCCGATTCACCCGGAGCGCCGCGGGAACGGGATGTATGGTTTCCGCGCACGTTGCCGGTCGCCGAGATGCGCGGTCTTGCTGAATCCATGTCGGAATGGCCTGTTCGGATGGATGACGGCGTGAAGAGCCAGGAAAGCCGCCATCCAGGTCTTTTCCGCTGGGAGTGCATCGGTTGATACCGGAGGGTGGGGCACCCGTCTTTGGCTACGCTTAGTCGCGATGCTTCGGTTGGCAGGGCGGCGCTTCGCAGGCCTGGGGTGCGCTGGCTTCGGCGCGGATGAAACCGCAGGAAACCACCACGAAATGATGGCATACTTTTTCGCATGACGTACCGCTTCGCTCTGCTCGTCCTGCTGTGCACCAGCGCGGCCCTTCCGGCGAACGCGCAAAACCTGCCTGCGCAGGACTGGCCGATGTTCGGCGGCAACGTGCAAAGCTCCAGCGCCAATCCGATGCCCACGGGAATCACGGCGGCCAATGTCGCCCACCTCGTACGCCGACAGGTCAAGCTTGACGGCACCGTGGATGCCAGCACCATTTACCTGCACGGGGTCCGCATCCACGGAGCCCGCCACGACGCCATCTTCGTCACCACGACCTACGGCAAGACGCTGGCGATCGACGCCGACAGCGGCGATGTCCTGTGGGAGTACACGCCGGAAAGCTATCGGGAGCTGGCAGGTTCGCGCCAGATCACCAACTCAACGCCCGTGGCCGATCCTTCGCGACGATCCATCTACGCGGCGTCGCCCGACGGCTTCATCCAGAAGCTCGCCATCGACGATGGGCATGTCGTCTGGCGCACGTCCATCACCCGGCTGCCGCAGCGGGAAAAGATGGACTCGCCACTCAAGTTCTTCCGGGGCCACGTGATCGCGGTGACGGCCGGCTACATCGGTGACCAGCCACCCTACCAGGGCCATGTCGCGATCCTCGACGGCAACTCCGGCAAGCTCCTGCACGTCTGGAACTCACTGTGCAGTGATCGCGGTGGCCTGCTGCAGCCGGCCTCCTGCCCACAAAGCGATTCGGCCATCTGGGGACGGGGCGGGGCCATCATCGATCCCGCCAGCGGCGACATCTTCGTCGCCACCGGCAACGCCGACTGGAATGGCACGACGAATTGGGGCGATGCGGTCATCTGGCTGAGTCCCGATGCCACCAGGATGCTGGGCAACTACACCCCGGCCAATACCGCGCGACTGAATGCGGACGACCAGGACCTCGGTTCGACCTCGCCGGTGCTGCTCGGGGACGGGCTGATCGCCCAGGGCGGCAAGGATGGCAAGATCCGCCTGCTCGACCGCAAGGCCATCGCCGGCACCGCCCCGCACAAGGACCACGAGTCGCAGATCGTGTCCACGCCGGGCGGCACGGACCTGTTCACCCAGCCCGCGACATGGCGGCGCGACGGCCAGACCTGGATGTTCGGCGCCGACAACAAGGGCACCTCGGCGTGGAGACTGGAGGGCGACAAGCTCCGGCAGGTCTGGAGCAACGACACCGGCGGCACCAGTCCTTTCGAGGCGGGCGACCTGCTGTTCGTCTATGCGCGCGCAGGCGGGCTGAACGTGTACCACGCCGCCTCGGGCCAACTCGTCACCACGCTGCCCTGCGGTCCGGGGCACTGGAACAGCCCCATCGTGTTGCAGGGCAAGATCATTCTTCCCGAGGGCAACGCCAACGAACACGCCACCCGTGGTGTGCTGGACATCTGGAGCCTGCCCGGCAGCCGCTAGCCGGTCGTGCAGTCAGGCACGCGTGCCAAGCGCGCTGTTTGCCCGCGGTGGGGCGAACGCCTCCGCAAACGGCCTTCCCGTCGTCGAGCACCGCCGCGTCCGCAACCGACGGCCCTCGCACGACACCGATGGTTTTCGATCGCGTGATCATCGAAAATCGCGAGTTGACGCCTTATTCCCGCCGCGCGCAAGGGCCACCTCGCGCGGCTGGATAGTCCCCACCGCTTGCGCACGCACGAGCCATGATCGATCTCAGAAGCGATACCGTCACCCGCCCGACCCTCGCCATGCGCGACGCCATGGCTGCCGCCGAAGTCGGCGACGATGTCTATGGCGAGGATCCGACCGTCAACGAGCTGGAAGCCTTGGCTGCCGGGATGCTCGGCATGGAAGCCGCGGTCTTTGTTTGCAGCGGGACCCAAAGCAACCTGATCGCATTGCTGAGCCACTGCCAAAGGGGAGACGAGTACATCGTCGGGCAGCAGGCGCACACCTACAAATACGAGGGAGGCGGTGCCGCGGTGCTGGGCGGCATCCAGCCGCAGCCGCTCGATTTCAGGGCGGACGGCACCCTGGATCTGGAGCAAGTCGCCGCGGCGATCAAGCCGGACGACATCCACTTCGCGCATACCCGGCTGCTGTGCCTGGAAAACACGCAGGCGGGCAAGGTGCTGCCGCTCGCGTATTTGCAACGCGCGCGGGAATTCGTCGACGCGCACGGGCTGGGCCTGCACCTCGACGGCGCGCGCGCGTTCAATGCCGCCGTGAAACTCGGGCAGCCCATCACTGCCATCAGCCGTTATTTCGACACGGTTTCGATCTGCCTCTCGAAAGGGCTGGGCGCGCCGGTGGGCTCGCTGCTGTGCGGGCAACGGGACCTGATCCTGCGCGCTCGCCGCTGGCGCAAGGTGGTCGGTGGCGGGATGCGCCAGGCCGGCATCCTTGCCGCCGCAGGGATCGTCGCGCTGAAACACCACGTGCAACGACTGGCGGAAGACCATTCGACTGCGCACCGGCTCGCCGAAGGTCTGGCCGGGATCCCCGCCCTCGGCGTCGATCCCTCGTCCGTCGAGACCAACATGGTGTTCTGCTGGGTCGCCGACGCGGACATGCTTGCCTTGCAGCGGCACTTGAAAGCGCACGGCATCCTCGTCGGCACCGGCAACCCGCTGCGCCTCGTCACGCATCTGGACATCACGGCCGGCGACGTGGACAAGGCGGTCGCGGCCTTCGGCGACTATTTCGCGACCCGCCGGGAGGGTTGAAGCGTGTCCGCGCGGAGTGCGTGGTCAGCATCGATCCCGTCCACGGCCGGATCACGCCTCGGTGGCATCCCACTCGAGCGTTCCGCGAATCACGGTGTTGGTTCGGCCTCCGACCCAGATCCCGCCGCCGTCGATGCGGACGACGAGCTCGGCATCGTGGCCCACCTCGCGCCCCTGGCTGACAACGTACCCGTGCGCGAAGGGTCCCGCCGGTTCGGCTTTCGCCAGGTAGGCCGCGATCAAGCCATTGGCGGCGCCGGACGCCGGATCCTCGGTGATTCCGACGCCCGCAGGAAAGGCACGCACCACCAACGCCGGTACGTTGGATACCTGGCGCGCGAAGGCACACAGCCCCATGCTGCCGGTCGCTAGCGCGAGCGCGCCGATGGCAGCATGGTCCGGGTTCCACGCCCGCAGCGCGGCTTCGTCGGCCACTTCCGTCAGCCACCATTTGCGTCCGCCTTCGACCAGCGCAGGCGGCAGTAGGCCCGCGCGGATCCCGCCCAGCGCAGCGGCCAGCAAAGGATGGGCCCCGAGCCCGGAAGCGACGATCCGTTCCGGCGGGGGCCGCAGCAACAGGCACCGCGACGCGCCCTCACCCTCGACACGCATGGGCAATACGCCGGCGTTGCATTCCTGCCAGAGCAGGCCGTCGCGAGGCTGCGCCAAGCCGGATTCGAGCAGTGCGTGGGCACTGCCGATGCTGGGATGGCTGGCGAACGGAATTTCCTGGCGCGGCGTGAAGATGCGCACGCGATAGCTGGCTTCCGGCAGCGTCGGTGCGAGCAGGAACGTGGTTTCGACGAGATTGTTCCATCGCGCAAACCGCTGCATCGCCGTGCCGCTCCAGTGCAAGGCGTCGAGCACCACTCCGAGGTGGTTGCCACCACCCGGGCGGGCGGCGAATACATCCAGGTGCATGTATCGGACGGCTGGCACGATGATCCCGCCTCGCGAAAAACCTGCAATGGTAACGGCGGCCGATGCACCTCGTCGTGATGGCGTGCGTCCGCCCGGCACCGGATCCGGGATGTCAGGCCGGCGGATCGAAGAAGACCGGTGCGCGGGCAGGCCGGTCGCCGATCCTGTCAGCCGCGCAGCAACCGGCGTACCGCGGCGAGGTTGCGGCGGCTGATCTCGGGTTCCGCGTCGCTGCCCGCGACCAGCGCACGGGTCGTGCCGTCGGCGTCGCGGCGCAGTCCGAGCAGGCGTTCGACCGGTACCAGGCAGCCGCGATGCACGCGCACGAAGCGTCCGGGAAACGCTTCCTCGATGGCCTTGAGCGACAGCTCGGTCAACGCCTCGCCGGCGGCGCGATGCACGCTCACGTACTTGTCGTCGGCGCTCAGGTACAGGATTTCGTCGAGTGGCACCCGCAGCGGCGCGCCGTGCGCCTGCGCCGGCAGCATCGCCGCGGCGCCCGGCGCGCGACGGCGCAGTGCCTGCGCACGCGCCAGCGCCTCGTGAAGGCGCTCGCTGCGCACCGGCTTCAACAGATAATCGGCCGCGCGCAACTCATAGGCAGCCAACGCGTGTGCCTCGTACGCCGTGCAGAACACCAGTTGCGGCGGGTCCTGCAGCAGCGCCAGCCGCCGCGCCACGCCGATTCCGTCGAGGCCGGGCATCGCGATGTCCAGCAACAGCAGGTCCGGACGCTGCTGCGCGCACGCGGCCAGCGCCGCCTCGCCGTCGCCGACGCTTGCGACCACCTCGACGCCCTCGCATTCGCGCAGCATGGCCGCCAGTCGCGTACGCGCCAGAGGTTCATCGTCGGCGATCAGGACGCGCACGGCAGCCTCACGATCACGCGAAACACGTCGCCGTCGCGACGCGTTTCCAGCGCGCCGCGTTCACCGAAGTGGTAAGCGATGCGGCGGCGCACGCTGTCCAGCCCGTGTCCGCTGCGCCGTGGCGCCGCGGTATCCGGCAGCGGGTTGGCGATCTCGATCTCGACGGCGCCGGCGATGCGCCGGCCGGCGATGCGCAAGGTTCCACCCTCGCGGCGTGGCTGGATGCCGTGGTAGACGGCGTTCTCGACCAGCGGCTGCAGCAGCAGCGCGGGCATTTCGAGCCCGGCCGGCAGCTCGCCGAGATCCCGCTGCACCTCGAGGCGCCCCCCCAGGCGCAGTTGCTCGATCGCAAGGTAGCGGTCCATCAACCCGAGTTCCGCGCCGAGCGTGCTGGGCTTGTCATCGGCGCCGAGCGAAGCACGGAACAATTCGGAAAGATCCTCGACCGTGCGCTCGGCTGCATCCGGATCGACCCGTACCAGGGCCGCAACCGTGTTCATGCTGTTGTAGAGGAAGTGCGGCCGGATGCGCGCCTGCAGGGCATCGAACTGCGCGCGTGCCACTGCGGCGAGCCGTGCCCGCCATTCCGCGAGTACGTAGAAGTAGCGCAACAGGGCGGCCCCCAGCAGCGCGGTGAGGATCGTGTTGTCGAGCACGAAGCGCAGGCCCGACGCAGGCGTCAGCGCCGTGCCGAGCGCGTGGTCCAGCCGCGCAACGATCGCGCTTGCCAACGCGACCAGCCCGACCAGCGCGGCCCACGCGAGCGGCCAGGCGAAGGCGCGCGGCCAGCGGACCAGCAACGGCGACAGGCGGCACAACAGGAGCGATGCCAGCAACGCCAGCCACACCACGAACGCGGTCGCGGTCGCGAAACCCCGCCAATCCATGCGCGCGTCGGGTGCCAGCGCATCGATCACGACCACCAGTTCGGCGACCACGACCAGCGTGAACACCGAGGCCGCGCTGCAAAAATCCGGCAGCACGGCGACGTCGGGCTTGCGGGTTCCGTGGTTGTCCGCCATGGCGGACAGTATGCCTCAGCGCTCAGCCTGCAAAGCGTTCCGTCAGGAAGTCGCCGAGGTCCGCGATCTCCTGGGGACACACCTGGTGGGCCATTGGGTAACTGTGCCAGGCGACGGCGTGGCCCCACGCGCGCAGGCCATCGCGCGAGCGCTCGCCCAAGTACTGCGGCACCACCGGATCGAAGGCGCCATGGCCCATGAAGATCGGCGTCGCGGCATTCGCGGGATCGCGCTCCGCGACGGTACTGTCGGCGATCGGCAGGTAGGTGGACAACGCCACGATGGCCGACAACGTGTGTGCGTGGCGCAAGCCCGCTGCCAGCGCGATCGCACCGCCCTGCGAGAAGCCGGTCAATACGATGTTCGACGCCGGAACTCCGCGTCCGGTTTCACGTTCGACAAGCAATTCCACCGCGTCGATCGATGCGCGGATGCCGGCTTCGTCCTGCTTCTGCGACAGGTCGAACCCGGCGATGTCGTACCACGCGCGCATCGGCAGCCCGCCGTTCAAGGTGATCGGCCGAACCGGCGCGTGCGGGAAGACGAAACGCAGCGGCGGCCAGCCTCGCCGTAGCAATTGCGGCACGATCGGCTCGAAATCGTGGCCGTCGGCGCCCAGGCCATGCAACCACAGGATCGCGTGCTGCGGCTCGGGGGCAGTCTCGATTTCAACGCAATCCAGCGTCACCTGGTGGATCCCCCGGAAGCGTGCGGCAAGCCCAGCTCCTGCGCAAAGAACGCCATCGCCGCCGCCGCGTTGCCGACCCGCTGGCTGAACGAAGCAGTGACACCGTGCCCTTCGTCCATGCGCGTCAGCAGCAACACCGGATCACTGGACGTGGTTGCCGCCTGCAAGGCGGCCGCGAACTTGCGCGACTGCCACGGCGCCACGCGCGGATCGTTGACGCCGGTGATCAGCAACACCGCGGGGTAAGCCGTGTGCGGCTTGACGTTTTGCAGCGGGGAATACGCCCGCAGCCATTCGAAATCCGGTTTCTTCGTGACCGTGCCGTATTCGCTGACGTTGTACTGGCCATTGGGCCACAGCTCCGCGCGCAGCATGTCATAGATGCCGACCAGCGACACCACCGCGCGATAGTCGGAGGGATGCTGGGTCAGCGCCGCACCCATCAGCAGGCCGCCGTTCGAACCGCCGAGGATGCCAAGGTGCGCGGGATTGGTCCAGTGATGTTGCACCAGAGCTTGCGCAGCCGCGTGGAAGTCGTCGAAGCCGTTCTGCTTCTTCGCGAGCATGCCGTCGGCGTGCCAGCCTTCGCCATATTCCCCGCCTCCGCGGATGTTGGCGACCGCGTATACGCCACCGCGTTCCAGCCATGCCAGGGTGGAGCCCAGGAAACGCGGCGCGGTGCAAATCCCGAAGCCGCCGTAACCGTACAGGATCGTCGGCCGCTTGCCATCCGGCGTCACGCCCTTCATGGCGATTACAGTAACCGGCACCCTGGTGCCGTCCTTGGAGATCGCATCGAGCCGGTAGGTGACGACGTTTGCGTAGTCGCTGGCCGCCGGCTTGACCTCAAAGACTGTTTTCACGCTACCGTTGCCGGCGTCGTATTCGGTCCAGCGCGAGGGAACGATCCAACCCGAATAGCTGATCAGTGCGTGCGGCGAAAGCGCGCTGCTGGCGATCGTGCCCACGCCGATGCCGCGCTTCGGCAAAGGCACCGTGCGCACGAATTCGCCGGTGCCCGAATACTGCTGAACCCGCCAATCCGGACCACTCACCTCGGTAATCAGGAAGCCCCCCTTGACCGGCGCGACCGAATGCATCGCCCAGTCGCCCTCGGACACCAGTTGCTGCACGTGACCGTCGGCATCCAGCGCCAGCAACTTGCCGCGCGGTGCATCCTGGTAGGCGATCACGAGCAACCGGTCACCATCCCAGGCTGCGCCCAGGTTGACTTCGGAGGCCGCACGCACGTCAGCCTCGGTGCCGAGCGCGAGCTCCCATCGCCCGTCGCCGTTTCGCAGGTACACCGCGTCGGGCGCCCCGTCGCCGTCATGCAGCAGCGCAGCGGCGTGCTGCCCGTCGCCCGAACCGAGCAAGGTGTATTCGGCAACTTTCGATAATCCCTCGCCAAACGCGAGGGTGTCCGTGCTGGCCCGCGTACCGAGCGCGTGGTGGAAAAGCGCGGCATCGAATTGCGAAACGCTGGCCGATGTGCCCCCCGTTGTCGGCAGACGCACGTAGGTGACGCCCTTGTCGTCCGCGTCCCAGACCAGCGCCTGCGGCGTCGTGCCTCCGCCTGCGCGGGGCAGCGCGTCAGCCAGAGTGTTTCCGCTCGCCACGTCCACGAAACGGATGGTGGTCTCCTCGTTGCCACCCTCGGCGGTGCCGTAGGCCACGTACTTGCCATCGGGCGACGGCCAGTAATCCGTGATCGCGATACGGCCCTGCGCGGCGTTGGGATCGACCAAGACCTTCGCCTTGCCACCCGGCCACGCCTGTGCGACCAGCACCGCTTGCGGCTGCGGCGGCGTCTGGCGCAGATAGAAGAGGGTTCCACCGGCGATCTTGGGGCTCGATTGCTGCGTCGAGGTCAACGCCAACTCGCCGACGCGCTTTGCGATCGCCTTGGCATCCGGGAACCCATCCATGACCTTTTCTGTGTAGGCGTTCTGCGCCGCGATCCACCGTTTCACCACCGGTGCGTTCGCGTCCTCCAGCCAGCGGTAGGGATCGCGCATCACGGTGCCGAAATACGTCTCGGTGACATCGTGTTCCGGGGTGGGCGGCGGCATCGCGGCAACCTCGTGGCGTGTGTCGATCAAGGCATGGTGCAGTCCGGCGCTGGTACCCGGCCCGGGCGTCTGCGCACATGCAAGGCCCGGCAACAAGGCAAATGCGAAACCTGCAATCACGGGAACACGGAACATGGCAAGGCTCCGGACGGGAAGTGCGGCATACCGGCAGGGTAGCGCCGGTTCGGTCGCCGCGCACGCGACCGGGACTTCCGGCGCTTGCGCGTGAAGAACGCGCGTGGCTACGCTCGGGGCCTTTCGCCTGGGGCCCAATCCATGAATCGCATTGTCGTCGCCGGTCTGGCCGGCCTGCTGGTCAGCGCGGGTGCGCTGGCCGCCGCACCGCAAGGCGCGTCGCCTGCCACCGCCACGAACGCGGGGCGGAAGATCAGCCTTGAACAGATCATGGCCAATCCGGACTGGATCGGCCCGCCGGTCGAGGATGCGTACTGGAGCGTGGACGGTCGCGACATCTACTTCAAGCTCAAGCGCAAGGGGTCGTCGATCCGCGACTTGTACCGTGTCCTGGCCACGGGTGGCACGCCCGCGAAATTGTCCGATGCGCAACTTGCCGATGCGAACGGCCCGGCCGTGTTCGACCGGGCGCGCGACCGTGCCGCTTACTTGCTGCACGGCGACGTATTCGTGCGCGACGCCGCGACCGGCGCGACGCGCCAGATCACGCGGGATGCCGCGAACAAGCGCGGCCTGCAAATCTCCGCCGACGGCCGGCTGGTGAGCTGGAGCGAGAACAACGACTGGTACGTGTGGAACGCGGCGACAGGCATGCTCGCGCCGGCCGCGGCGCTCAAGGCCGAGAGCGACCCGGCGGATACCAAGCCCGACCAGATGGAACGGTTGCAGCTCCGCCTGTTCTCGACCCTGCGCGGCATCAAGACCGACAAGCAGGCGGTGCGCGAACGCGACGCCCAGCTCGAGCGGGAAGACCCGGCGCGCGTGCAGGCGCCGTTTTACCTCGGCGACAAGGTGCGGGTCGTGGCGACTTCGCTGTCGCCGGACGCACGCTGGATGCTGGTGGTGACCGTCCCGAAGTCCTGGCAGCCCGGCAAGCGTCCGGACGTGATCCATTACGTCAACGATTCCGGGTACCCGGAAGCCGAGCCCGTGCGCACCTACGTCGGCCGCAACAATCCGGCGCCGCAGTCGCTGATGCTGCTGGACCTCAAGGCCCACCAGCAATATCCGCTGTCGGTGGATGGCCTGCCGGGCATCCATGATGACCCCTTGCACGCCTTGCGCGTGAGTCGCATCGCGCAGTTGAAGAAGGAAGGCCACGATGACGAGGCTGCCGCATTGGCGGCGCCCAAGACGCGCCCGGTGTCGGTCAATTTCATTCCGTTCGGCAACAGCTACGGTCCCGCGATCGTCTGGACCCCGGACGGCAGCGAGGTTGCCGTCGAACTGGTCGCCAACGACCACAAGGACCGCTGGATCGAGACCGTCGACTTCGCGAACCACAAGCTCGTCGACCAGAACCGACTGACCGACCATGCCTGGATCAACTGGAGCTTCAACGAACTCGGCTGGTTGCCCGATGACCACACCCTGTGGTTCGACTCCGAGGCCAGCGGGTGGTCGCGGCTGTACGTGAAACCGCTGGACGGCGCGGCGCGCGCGCTAACGGGCACCGGCTACGAGGTTTCCGATCCGGTCGTCTCGCCCGACGGCAAGTGGTTCTATCTGCTGGCCAACAAGCAGGCGCCCTACGACTACGACGTGTACCGGTTGCCGACCCGCGGTGGCAGCCTGGAGCAAGTCACGCACTATCGCGGCCTGGCGTGCTTCGAGTGCAGCACGCCGTTCGTGCTGTCTCCCGATGGCGGCAAGCTTGCGATCCTGCACTCGACGCCGTACATCCCGCCGCAGCTCGCGGTGGTCGACAGCGACGGCGCCCATGCGCGCGACCTCACGGACACGCGCACGCCGCAATACAAGGCGATGCATTGGGTGGAGCCGCGATTCGTCAAGGTGCCGAGCAGCCACGGCCATTTCGGCATCTGGGCCAAGTATTACCAGCCGGCCGGCTACGACACTTCGCACAAGCACCCCGCGGTGCTGTTCGTACACGGCGCAGGCTACCTGCAGGACGTGACCCGGAGCTGGTCGTACTACTTCCGCGAGCAGATGTTCGACAACCTGCTGATGCAGGAAGGCTACGTGGTGCTGGACATGGATTACCGCGCCTCGGCCGGCTACGGCCGCGACTGGCGCGACGCGATCTACCGCGATATGGGCCATCCGGAATTGCAGGACCTGCTGGACGGCAAGGCGTGGCTGGTCAAGAACCACGACGTCGACCCGAGGCGCGTGGGCATCTACGGCGGTTCCTACGGCGGCTTCATGACCGAGATGGCGATCCTGCGCGCGCCGGGCCAGTTTGCCGCGGGCGCAGCCCAGCGGCCGCCCGCCGACTGGACCAGCTACAACGACGGCTACACCTCGGACATCCTCAACACGCCGCAACTCGATCCCGGTGCCTACAAGATTTCCTCGCCCATCGAATATGCGAAGGACCTGCAGGACCCGTTGCTGATCAACCACGGCCTGATCGACAACAACGTGATGCCGGGCGACTCGATCCGCCTCTACCAGCGCTTCATCGAGCTGCACAAGAAGAATTTCTGGATCTCCGTGTACCCGATGGAGCGCCACGATTTCGAGCACGCCGACGACTGGTACGACGAGTACCGCCGCATCCACGAGTTGTTCACGCGCTACGTGTTGCACGGCGACGGCCACTGATACATGCGGCGATGACGGCAACGGGGCGCCTGTTGGCGCCCCGTTCCGTTTCATGACGACACGCACTTGGTGCCAGCCACAGCTTGGGTGTACCGTCGCCAGATTGCCACCCAAGGATGCACCATGAACCCCTGCCGCCTCGCTTCCCTGCTGCTTGCCACTTGCGCGATTGGCTCGCTCGCGACCGTCGCCCTGGCCGGCGCACCGCCCGCGTCGGAAAGTGTTCGGATCCAGCAGATCCTTGCGCAGCGCGCGAAGGTGGTACGGATCCCGGCGGTCGCGTTGTCGCAGGATGGCCGGCAACTTGCGTGGGTGGTCTCACACGCAGGCAAGACCGAGTTGATGCTGGGCGCATGGAACGGGCGGCACGCGCATGCGGTCGCGATTCCGGGTGGCTGCCACGCGGAGGGCCTGCGCTGGGCACCCGACCGCAACACGCTCGCGGTGCTGACGCGTTGCAAGGTCGATCCATCCAACACCAAGCCCATCGAGGGAGCGATCTGGCTGGTCGATACGGCCAGTGGAAAACCACCACGCAAGCTCGCGGACATCCACGGCTTCGCATCGGGAATGCAATGGAGCCGCGACGCCAGCCGCATCGCGTTCCTGTACGTGCCCGGCGCGACGCGCCTGCCGGAAGCAACCGCTTCGGGCAATCCTCGTGTCGGCGTGATCGGCGCGACCGACGTGCAGGTGCAGCACGTCGCCAGCATCGCGACCGCGGGCGGCAAGCCGCGAATCCTGACGCCGGGAAACCTTTACGTGTACGAATTCCGGTTGTCCTCGACGGGCCATCGCATCGCCTACACGGCGGCGGTGCCACCGGGCGACGACAACTGGTGGACGGCAAAGCTGTACGTGCAGGCTGCCGAAGCCGGCGCCACCCCCAGGGTGATCGTCGATCCGGGCACGGTCCCGGGACCGCTGCACGGCCTGCAGATGGCTCTGCCGCACTGGTCACCGGACGATTCGCGCATCCTGTTCATCGGCGGATTGATGAGCGATCGTGGTGCCACCGGTGGCGACCTCTACGACGTGCCCGCGGCGGGGGGCACACCAACCGACCTGACACCCGGCACGCAGGTCACGCCCTCGTGGTTCACTTTCATTGGTCGGGACACGCTACTCGTCGACCAGATCGCCAGCGGCTCGGTGCAGGTCGCCGGGTACGCGCTCGCGGACCACGCGGCGCGCCAGACCAAGGTCTGGTTCACGGCACCCGGCGTGATCGGCGACGGCCGTGCGGCTTTCGCGGTGTCGCTCTCGGGAGGCCCGACCCGGCGCATCGCCTACGCCGCGAATGGCTTCGAGCAGCCGCCGGAAGTGCATGCCGGCACGCTCACTGACACGCCGCCGCCCGCGGTTACCTGGGTCAATGCAGGTCTCGCGCACGCATGGGGCAAGGCCCGTTCGGTGACGTGGCACAGCGGTGGATTCAAGGTCCAGGGCTGGCTGATCTATCCCGCGCACTTCGAGCCGAGCCACCGATATCCGATGCTCGTGTACGTGCACGGCGGCCCGTCGTGGGCCAACCTGCCGGGCTGGGGCGGGAACGCCTCCGCGCTGTCGGAGTTCGGCTATTTCGTGCTGATGCCGAACCCGCGCGGCAGCCTCGGCGAAGGCGAGAAGTTCGCGCAAGCGATCCGCAACCAGATGGGCTACGGCGACCTCGACGACATCCTTGCCGGCGTGGACAAGGTCGAGAAGATCGCCCCGGTCGACGGTCGGCGCCTCGGCATGCTCGGCTGGAGCTATGGCGGCTTCATGAGCATGTTCGCGCCCACCCGCACCGATCGTTTCAAGGCGGTCGTCGCGGGCGCCGGGCTTTCCGACTGGCAGAGTTACTACGGCGAGAACCAGATCGACCAGTGGATGATCCCGTTCTTCGGTGCATCGCTGTACGACGATCCGGCCGCCTATGCGAAAAGCTCGGCGATCAATTTCATCAGGCAGGACCACACGCCTGCCTTGATCGTGGTGGGCGAACGCGACGAGGAATGTCCGGCGCCGCAATCGTTCGAGTACTGGCATGCGCTCAAGACGCTGGGCGTACCGACCACGCTGGTGGTGTACGCCAACCAGGGCCACGCGATCGCCAACCGTGCCGACCAGGAGGACATCCTGCGGCGGACACTGGACTGGTTCGGGAAATACCTCGCCGTCGCGCCGTCGAAATGACGGCACGGCTAGGGTCCCGGCTCAGAACAACGCGCCCTGCGGCGAATCCTTCCATGGCGGAATGAAACGCGTGGCGTCGAGCCGCAACGTGCGTGCCCGCGCGAAACCGTGCCTGCGGCAGGCGACCTCGAAGCGCCGGCGCAGCAGTTCGGCGAACGGTCCCTGGCCGCGCATGCGGGTGCGGAAGTCGGGATCGTAGTCGCGGCCCGCGTTCATCTGCCGGACCAGGCTCATCACGTGTTCGGCGCGTTGCGGCACGTGGATCGCCAGCCACTCGCGGAACAGGGCTTTCAACTCCCACGGCAACCGGACCACGGTATAGCCGGCCATGTTGGCGCCCGCTTCGGCCGCGCGTTCCAGCACCGCTTCCATGTCGCGGTCGTTGAGGGCCGGGATGATCGGCGCCACCAGCACGCCTGTGGGCACGCCCGCGCCGGCCAGCGCACGGACCGCTTGCAGGCGACGATGCGGCGCGGTCGCGCGCGGTTCCAGTCTGGCCGCGAGCTGGTTGTCGAGCGAGTTGACCGACACGAACACCTGTACCAGCCCTGCGCGCGCCATCGGCGCCAGCAGGTCGAGGTCGCGTTCGACGAGGGCGTTCTTGGTGACGATCGTGCACGGATGCCTGCATTCGGCCAACACTTCCAGCGCCGCGCGGGTCAGGCGCCATTGCTTTTCGATCGGTTGATACGGATCGGTGTTACTGCCGATGTTGATCGGCCTGGGCACGTAGCCCGGTTTCGCCAGTTCGGCGCGCAACACTTCGGCGAGGTTGCCCTTGGCACGCAGGCGGGTCTCGAAATCCAGTCCGGGCGACAGGTTCAGGTAACCGTGCGAGGGCCGCGCGAAGCAGTAAATGCAGCCATGCTCGCAGCCACGGTACGGGTTGAGCGCCTGTTCGAAGGCGATGTCGGGCGAGTCGTTGCGGGTGATGACACTGCGCGCGCGTTCTTCGCTGACTTCGGTGCGTGGCCGCGGCGCGCGCTCGTCGAGCAGCGCGCGCTGCCAGCCGTCGTCCTCTGCTTGATGGCGCACGCTTTCGAAGCGCCCCTCCGGATTGGAGGCGGCGCCGCGACCCTTGATGCGCGAGGGCGGCATGGCTTGCATCGGCCCAGCATACGCCAGCCGGTCTCGCCGCTTGCGACGGATCGCTGTGGTTCAGGAGACGCTTCGACGCGCTCGCGGCAGACGCCAGTGTCACCGCGGGGCGTGGACAGGATCAAGCTCGCGCGAAGCGGTAGTGCGCAACCATCCACTCCTTGCCGTCGTCGTAGCCGAACAGCTCCGCGCAGGCCATCCAGAACATGCGCCAACGCTGGAACCAGATCACCGCGTGCTCGCCATAGGCTTCGCGCAGGACGGCCATCACCGCGTCGCGTTGAGCATCCTGGCGCTGCAGCCAGAGGTTGGCGCTGCGCTGGTAATGCGTGCCGTCGATCAGCCAGCGATGTTCGATCCGCAGCTGGTCTTGGAAATGCAGCAATGTATCGATCGAAGGCATCAGGCCGCCGGTGAAGAAATGCCGGCCCATCCAGTTGTCCGCGCCTTCGGTCTCGAACGGATACAGCAGGGTCCGGTGGGCGAAGATGTGCACGAACAGCTTGCCGCCGGGCGCGAGCCAGCCGCCAATGCGCCGCATCAGGGTCTGGTAGTTGCGCATGTGCTCGAACATCTCGATCGACACGCAGCGGTCGAACTGGCCGGGCGGAAGATCCAGCACGTTCACATCGCAGGTGACGATGTTGACGTTGGATAGGTTGCGCCTGCGGCATTCGGCCTCGATGAAATGGCGCTGCCCCATGGAATAGGACACGGCGGTGATGCGTGCGGACGGATAGCGTTCGGCCATCCACAGCGTCAGTGAACCCCAGCCGCAACCGAGCTCGAGGATGTGCTGGCCGTTGGCCAGTTCGGCGCGTTCGCCATACAGCGCCAGCATCGCCTCTTCGGCTTCGGCCAGAGTCTCGTCTCCGCGAGGGAACCAGCAGCTCGAATACTTCAGGCGCGGACCCAGGCAGTGCCGGAAGA
The DNA here is from genome assembly GCA_021781345.1 of Pseudomonadota bacterium. Lineage (GTDB taxonomy): Bacteria > Pseudomonadota > Gammaproteobacteria > Xanthomonadales > Rhodanobacteraceae > 66-474. The sequence goes on from JAJXWZ010000245.1 coordinate 23,354, forward strand.
ATTCCGACGGCAATTCGTAGTGCTGGGCATTCACGGTGTCGGTTTCGATCGCGACCGGGCTCGTGCGCAGTGCCTGGATGCGTTGTGCCTGGCGGGCGGCCTGCGCCGACGGTCCGCCGGCGCACTCCTCGCGCAGTCTCTCCGCGCACATCCGGCGGATACCGTGGCGAACCAGTGCGTCGGGAAGCAGGCCGCGTTCTGCCAGGCCCAGCAGGCCGGGGGCGGCGCGATCCCGCGGCAGCAGCCCGCCGTCCATCACCATCGCATTCATGGAATTGTCCTCGTCTTATGGGCGGAACGTTTCGGGAGCCAGGGGAACAGCATCGGCGTGTCGCGCTGGTAGGCTCGGTAGTCATCGCCACGGCTCTTGAGTGCCTGGGCCTCGGTGAACGGGATGCCGCTGAGGTAGCGAAGGAACCCGAACATCACCAGCGGCCCCGACAGGCCCAGCCACCACAGCGGCGAGCCGATCGCGAACAGCGCGTAGGCGAACCAGTGCAACCATTCGAAGAAGTAGTTCGGATGCCGCGAGTAGCGCCACAATCCCGAGCGGAAGGTCTTGCCGCGATGCGCCGGATCGGCGCGGAAGCGCGCGAGCTGGGCGTCCGCGATCGATTCGCCGAGCACCGCAGCAAGCCACACGAGCACTCCCGCAACCAAAGGCCAGGGCCGGACCGCGCCATTCGCGGCCACCGCCACGAACGGCAGCGCAAACAAAGGGATCAGCAGCGCCTGCAACTGGAACATCGCGAACAGCTTGCGCTGGTCGCCGTGCCAGCGCTCACGCAGCGCGCGGTAGCGGCCATCCTCGGGCTCGCCACGCATCCGCCGCCACAGATGGGTCGCCAGCCTCGCGCCCCAGGCACCACCACACAGCGCGAGCAAGAGGCGCGGCGGCGCGGCGCCCTCGCCGAAACATGCCGACAACACCGCGGCACCACCGACACCGGCGGACCACAGCACGTCCACGAGGCCAGCGTTGTCGTGCCGCCGCTGCCAGAGCCAGCCCAGCGTCATCATCACGGCCGCGAGCAGCCACGCCAGCAGCAGGGCCAGCCAACGATTCATGGCACGCTGCCTTGCACGAATGCGGGAGCCACGGATCGCGCCTGCAACCCGCGCCGGGCGAGCGTGCACAACACGGGCATCGCCACGGCCCAACCAACCGCGAGCGCGGCCAGCGCGTGCCATGAGGGTGCCACCAGCGTCACCGCCTGCCAACCGCGCGCAGCGCCAAGATAGGCCAGCGGCCCACCGATCGCGCCGAACAGCGCCGCCATCCATGGCCGCCCGTGCAGGTATCCGAACAAGGGCACGATGGTCAGCGCGAACGCAACCCACAGCGCCGTCAGCCACGCGGGCGCGAGCGGCCACGGCCACGCGGCGGCGTAGTCCACGAAGCCGGCGGCCGCCAGCACCGCATCGAACACCACTCCCAGCAGCAACGCGACGAAGACAAGCCGCGTTTCCACCGCCCGCTGCCGCGACGCCAACAACCGCCACGCGGCGAAGAACGCGATGGCGACGACTCCCGGCCAAACATGGCCCGCGCCGGCGCCGATCACGGCGGCGCACCAGGCTGCTTCGTAGGCGATGAACACCAGCCAGAAATTCATGCCGCGCACGCTCCGCCGCGCCGCCAGCCGGGTTTGGCCAGCAGCAGGTGCGACACGCCAATCGAGCGCTCGCGGAAGCCGCCCTCGCAATAGGCGAGGTAGAACTCCCACATGCGGATGAAGCGATCGTCGAAACCCTGCGATCGCACGTCCGGCAGGCTGGCCAGGAACCGTTTGCGCCATGCCTGCAGCGTGAGCGCGTAGGAATCGCCGAAATCTTCCTGCGCGACCAGCGCGAGATCGCTGGCGCGGGTCTTGGCGGCGAGCATCGCATTGATCGACGGGATGAAGCTGCCGGGGAACACGAAGCGCTTGATGTAATCCACGGCCTTCAGCGCCTGCGCGTAGCGATGGTCCTCGATGGTGATGGCCTGAATCAGGGCGAGGCCCTCGGGCTTGAGCAGCTTGCCGACCTGCGCGAAGTACGCATCGAGCCAGGACGCTCCGATCGCCTCGATCATCTCGATCGAGACGAGCTTGTCGTAGCGCCCCTCGAGGTCGCGGTAATCCTTGAGCAACACCGTGATGCGATCGGCCAGCCCGGCGGCGGCGATCCGTTCGCTGGCAAGCCGATGCTGTTCGCGCGAGATCGTGGTGGTGGTGACGCGGCAGCCGTAATGCCGCGCCGCATGCAGCGCGAAGCCACCCCAACCGGTGCCTATTTCCAAGACGTGGTCGGTGGGCCGCAGATCGAGCTTGCGGCAGATCAGGTCGAGCTTGCGCGCGGACGCCGCTTCCAGATCGTCGCCTTCGGCCCAGTACGCCGACGAATACATCAGGTCGCGCGACAGGAACAGGCCGAAGAAGTCATTGCCGAGGTCGTAATGCGCGGCGATATTGCGGCGGCTGCCGGCCCGGGTGTTGCGGTTGAGCGCATGCCAGCCGCGCAACGCAAGTCCACCCAGTCGGGCCAGGCCCGATTCCATGCCGTCCAGCAGCGCGCGGTTGCGCACCAGCAGGCGCACCAGCGCGACCGGGTCGTCGCAGCGCCACAGGCTGTCGATCCAGGCCTCGCCCGCGCCGACCGTGCCCTGTGCCGCGAGCGCGCGGTAGAACAGGGTCTCGAACACCTCCACGTGCACGACGAGGTCACCGGGCGCCAGGGCGGACGCACCGATTTCGACGGTGCCGGCCGGGTCGCGCAGGACCAGCCGGCCGTGCCGGAGTCCAGCGAGTTGTGCGAGCAGGCGCCGGCGCAGGAAACGGTCCAGCGCAGCGACCTGCACGGCCGTTCCGGATGCATCGGATCGAGCGATCGCGTTCATCGGGATGTCTTCTCCGGATGGGCGTAAAAGGGATTGCGCTTGAGCTTGAGCCGCAACGCCTGCCAATAGATGGCGCCAACCACCTGCGCGGTCATCAGCGGATAGCGCCACAGCACGCGTGCCAAGGCGGCGCCATCCAGCGGCCGGCGCTGCAACCGCAAGTGCGCGTCGAACTCGCGCGTGCCGTCGCGGAGCACGTCCATGTGCACCTGCAGGTCGTTGGCCGGCACGCTGAAGCGCCAGTCGTAGTGGCGATCCATCGGCATGAACGGCGAGACATGGAACGCCTTGGGGAAATCCCAGCCCAGCATGCGTCCGTGCAGCGTCGCCGTCGCACGTGGCAGCACGTAGGTGAAGCGCTCCCGCCAGGGCGTGTTCGTGATATCCGCGACGATCGCGTCGAGCGAGCGGCCATCGTCCTCGAAGCAGTAGTAGAAACTCACCGGATTGAAGATCACGCCGGCATACCGCAGGTGGGTGAGCAGCCGGATCGGTCCCGACGGGCAACGGCCAGTCGCTGCCTGCACTCGACCGCGGACGGCCTCCGCCAGCGGCAGGTCGACGGGTCCGAGGTAATCGGCGCGGCGGAATTCCGCGAGATTGCGGCGTCCTGTCGACCACAGCCAGCGCGAATGGAATACCCGATCCAGCTCGTCCAGATCCAGGTACAACTGCGCCATCCGGTAGCGGAAGGCGTGCGGGTGCGGTGCGAAGCGGCGATGCATGACGTCGCCTTCGTATACGGCGCTGGCAAGCAGCAACTCCTGGCTGGCTGGCCGCACCGTCATGCCGCGCGCGCCTGCGCAGCGTCGCTTGCGCGACCAGGCCAATCGACGCCCAAAGCGCTGGCCACTTCCACCGCGCTGCGCATGCCGTCTTCGTGGAAACCGAAACCCCAATAGGCACCGGCGAACCAGACGCGATCCATGCCCTGGATCTCGGCCTTGCGGCCCTGCGCCGCGACCGACGCGTGGGTATAGACCGGATGGTGGTAGCGCAGGCGCCGCAGGATCTTCGCGGGATCGATGCCATCGATGCGATTGAGGGTCACCACGAACGGTTCCGGCGATTCGATGTCCTGCAAGTGGTTCATGCAGTAACTGACGCTGCAGGCTTCACCGGCGTGCCGCGGAATCAGGGCATTCCACGCCGCCCACGCCTTGCGGTTGCGCGGCAACACGCCGGCGTCGGTATGCAGCACCACGTCGTTTTCCTGGAACGGGATCGCGCCCAGGATCGCGCGCTCGGCGCGGCGCGCGTCGGCCAGCAGCGCCAGGGCTTGGTCGCTGTGGCATGCCAGCACGGCGTGGTCGAAGCGTTCCCAACCGTCGCCGCCCACGATCCTGATGCCATCGGCGTCTCGCCACACCCCGCGCACGGGGCAATTTACCCGTTCGCGCACCCGCCAAGTGCGGCGCAGTGCGCGCACATAGCTGGCCGAACCACCGCGCACCACCCGCCAGTCGGGGCGGCCGGTCAGCTGCAGCATGTGGTGGTTGGCCATGAACCGGACCAGATGGCGTGCGGGAAAGTCCAGGATGCCCGATGCCGGCGACGACCACAGCGCCGACGCCATCGGCACCAGGTGTTCGTCGCGGAACGCGATGCCGTATCCGTGTCGGGCGAGATACTCGCCCAGGGTCGGGCCCGGCTCGTCGCCTTCGAGCAGGGCGGGCGCCTCGCGGTAGAAACGCGCGATGTCGCGCAGCATCCCGAGGAAGCGTGGCGACACAAGGTTGCGGCGCTGGCAGAACAGGGCGTCCAGGTTGTTGGCGTTGTATTCGAGCCCGCTGACCTCGTTGCGCACCGAGAAGCTCATGGTGGTGGGCTGCGAGGCGACCTCGAGTTCCTCGAACAGGCGGGTCAGCAGCGGATAGTGCACGGGGTTGTGGACGATGAAGCCGGTGTCGACCGCATAGCGTCGGCCGTGCCGTTCGATGTCGTGGGTATGGGTATGCCCGCCGAGGTAATCGTTGGCTTCGAACAGGGTCACGTCGTGCGCGCGCGACAGCAGCCAGGCCGACGCCAGCCCCGCGATGCCGGAACCGACGACCGCGATCTTCATGAACGCGAGGCCCGCTCGCGCACCCACGCCGGGATCGGCTTCAGGTCGCGGATCAACCCCAGCAGGCGCATGCCCTCGAGGCCATACCAGGTCAGGTCGATTTCCCACCAGCGGAAGCCCTGGCGCACGCTACCCGGGAAGAAATGATGGTTGTTGTGCCAACCCTCGCCGAAGGTGACCAGTGCCAGTACCGGGTTGTTGCGACTGTCGTCGCGGGTGGCAAAGCGCCGCGAACCCCAGCGGTGCGCCAGCGAATTGATCGTCACCGTCGCGTGGAACAGCACCACGGTGGAAACGAAGAAACCCCACACCAGCATCTGCATGCCACTGGTTTGCAGGCCCGGCGCGAAGCGCGCCAGCCCGGCGCCAAGCACGAACATCAGCCCGGCCAGCGCCAGGGGAACGGCGACGTCGTAGCGATCCAGCCAGCGCAATTCGGGGAATCTCGCCAGGTCCGGCACGCGTTCGAGATCCGTGCGGAACGCGCGCCGGGTCAGGAACCAGCCCATGTGGCTCCACAGGAATCCGTGCACGCCCGGCGCGTGCGGATCGAGTCCGGTGTCGGCGTGGCGATGGTGGTTGCGGTGGTGCGCCGCCCACCACAGCGGACCGCGCTGCACGCTGGCCGCGCCGAGCAGTGCGAACACGAATTGCACGGGACGCGATGCCTGGAACGTGCGGTGTGCGAAATAGCGGTGGTAGAAGCCGGTCAGCGCGAACATCCGGACCGCGTAGGCCGCGGCGGCCACCCCCAGCGCGACCGGCGACACGCCCACCCACCACACGCCCAGGCAGCCCAGGTGCAGGGCGATGAACGGCACCGCGCGCAGCCGGTCGATGCGGTCGCTGCGGGGGTCGTCCACGCTGGCCGGCAGCGCGCCGGCATCGAACCATTGGCGGAAACGCCGTGGGCGCGCGAATACGCGGACGGGATTGGCAGGCTGCGACATGTGCGTCAACGAGGGTATCGGGGATACCAGACTTCTACGTTGCCCGGCCTTCGCCGGATGCATGCGAGCACCCGCAGCCGCCGTGACCACTTGACAGCTGGCTCGGTTCGCGGCCGCAAACAAAGTCGCCGCGATCAGGGCTGCATGCCGGCGTCGGCCCTGGCGCCAAGCTCCATCAGCATCCTTGATGAGAGGTACAGGCGCGGGACGATCGAATCGATCTCGACGTATTCGTTCCTGCCGTGGTAGCCCCAACCGGCCAGCCCCAGACTCTCCAGCACCGCCGGCTTGCCGGAGGCGCCGGCGAATCCCGCGTCGGTGCCACCGCCCGCGACCGGCACGAACATCAGCTTGCGGAACTCGCCCGCATGGGCGGGCAACTTGCGCGGGGCTTCTTCCGCCAGCTCGCCTTCGCCAAGCTCCGCGTAGATGGATCGGGCCATTTCGGCAAGGGCCATGCCCTTCTCGCCGGCCACTTTGGCCTCGATGGCGGCCCGCAGTTTCTCGCCGGCACCCTATTCGGTGATGCGCACGTCGGCACCGCTGGCAGTGGTCCAGTGCACATGTCCACACGGTGCTATACGTACCAGCGACACCGCGACCTATCGGGATCCTGAATGCAGGCATGGACGCCGGGGGCATCCATTTGCCGAACCCCAACGTATGCGGGATGTCCATCCGCGCTGCCGGGTTCCTTGCGCATGCCTACAATGCAAGCCGTCGCACCAACCGACAAGGTTTCGCCCTTCGAGGCCGCCCGCATCGTGTCCGCTCCCAACGCGCAATCCGGCAACGTGACATCCTGGTCGAACGAAATGGCGGCGGTGGCGCACTCGCGCGACCGCGCAAGTTTCATGCGGATCTACGACCACTTCTCCCCGCGCGTACTGCGCTACCTGCAGAGCCTGGGCTGCGCGGAGATGGTGGCCGAGGAGCTCGCCCAAGAGGCCTTGCTGCGCCTCTGGCAGCGCGCGGATTCCTACGACCCGCAGCGCAGCAAATTGAGCACATGGCTGTTCCGCATCGCGCGCAATCTGTATATCGACCGCATCCGTCGCGAACCGCACTGGGTTGACACCCAGGACTGGATCGAGCAGGTCGAAGCCAGCGCCGAGGCCCCGATCGCGGCGCGACCGGCCGCATCCCCGGATGCGTTTGCCGACCATGTCGCGCTGCAACAACGGATCGATGCATTGCCGGCCGCACAGGCACGATTGATCCGCATGTCGTACTTCGAGGCCCGCACCCACCAGGAGATCTCGGCCGAGCTCGGGATGCCCTTGGGCACGGTCAAGTCCACCCTGCGTCGCGCCTTCCTGAAACTGCAACTTGCCATTGGTAAATCCGCATGAAACCGCAACACCACCTCGACCCCGCCACGCTGGTCAGCTACGCCGCCGGCTCGCTTCCGGAAGCCCTGGCGGTGGTCGCCGCCACCCATCTGGGCATCTGCCCCCACTGTCGCGCGCAATTGCGGGATGCGGAAAACGTCGGCGGCCAGTTGCTGGAGCAACAGATTCCCGACCAGGCCGAAGCGTCCCGGCTCGCCCGCATGCGGCTGACCATGCTGGATCGCCTGGATGACCCCGCGCTGGCCGCGCCTTCGCCCGTGCCATCGAGGGAAGCCACGACGACCACGGTCGATCCCGACCGCCTGCCCGAACCGCTGCATCCGTATTTCGGCTCGTCCTACCGCGCGCTGCGCTGGCGCTGGGTCGCGCCCGGCGTGCGCTTCCTGCGCGCCGCCGGAACCCGGGGCGCGACCCTGATCATGCTGAAGATCGCACCCGGCAAGAGCATGCCCGTGCACAGCCACGGCGGCAGCGAAATCACGCAGATCCTGCAGGGCGCCTACGACGACGCCCTCGGTCATTTCGGTACTGGGGACATCGCCGATCTCGACAGCGAGACCGAGCACCAGCCTGTGACTTCGCCGGGCGTGCCCTGCATCTGCGTCGCCGCGCTGGACGCGCCGCTGCACTTTCCCGGCTGGCTTGCGCGCACGATGCAGCCGCTCGTGGGCCTCTAGCCCATCCGGCACGCGGCGGCGGAATGGGGCACTACGCGTCAGGCTCGTGACGGCCGCAGCACCTGGTAGTAGTACTTGCGGAATTGCAGCGTGGCGCGGTCCGTGGCGACCGAGTGCTCGTCCGCGGCGGGCGGTACTTCCCCGCAACCGGCGGATTCCACAACCCGCTTGTCCTCGTCGGCGATGCGCGCATTCATCCAGGCGAACCATGGATCGAGCAGGCAGAACCTGGCGAAGTCGCGCGAACCGACAATGATCAGGCGGGTCCAGCCAGTGGCCTCGGGAATCACCAGCGCATGGATGCGCAGGTGTTTGCCCGGGATCGGGATGTTCAGCACCATCATGTTGGGACGGAAAAATTCAAGGAAGGCGGCGCTTTCCTGTCCGTCCAGGCTTGAATAGGCGCGGCCGCCGCATGGGGTTTCTTCCCAACGTACGTCCAGCGTCGAATCCAGCCGCATCCGTCGCCGCATCGTGCGACCGATCGTGCGGCGGTGGACGAACGGCAGGTGCGGGCTGTCGAGCATGTTCTCCATGGCACGGGTCCAGTGGCAATGCCATCGGCGCATCACCCAGGTGCGCGCGAGGCCTGCTGCCACCAGTCCTTCGGGCACGTCGGGTTCGGGTGGCGCATCGGCGACGCCGGTATGCACCCAGATGAGGTCCCCGAATTGCCGCGTCGGCAGCGCCGTCGCGCCAAGCAGATGTCGCTTGGCATCGGGGTTCAGCGGCACGCGACAATTGTCGCCGTTCGGACCGAAGCGCCACCCATGGAAAGGACATTCGATACAACCATCCGCACCGACCTTGCCCGCGGACAGGGCGGCGCCGCGATGCGGACAACGATCGATCAGCACAGCGGGCGCACCATCGCTGCCGCGAAACAGGACCACCGCCTCGCCGGCGACAACGACGCGCACCGGTTGCCTGCGGACCCGTCGTGCCGGCAGGAGCGGCGTCCAGACGTTGGCGAATCCGGCGAACATCGCGCGTCAACCTTGCCTAGTGGGCGGCCCCAACGGGCCGGGACGTCCAGTCTCCCACCGGATATCGGGCAGGGTCAAAACGATGGTTCCCGGATAGCGCGTCAGGACTGGCGTTGCGACAGCAGGCTCAGGAATTCCCTGCGCAGGGAGGCGTCGGTGAGGAACGAGCCGCGCATCACGCTGTTGACCATCCTGGCTTCGTCGTCCTTCACGCCGCGCCAATGCATGCAGTAATGGTCGGCCTCGAGCACGACCGCGATCCCGTCGGGGCGCAGGCGGCGCTCGAGCAATTCGGCGATCTGCACCACGGCCTCTTCCTGGATCTGCGGGCGGCTCATCACCCATCCGATCAGGCGCGCGTACTTGGACAGGCCGATCAGGTTGGACTCGGCGTTGGGCATCACGCCCACCCACGCACGTCCCATGATCGGGCACAGGTGGTGCGAACAGGCGCTGCGCACGCGCATCGGACCCACGATCATCAATTCGTTCAGACGCTCGGCATTGGGGAACTCGGTGACATCCGGGGCCGGCTGGTAGCGGCCCGCGAACACCTCGCGCACGAACATCTTGGCGAGCCGCCGGGCGGTCTCGCGGGTGTTGTGGTCGTGGTCGACATCAATCACCAGCGCGCGCAGCAGCGCCTGCGCCTGATCCGCGACTTCGCGTTCCAGCGCTTCCAGTTCACCGGGCTCGATGTAACCGGCGATGTTGTCGTTGGCATGGAAACGAACGCCGGCGGCACGCAGCCGTTCGCGAATCCGCTGCGAGAGTACCTGGTCGTCGCTGGTTTCAATCGGGCGCAAATCCCGCATGGTCGCTGGCATGGCTGGTTTCCTGTCGCGGCTGGACAGCCTCGCCGGGCGACGCGGATGCGGCGGCGGCTTGCTGGTCCGTAGGTATACGCAAAACCTCCCGCGCCGGATGCCTGCCGCGGTGCGCCTCACAAGGCGTCGAGATCGGCCAGCACTTCGCGCGCCCGGATCTGCAAGGCCGCCTGCCGCGATTCGGACGTACGATCGAGTTGCCGGTAGGCCACCGCGAGGCGTGGATTGGCACCTAGCATTGCCCGGTTGCGCGCCAGGAAATCCCAGTACAGCGCGTTGAGCGGACAAGCCCTCGCGCCGGTGCGTTCGTCGTGACGGTATCGGCAGGCCTTGCAGTAGTCGCCCATACGGTGGATATAGGCAGCCGAGGAAACGTAGGGCTTGGTGGCCAGCAGGCCACCGTCGGCGAACTGGCTCATGCCGAGCGTGTTGGGCAGCTCGACCCATTCGAATGCATCGATGTAGATGCCGAGGTACCAGCGGTGCACCTGCTCCGGATCGAGTCCGGCCAGCAACGCGAAATTGCCGGTCAGCATCAGCCGCTGGATATGGTGGGCGTGGGCACCCTCGAGCGACTGGCGGATCGCGTGGCGCAGGCAGTTCATGCCGGTTTCGCCGGTCCAGAACCAGTCTGGCAACGGGCGACGGTGGCCGAACCCGTTGCTGGCGGCATACTGCGGCATGCGCGCCCAATAGACGCCGCGAACGTATTCGCGCCAGCCGAGGATCTGCCGGATGAAGCCTTCGGCCGCGGCCAGCGACGCGTGACCTTCCCGCCATGCCGCCTCCGCGCGCGCGATGACCTCGCGTGGCGACAGCATCTTGACGTTCAGTGCGAACGACAGCATCGAGTGGAACAGGCGCGTCGCCTGGACGCTCATCGCGTCTTGGTAATCGCCGAAGTGCGGCAAGGCGTGCGCGACGAATGCATCAAGCTGCCGCAATGCCTCGTCGCGGTTCAGCGGCCACGGCAGTGCGTCGGCGCGTGGCTCTCCGAAACTCTTCACGCCGGCCGCGACAATGTCCGCCCACAGGGCGCGATGGTCGTGGGCGGAGCGCCAGTCCCGCGGCTCCGCGGGCTGCCCGTGCCAGGCCTTGCGGTTCTCGCGGTCGTAATTCCAGCGGCCGCCAGCCGGCCGTCCATTAGGCTGCATCAGCACGCCATGCCGTACGCGCATGCGGCGATAAAACGGCTCCATCTGCCAGCGCTTCCGCGCCGCGAAGAACGCGGCGACTTCGTCACGCGTGGTCAGGAAGTGTTTGGTGTCGACCTTTTGGACAGGGATCGACAGGTCCCGCGCGTATTCTTCGAGTTCGTGGTCCAGCCGCCATTCGTCCGGGGCCTGGTATGCGAACGCCCTTGCGTGATGGTCCGCGATCAGGCGGTCGAGGTTGGCCGGGATCGCCTGCCGGTTCGCGGGATCGTCGATCGGGAGATAGGCGACCCGGTGTCCAGCGGCCTCGAGATTCCGGGCGAAATCGCGCATCGCCGCGAATATCGCCAGGATCTTCTGCGCATGGTGCAGCACGTAGTCGGTTTCCTGGCGTACCTCCATCAGCACGTAGATGACGTCGTCGTCGATCCTCGCGAACCATGGGTGCCGGGGATTGAGCTGATCGCCCAGCAACAGGCGCAGCGTGGTCATGGCCGGCCCGGTCTCAGCCGTTGACGCGCTGCCGCGACAACGTACGCGTCGCGATCAGGCACCAGGCCGATGTGACGACAACCACCCCGGCCAGCAGCAGCGCCGTCCACCCCGCAACCGGCGCGCCGGCGAGTCCGGAGCCGTGCTGCTTGGCATGGACGCCCACCAGGCCCCACGTCGCCGCCAAGGCGTACCACGGGTTGCCGCGCATGCGCACGATGGCCACCAGCAACAGGATCGCCGCCAGCGCGAACAGCACCAGGGTCCATGGCAGCATCCGCGCCGACGGCAACAAGTCGAAGGCCACGACCACCTGCGCCGTATTCAGGAACACCGCCAGCGACACCCAGCCGGCATGCAGCGACAACGGTACCCATTGCCACCAGCGTCCGGGGCCGTGCCGCGCCGTGTGCGACACCTGCCAGGCCGCGGCTAGCAGGCAAGCGAGGCTGGCCCAGATGATCGCGAGTGCCAGCCAGAACCACTGCTGCGAGAACACGACCATCCACAACGAGGTCAGCGCGAACCCCGTGGCCGTCAGCGGGCGGATGCGCCGCGCGTGCACGTCGTTGTCACGAGCGAACAACTGCCAGGTGCCATGGATGACATCGAGCAGGAAAATCGGGCCCCAGATAGCGAACGCGTAACCGGCCGCCACGATCAGGGTGGGATAGGCATCCGAGATCGCGGCGTTGGTGGGCCCGAGGTGGCCGGAATTGGACAACCATGCCACCAGCGGCATGAGCCAGGCCAGCAGGGCGACGAGATATTTCACGGACACTCACCGGCAAAGGTGTCGCTGCCCGCGCCCTGCTCGGGCCAGCGCTGCGGGGCCTTCTGGATCTTCTCGACGTCGTAGCCCAGCGCCCTGGCCCGTCCCAGCATCGCCTGATAGTCGGCCGCGGGGACCTGCGGCGTGCGTGCCATGTACCAGAGGTAATCGCGGGCATCGCGCACCACGAGCACCTGGCTGTAGTCGGGTTTCAGCCAGCCCACCAGGTACTGTGCAGAAAAAATGTGGAAGAAGTGCACCTTCCACTCCGCGTTGCCGGTGTGCGGCACCGTGGTCGCGGTCGAATGAATCAGTTTCACGGGCGCATCGAAGCTGTCGGGCCGCAGCCTGAACCATGTGCAGACGCTGCCATCGTCGTCCAGCCGATAGGTTTCCACCGGGTTATGTTCGCCGCGTTCGACGCGCGTGGGGATCGAGGCGATCACGTACCAGCGCCCCATGTAGCGGGAAAGATTGACTTGCTGCACCGGGCGGATGGGCGGCCCCGACGGTGCGCACCCGGCCAGCGCCAACGCGCCGCCCAGACCAAGGATCCTGAACCAATGAAGTGCATCCATGAAGGGAACGTGTCGCCCAGGCGGTACGGTGGACCGTCATACTCGGGTTGTACGCATGGCGGCTGCGGTTGGATCCGCGATCACCCGGAAAATGCGGTCAGCGGCGGGTACGCTTCGGGCATGCATCGACCGCGGTCGGGTCCGCGTGCACGGACCGACGAGCCGGGCATCAGAAATAGCCTTCGCGCTTCTTGCGTTCCATCGAGTCCGCGGGGTCGCGGTCGATCAGCCGGCCCCGGCGCTCGGAGCTGCATACCGCCAGCATCTCGGCGATCACCGAGTCCACGCTGTCGGCAGCCGATTCGATCGCGCCGGTCAGCGGCCAGCAGCCAAGGGTACGGAAACGGACGCGCCTCGGCTCGGCGCGTTCGCCCGGAAGGAAATGCATTCGTTCCGGATCGTCCACCACGATCAGCGCTTCGTCGCGCGCCACCACCGGCCGCTCCCTCGCGAAATACAACGGCACCAGCGGGATCCGTTCGCGCCTTATGTAGAGCCATACATCCAGCTCGGTCCAGTTCGACAAGGGAAACACGCGCATGCTCTCGCTGGCGGCGATTCGGGTATTGCAGAGATTCCACGGTTCCAGACGCTGGTTGCGCGGATCCCAGCGTTGCTGGGAGGAGCGCAGCGAGAACACGCGCTCTTTCGAGCGCGAACTTTCCTCGTCGCGTCGCGCGCCTCCGATCGCCGCGTCGAACCCGTGCAAGGCGAGCGCCTGCTTCAACGCTTCGGTCTTCATGACGTCGGTATGCAGCGAAGCGCCATGGTCGAAAGGATTGATGCCGCGCGCGAGCCCCTCGCGGTTCGTGTGCACGATCAGGTCCACGCCGGTCTCGACGGCGCGGCGATCGCGAAATTCGAGGGTCTCCCTGAACTCCCATGCTTCGTCGACATGCAGCAGGGGAATCGTCGGTCGCGCCGGCGCGAAGGCCTTCAGCAGCAAGTGCAAGAGCACCGACGAGTCCTTGCCGACCGAGTACATCAATACCGGCTTGCGGAAGCATGCCGCGGTCTCTCGCAGGATACCGATGCTTTCCGTCTCTAGTTGATCGAGCAATTTCATGGACGCAATGTCCGTTCGTGGCCCGCGGATCGCACTGGTTGCATTCCCGGGATCCCGCGCGGACTGGTCGCGCTCACGCGGCGTCCAGGCGTGCCCGCACAGCATGGCGACCCGGGGCGAAACCCGCCCCGATGGCGCGCGCCTTGCCTTGGCCAGTGGCCACGGCCTGGCGCGCGCCGCTTGCGAACGTCGGCTTCACTCCCCCTGCGCCACCGAATAACCGGGGTTGCCATCGAAGCGGTAGAGGTTCTCGCTCTTGATCGGCGGCAAGCCCGCCGCCACCAGGCTGCGCATGAGTTCGAGGATCGCTTCCGGGGTCACCGCGCCCTCGCCACCGCGGAAGCGGCAGCGCCAGTGGTCGGTGCAGAAGGTGTCGGGATTGCCGTTTGGCCACACCTTGGTCCCGCGGTTGGTCATCATCGCGAGGCGCAGCCCTGCCGGGCAGGCTTGCTGCAGCCGCGCGGCCAGCACCGCCGGATCGCGCACTGCCGGGGCCCAGTCGAGGAAAATGTCCACGCCGTCGCAGGCCTTCACGGCAGGCCGCGGTTCGGACTGCGTCTTGTGCGCGGCGGGTGCGACCGGCTCGGCGGCGGGATAGCGCGCGGCCTTCAGGTGCTCGGGCGACTTGCCCAGGCGTTCGACGATCGCCTGCGCGAACTCGCGCGTGCCGACCTGTCGCTTGCTGGTCTGCTCGTTGAGGATATCGAGCGTGTGCAGGCCGTCCTCGAGGGTGCACAGCCAGGCGTTGTGGATCAGCTCGGCCTTGTCCTGCTGGCCCAGGTGCGCCAGCATCATGACGGCTGCCAGCAGCATGCCCGAGGGGTTGGCGATGTTCTTGCCGGCGATGTCCGGCGCCGAGCCGTGCACGGCCTCGAACATGGCCAGGTCGGCGCCGATGTTCGCCGAACCGGCCATTCCGATGGAACCGGCCAGCTCGGCGGCGATGTCGGACAGGATGTCGCCGTAGAGGTTGGGCGTGACCACCACGTCGAAGTCGCGCGGGCGCACCGCGAGGCGGGCCGCGCCGATATCGATGATACGGTGCTCGCTGGCAATGTCGGGATATTCCTGCGCGATTTCGTCGAAGACCCGATGGAACAGCCCATCGGTCAACTTCATGATGTTGTCCTTGCTCATGCAGGTGATCTTGCGGCGTCCCTGCCGCCGTGCGTACTCGAAGGCGTAGCGCACGATGCGCTCGCAGCCCGGCCGGCTGATCAGCTTCAGGCACTGGGTGACCTCGCCGGTCTGGCGATGCTCGATGCCACCATAGGTGTCCTCCTCGTTTTCGCGCACGATCACGACGTCCATGCCCGGGTGCGGCGAGTGCACGTAAGGGTGGTAGGCGACGCACGGCCGCACGTTGGCGTACAGGCCGAGCGTCTTGCGCAGCGTGACGTTGACGCTCTTGTACCCGCCGCCCTGCGGCGTGGTCATCGGCCCTTTCAGCAGCACCTTGTGCCGGGCCAGCGAGTCCCAGGCGTCCTCCGGCACGCCGGAGGCGTGGCCCTCCTTGTAGGCCCGCAGACCCAGCGTGACAGGCGCGAAGTCGATGGCCACACCCGCCTCACGCAACACGTGCAGGACCGCGTCGGTGATTTCCGGGCCTATGCCGTCGCCATGGGCGACGGCCACGGTGCGATGCGGTACATTGGTGCGCGCAGGAACTTCGAAATCCAGCGAACTTTTCGGCATAGCGGACATCACGGCCTCCAGGTTTACGTGACATGGAAAACAAGAAATCTGTATCACGTATTAAACGTCATGTTTTACGCGGTGTCAAGTCCGCGCCCCAAGCGACGCCCGCGGCCAACGCGCCGACGGGTTGGACCTTCTTCAGCAATCATTCGCACGTCCTGTTCTGCCTCGCGGGCGACCCGATGATGCTGCTACGCGATGTCGCCGCACGGGTCGGCGTGACC
>JAJXWZ010000007.1 GCA_021781345.1 Pseudomonadota bacterium
CCAACGCGCGCATCAGCGTGATGGGCGGCGAACAGGCCGCCAGCGTGCTGGCCACGGTCAAGCGCGACGGCATCGAGGCGCGCGGCGGCGAATGGTCGAAGCAGGACGAGGAGGCCTTCAAGGCGCCGATCCGCGAACAATACGAACGGCAGGGCCATCCCTACTACGCCAGCGCGCGGCTGTGGGACGACGGCGTCATCGACCCGGCCGACACCCGCCGCGTGCTGGGCCTGGCGATTTCCGCGTCGATGAACGCCCCGATCGAGCCGCAGCGCTACGGCGTGTTCCGGATGTAGCGCGCCGCTCAGAAGAATTCGTATTCCAGCTGGAAGCGGAGGGTCAGGTCGGGCGAACGCTGCGTCAGGCGCGCCAGGAGCGCGGCGTTGTAACGCAAGCCCTTCGCATTGCCGAGGTTGGCCGTGCCGAACAACGCCGGGCCGACCTTCAATTCTTCCGAGCGCAGGTGGGCCGGATCACCGAGCGAGCCGAACGCCTGGAAGCCGGGCTGGAAGCGTGGCCCGAGGTTGTATTTCCACTGCACCTGGTATTGCAGACCGTTGCGCGATTCAGGCGAGTCACCGTCGGCATCCGTGTCGGTCGGCAGCGCGTTGAGGCGCCGTTCCCAGTAGATGTTCACGTTGGTCTGGGTGTGCAGCGTTTCCCTCTGGAACATCGGCCCGAGCACCAGCGTGTTCACGTGTTCGAGACGGTTGTGCTCGAACTCGGCGAAAATCCCGGCATCCAGCCAATGCTCGCCGTGCTCGGTCAACTGGAAGATGTTCTCGAACTCGTATTCCTCCAAGTGCCCCGCACCGTTGGGCGTTTGCGAATATTCGCCCTCCACTTCCACGCCCCAGCGCCGCATGAGTCCGTAGCCCAACGCGAGCTTGGCCGCGCGTTCGCCGCCGGGCTGGTTCCAGTCCTGGATCCCGCCTTTCAGTTCCAGCTCCCACTCCCGGTAGTCGACGATCGGCGAATAGATCGTCGAGGCCGGACCGGCCACGGCCACGGCCGGGACGGCCCACACGCCGGCCAAACCGAGCAGGCTGGCAAGCCAGGGGGCCAACGGTCTCCATATGTTCGCTTGCATTGGGTTCCCCGAGCTTGGAATAGAGAAAATCCAGAGTGCGATACGGTCCCCTCGGGTGCCGGGCTGCGCGCACGGCCCCGCCGGCCGGCACGCCCGCAGGCGTCCGGCCGACATCTATGCCGCCCTACCTCGGGGCCGCGGGTGCGTAACGCAGGTTGTCGAGCAACGGCGTCTTCGGCCGCTGGATGTGCAGGAATTCGTCGCCGGCCAGCGCATGGCAGGCGTTGCACGAAGCGGAAAGATGGTCGTAGGCCTGGGCGAATGCCGCCTTGTCCTTTTTCGCCAGGGCCGCCTGCACGCCCTCGATGGCCGGATTCATGATCGCGGGCATGATGACCGAGAGCTTTTCCGGCTGCAGCTCCGGCGCATCGCCGTTGGTCGCCTCGATGCCGTGCAGCGCTTCGCCCAGTTCGCCGGCCATGTAGTACGCGAGGTTCCAGTTGCCGGCTTCGCCGGACCACCACAAGCGGTCGTGGCGGATCTGCAATTCCAGCATCTGGTGGCCGAGTTCCGGCGGCGGCAGGCGCTGCTCCAAGGCATCGATCTTCGCCTCCAGCGCGGCGACCCGAGATCCGCCACCGGCCGCCGCGGGTGCAGTGGCTGCCGCCATGCCGGCGAACGACGCGCATGCCAGCAGCGCGCAGGCGATCCATGCAGGATAGACGCCGGACTTCTTCATCGGCGCCTCCGCTTGGGTCGGATTACGCACCGTGGGTGGCCGCAGCGGCATTCGGGGAAAGACCCGTCGTCGACGCGGGCTGGCTGCGATTCCGCTGCACCCGCATGCGCCATGCCATCAGGCGCATGCCAGCGGCCAGCAGCGCGAAGGTCGCGATCCAGAACACCAGTTGCATCCCGGCCGGCCGCGCTTCGTAACCGGTGAGGATGTGTACCGCCTGCCCGACGATCGAGCTGTTCTTGAGCAGCCAGGAGCTATCCCACAACTGGCTGCCCAGGGCCGGCAACAGATTGGCCTGGATCAGGAAGCCCGCGGCGGTCGCGGCGAGTCCGGCGGCCAGCACCACCAGCATCCAGTTGGTTACGGTGAAGAAGTGTCGCAGCGGGATGCGCAGCAACCCGAAGTACAGCGCGAAGCCGACCGCAACGCCACCCGCGAGCCCGAGCGGGACGCCGGCGAGGAATCCGGACTTGCCGGCGCCACCCGCCGCCATGCCGAACAGGAACAACACGATTTCGGAACCTTCGCGCAGCACCGCGAGCGCCACCACGGCCAGCAGGATCGCGATCGAACTCGAGCCGGCCTTGACCGCATCGGTGACGCGCTGCATGTGCTGGACCATCTCCTTGCCGTGGCTCGACATCCAGGTCACGTGCCAGCCGATCATCACCACCGCGGCCAGCAGCACCGCGGCCTCGAACACTTCCTGGCCGATGCCGCCGAGCGAGCCTTCGATGAAGCCCATGCACAGGGCGACGATGACGGCACCAGCCACGCCGAGTGCGATGCCGCCACCGACGAATACGGCGCGCCTGGGCACGCCGCGCGTGGCCGCAGCCACCACGGTCACGATCAACGCGGCTTCCAGGACCTCACGAAACACCAGCAATGCAATACCCAGCATGAAGAATCACTCCGCGACCAATGTGCCCTTGGTGGACTGGTGGAAATCGTCGTAGAACTTGTAGGTGCCCTTGGCGAGCGGCCCGATGAAGACCGTGATCGTGCTGTTCGGCAGCACGATCTTCTCGCGGTTGAAATCGGTGCTTTCGAATTCCGACGGCACCGTGTTGTCGTTGGTGACCAGCAGCTTGAACTTGGTTTTGGCGGGAACCTTCAGCGTCGCCGGCTGGAATCGTTGGTCCTTCAGGACCAGGCGGAATTGCGGCATGCTGGCGGCGTGCGCCGCCACGGCTGCCACCGCGAGGACGCCCGTCAACAGGATTTTCGGCAACCACGTGTGCATCTTTGGACTCCGTCCCGGGCCGCCGGCCCGTGTTTCGATAGCAAATGCTAATCGTTCGCATTACGGAACGCAACAGGTGCCGCGGATGCCCGCGCCCGCCGTTCAGCGGCGGCCCTGGCCGACGACCGGCTATCCTTGTGATTTCGAAAGGAAACACGCATGCAGGAAACCATCAGGATCGATCGCAACGGCGCCTGCGCGACGCTGTCGCTGCACCGCCCGCACGTGCACAACGCCTTCGACGACACCTTGATCGCCGAAGCGACCGCCGCGCTTGCCTCTCTGGCCGAAGATGCGGGTGTCCGCGCGCTCGTGCTGACCGGCACCGGCGCCACGTTTTCCGCTGGCGCCGACCTCAACTGGATGCGGCGCGTGGCCGCGGCCGGCGCCGACGAGAACCGCGACGATGCGCTCCGCCTCGCGGCCTTGCTGCGTGCGCTGCAGTTCTTTCCCAAGCCCACCCTCGCGCGCGTCAACGGTTCGGCCTACGGCGGCGGGATCGGGCTGATCGCCTGTTGCGACATCGCGATCGGCGTCGCCGGCGCGAAATTCTCGCTCAGCGAAGTCAAGCTCGGCCTGGTGCCGGCCACGATCGCGCCGTACGTGGTGCAGGCCATCGGCCCCCGGCAGGCGCGCCGGCTGTTCGTCAATGCCGAAATCTTCGATGCGGCGGAAGCCGAGCGCATCGGCCTGCTGCATCAATGCGTCGCCGCCGATCAACTGGACGAAGCGGTCGATCGCCAACTGCACTTCCTCGCCAAGGGCGGTCCGGTCGCGCAGCACGAGGCCAAGCGTCTCGCATTGCGCACCGCCGGCATGACGCCCGAATCCGCCGAACGCATCGACGCGGGGAACGCCGAACTGATCGCGCGGCTGCGGGTGTCGGCGGAGGGACAGGAAGGCCTCGGCGCGTTCCTCGACAAGCGGCATGCCGCGTGGCTCGGGGCCCACCGTTAGAATCAAGCGATTGCGCCGCCAACAAGGACCGGCATGTTCGACAAGGTTTTGATCGCCAACCGCGGCGAAATCGCCTGCCGCGTGATCCGCACCTGCCGCAGGCTCGGCATCCACACCGTCGCGGTCTATTCCGAAGCCGACCGCGATGCGCAGCACGTGCGTCAGGCCGACGAGGCCTGGCCGATCGGCGGCGCGCGCCCGGACGAGTCGTACCTGCGCGGCGACGCGATCATCGCCGTGGCGAAGCGGACCGGCGCGCAGGCGATCCATCCGGGCTACGGCTTCCTCTCCGAGAACACCGGCTTCGCGCGCGCCTGCATCGAGGCCGGCATCACCTTCATCGGCCCCGATCCCGGAAGCATCGAGGCGATGGGCTCGAAGGCCGCCGCCAAGCAGTTGATGGCGAAACACGGCGTGCCGCTGGTACCGGGCTACAGCGGCGACAACCAGGACAACGCCTTCCTCGCCGGACAGGCACACGCGATCGGCTATCCGCTGATCCTCAAGCCTTCGGCCGGTGGCGGCGGCAAGGGCATGCAGATCGTCCACGACGACGCGGAGTTCCCGGACGCGCTGGCCGCGGCGCAACGCGTCGCCAGGGCCTCGTTCGTCGACGCGTCGATGCTGCTGGAACGCTACATCGAGCATCCGCGCCACATCGAGTTCCAGGTTTTCGGAGACCGCCACGGCCACGTGATCCACCTCGACGAGCGCGAGTGTTCCGCGCAGCGCCGTTACCAGAAAGTGCTGGAGGAAACGCCCTCGCCTTTCCTCGACGACGAGCGCCGCGCCGCGATGGGCGCGGCGGCGGTCGCGGCGGCCAAGGCCGTGGATTACGTCGGCGCCGGCACAGTCGAGTTCATCGTGGGGCCGGAGGGCGATTTCCACTT
Source organism: Pseudomonadota bacterium (assembly GCA_021781345.1). Lineage (GTDB taxonomy): Bacteria > Pseudomonadota > Gammaproteobacteria > Xanthomonadales > Rhodanobacteraceae > 66-474. The sequence continues at coordinate 4,863 of JAJXWZ010000007.1, forward strand.
CATGGAAATGAACACGCGCCTGCAGGTCGAGCATCCGGTCACCGAGATGACCCACGGCATCGACCTCGTCGAATGGCAATTGCGGATCGCCGACGGCGAGCCGCTGCAGTTGACGCAGGACCAGGTGCGTTCGCAGGGCCATTCGATCGAGGTCCGGTTGTACGCGGAAGACCCCGACCATGGTTTCCTGCCGGGCTCCGGCAAGCTCACCCGCCTGCACCTGCCGCAAGCCTCGTCGCACGTGCGCCTGGACGGCGGCGTGGTCGAGGGCGACACCGTCACGATCTTCTACGACCCGATGATCGCCAAGCTGATCGTGTGGGCCGCCGATCGGCCGCAGGCACTGCAGCGGATGCGCGAGGCGCTTTCCGCGTGCGAAATCGCCGGTCCCAAGTCCAACGTCGCCTTCCTGGAGCGACTGGTTCGGCATCCGGTGGTGACCGAGGGCCGCATCGACACGGGGTATCTCGACCGGCACCTCGACAAATTCGTGGCAGGCGACGCGCCACCAGAAACATCGGTGCTGTTCGCGGCGGCCGCGGCCGCATTGCTGCACGACGAGCGCCGGGTCGCCGGTGACGCCGCCGATCCGCGTTCGCCCTGGAACGCCAACGATGCCTGGCGCGTTGGCCACGCCGGCAAGCGCATCGTCGCACTCGCGGCCGGCGAGCATCGCCGCGAGGTCGAGGCCCATGGCCATGCCGGCGATTACGCGCTGCAATGCGGCGATGCGGGATGCAGGGTCGAAGGTGCTCGCTGGGACGGACACGCCCTCTCGGCGCGCTTCGATGGTGAAGCCCGGCGCTGTCGCGTGCTTGCCGATGCCTCCCGCGTGCTGTTGCACGATGCCGACGGCCACCGCTGGCGCTTGGAACGTGTCCCGGCGTTCGCATGGCAAACCAGCGATGCCGATGCCGGCAGCCAGGTCACCGCGCCGATGCCCGGCCGCATCGTGCTGGTGAAGGCCGCCGATGGCGACGAGGTCGAGGCCGGCGCCGAGCTGCTGGTCATGGAAGCGATGAAGATGGAGCTGTCGCTGAAGGCTCCACGCGCCGGCACCATCGCGGAGATCGCCGCCGTCGCCGGAGACTTCGTGGAAGCCGATGCGGTGCTGGTGCGATTCGCCGAATGAAGCCGGACGTCCGGCCACGGCGCGCGCGCCGCGACCGCCCCCGCGCTTGCAATGACGCCGGCGCGCCACCATTGGAATCGATGACGCCGCGTGGCGCGGCGCAATGGCAGGATGCCTTCCCTTGCGTCGAGCGACGCAACACGACATTGGACCCGACATGTATCCCGATCACGTCCGCATCGTCGAAGTCGGCGCCCGCGACGGCCTGCAGAACGAGAAGGCGATAGTCCCGACCCCGGTCAAGATCGAATTGATCGACCGCCTCTCGGCATGCGGCCTCGCAACCATCGAGGCGACCAGCTTCGTCAGCCCGAAATGGGTACCGCAGCTGGCCGATGCGGAAGAAGTCTACGCGGGCATCACGCGCAAGCCCGGCGTGGACTATCCCGCGCTCGTGCCCAATATGCACGGCTATGAACGCGCGCGCGCCGCAGGCGTGGCCAGCATCGCGGTCTTCACCGCCGCGAGCGAGGCGTTCAACCAGAAGAACATCAACGCCTCGATCGACGAATCGATCGAGCGTTTCCGGCCGGTGCTGGAACGCGCGCGCGCCGACGGCGTCCGCGTGCGCGGCTACGTGTCCACGGTGCTCGGTTGCCCCTACCAGGGCGAGGTGCCGGTCGCCGACGTGGTGCGTGTCTCGAAGCGCCTGTACGAGCTCGGTTGCGACGAGATCTCGCTGGGCGACACCATCGGCGTCGGCACGCCCGTGAAGGCACGCGCGATGCTGCTTGCGGTGTCGCACGAAGTGCCGATGAAGGCGCTGGCGGTTCACTTCCACGACACCTACGACCAGGCGCTCGCCAACATTTTGGTATGCCTGGAAGCGGGCGTGCGCGTGGTCGACAGTTCGGTCTCCGGCACCGGCGGCTGTCCCTACGCCAGGGGCGCGACCGGCAACGTCGCCAGCGAGGACGTGGCCTACATGCTGCAGGGCATGGGCATCGACACCGGCGTCGACCTCGACCGGCTGGTCGAGACCGGCGACTGGCTCGCCCGACAGCTTGGCAAGCCCACCTCCAGTCGCGTCACGCGCGCGCGCATGGGTGAGTGAGGTTTTTTCGTGCGATCATCCACGATCGCTGCATCTTCGGACGCACGACAGCCGCAAGCGTTCCGCATCGTCAACACCAGAACGGCCTTGAAAGCCGCCATCCATGGCCAGGAGCTCCGTGGCCTGGCTTTTCGCAACAGCCGCTTCGAATGACAGTTTCCACGCCCGTCTCAATGTCGTTCCTGATCCGCCCCATCGAAGCGCGCGACGATGCCGCGATCGCTTCGATCATCCGCACCGTGATGCCCGAGTTCGGTGCCGGTGGCGAGGGTTTCGCGATCCACGACGCCGAAGTCGATGCGATGGCAGCCGCGTATGCGCGGCCGCGCAGCGCCTATTTCGTGTTGGAAATCGACGGATGCGTCGTGGGCGGCTGCGGCATCGCACCGCTCGAAAACGGCGATCCCGACGTGTGCGAACTGCGCAAGATGTATTTCCTGACGCGGGCGCGTGGCATCGGCGCCGGCCAGGCGATGATCGAACGCTGCCTGCAGGCCGCGCGCAACCTCGGCTACCGGCGCTGCTACATCGAGACCCTGACCGGCATGGACGCGGCGCAGGCCCTGTATCGCCGTCACGGTTTCGTGCCGCTGGCCGCGCCGATGGGCGACACCGGCCACCACGGTTGCGACCGCTGGTTCATCCGGACGTTGTAGTTCGCCGTGCCGGCGTGCCTGCCCTAGAATGGCGGGTTTGCGGATCAACGGAGTTCCCAGCATGCAACTCGATCATGTCAGGGCCGTCGTGACCGGCGGTGCATCCGGCCTCGGCCACGCCGTCGCGCAGTACATCGTCGCGCACGGCGGCAAGGTGACGCTGTTCGACGTCAACGAGGACAAGGGCCTTGCCGCGGCGAAGGCACTCGGCGACGCCGCACGCTTCTTCAAGACCGACGTGACCAGCGAGGACGGCGTTGCCGCCAATGTCGCTGCCGCGCGCGATGCGATGGGTGGATTGAACGTGGTGATGAACTGCGCGGGCATCCTCGGCTCGGGCCGCATGCTCGGCAAGGAAGGCCCGATGAAGCTGGCGCAGTTCCAGGCCACCGTGATGGTGAACCTCGTCGGCAGCTTCAACGTGGCCAAGGCCGGTGCCGCGTTGATGCAGGCGAACGAACCGGGCGAGGATGGCGAGCGCGGCGTGATCGTCAACACCGCGTCGGTGGCCGCCTACGAGGGCCAGATCGGCCAGGCCGCGTATTCCGCGTCCAAGGGCGGCGTGGTCGGCATGACGCTGCCGATGGCGCGCGAGCTTTCGCGCTTCGGCATCCGCGTGATGACCATAGCGCCGGGCATCTTCTGGACGCCCATGGTGGACGGCATGCCACCGCAGGTGCAGGAATCGCTGGCGACCTCGATCCCCTTCCCTTCGCGCCTCGGCAAGCCGGAGGAGTTCGCCGAGGCTGTCGCATTCATCCTCGGTAACCGCTACCTCAACGGCAGCGTGATCCGGCTGGATGGTTCGGTGCGGCTGCAACCCAAATGATGACGGGATGAACTCATCCCGTGCAGTCCATGGATGGCCGATGACGCGGGATTCATTCGGTATCGTCATCCCGGACGCGGCGCAGCCGCGATCCGGAATCCATCTTGATCTTGCTGTCCCTTGCGAAGGCAGTACGGATTCCGGGTTCCGCCGCGATGAATCCGCGGCGGCCCCGGAATGACGACTCCAGGTTTTCCACCGAGCCCCGAGTACAACACCCATGAAAGCTTCCGACGTCAAGAAAGGCAACGTGGTCGAACACGACGGCACCGTCTACCAGGTGCGCGACATCGAACGCAGCTCGCCCACCGCGCGCGGCGGCAACGTCACCTTCCGCTTCACGCTGTATTCGATTCCCGGCGGCCGCAAGCTCGACCTCAGCCTGCGCGCCGACGACGACCTCAAGGAAATGGAATTGACCCGCCGCGCGGTGGACTACTCCTACAAGGACGGCGACGCCT
>JAJXWZ010000251.1 GCA_021781345.1 Pseudomonadota bacterium
GCGTTGCTATGGGCGGACAGATCGCGGATGCATTGAGTGCCCGCTCTCGCCATGTCCTCGCGCTGGAGCGAGCCGGCGAGCATCTGGGCGCGGCACGTGTTGCCCTGAACGCCGTTGCGCCGGAGCTTGTGGCCGAGGATCTTCGCGCCGCGCAGACCGCCCTGGACGAGGTCACAGGCGTGTTCACGAACGAGGACCTGCTGGGGGCCATCTTCTCGACTTTCTGCGTGGGCAAATGACGTGCGGACGTGGATAGGACCCCATCGACGCGGGCGCTTCGCGGTCAACGATTCGATCGAGAAAATTGCAACAATTCCAGCAACAAAGGCCGTGTCCACTGGTTGCCATGCCGTTCACGCCGCTGCTACAATTCCAAAGCTTGATTGCGAACTTTTGGGTGGGTTGGAAACACGCCCGGGGTGGCTTGACGTGGACAACTCCCTCGTTGCCGGGCGGCGGCTTGCCATCCAAATGGTGCTGGCGCAGGCCGTGGCCGTGGTCATCGTCGGGTCCATGTTTTTGCTCCGGGATGTCGAGTGGGCCTTGGGTGCGTACGGCGGCGGGTCGGTCGTGGTGATCGGGACCGCATTGCTGGCCATCAGGGTATTCAGGCCGCTGCCGGCACGAGGCGCCGTCACCATGCGGCGGTTCGCCCTCGGGATCCTGTTGAGGTGGGCGGTCATGCTTGGCGGATTGTTCTTGCTTCTGGTGCGCCTGCGATTGCCGCTGGTGCCCGTGCTGGTCGGTGCCGCTGCCGCGATGGTGGTGAATTGGCTGGTTTTGCGGTTCGACGTTTGAGACTTTTTGATTGATACCAGGTCAGGTTGGAACACACGCCATGGCGGCAGAAGGTCCCATCACGAGCGGTGCATACATCCTGCACCACCTCACGTACCTCCAGCTTGACCTCAAGACCTGGAAGATCGTCGAGAACTCGCAGAATTTCTGGGTGCTGAACATCGACTCCGTGTTCTTCTCGGTCGTGCTCGGCTTGTTGTTCGTTTTCCTTTTCTGGCCGGTGGCAAGGCGGGCTTCCAGCGGCGTGCCAAAAGGCTGGCAGAACTTCGTGGAGGTCTGTACCGAATTCGTCGATGGCCAGGTCAAGGATGCCTTCCATCAGAAGTCGAAATTCGTGGCGCCGATGGCGCTCCTGATCTTCTTCTGGGTGTTGTTCATGAACATCATGGACCTGTTGCCTGTGGATAGCCTGCCTACGGCCGCCGAGGCCATGGGCATCGGGCATTTACGGATCCTGCCGTCCTCGGACCCGAATGTCACGTTGTCGATGTCGCTGACTGTGTTCCTGTTGTGCTTCTGGTACAGCTTCTACTGCAAGGGGTTCAAACTCGTCGCCAAAGAAGCGTTGTTCCATCCGTTCGGCAAGTGGTTGATGCCCGTCAACTTCGTCCTGAAGGTGGTCGAGGAACTCTCCAAGCCGCTCAGCCTGGGCCTGCGACTGTTTGGCAACATGTATGCAGGCGAAGTGATCTTCATCCTGCTGGCGGCATTGACGCTGCGCTACAGCGCGCCGGCGCACATCGCCCCGATCACCGCAACCGCGTTCTTCGTGTTCGCTGCACTCGCTCTCGTTACCGTGGGTCTGGTCGCCTACGGCAAGGGCGCGTGGTTGCGCGCGTGGCTTCCGCTCCTGATCCTTCCAGCCGTGATCGCGGCAGGCAGCATCTTCGGCTTCCTGCCGGCTATCGGTGGCGGGGCCTACTTCCAGATCCTGTTCGCGACCGGCTGGGGCATCTTCCACTGGCTGATCATTGGCCTGCAGGCCTACATCTTCATGGTGCTGACCGTTGCCTACCTGTCGATGGCGGCCGAGCACCACTGATCGTTCGTTCGTTTACCTTCACCATCCAACCCAAGTACTACGGAGACACACCATGGATATCAGCGCACTGGCCAGTGTTGAAGGCTTCACGGCCCTGGCTGCGGGCTTCATGCTCGGCCTCGCCGGCATCGGCGCCGCCATCGGCATGGGCCTGATGGGCGGCAAGTTCCTCGAGAGTTCGGCGCGCCAGCCCGAGCTGGTTCCGATGCTGCAGGGCAAGATGTTCCTGCTGGTCGGCCTGATCGACGCGATTCCGATCATCGGCGTGGGCATCGCGCTTTACGTGATCTTCGTGGACCCGTTCTCCGGCCACGTGCTGGCGCATGCCGCCGCGGCCGCGAAGTGACCTTGATTCGCCGTCGATTTTGTTTGATGTCGTTTACTGAGTCCGCGAGAGGATTGCGACCGTGAGCCTGAATGCCACGCTCATCGCCCAGCTGATCGTTTTCCTGATCCTTGTCTGGTTCACGATGAAATTCATCTGGCCGCCGATCGTCAAGACCATGGACGAGCGCGCCAAGCGCATCGCCGAGGGTCTCGAAGCCGCCGACCGCGCGCGCAAGGAGCTTGCCGAAGCGGATACGCGTGCGGCCGACGAGGTGAAGAAGGCGCGCGCCGAAGCCGCGGCGATCATCGAGCGGGCCAACCAGCAGGGTGCCCAGATCGTCGACAAGGCACGCGCCGATGCACTGTTGGAAGCGGCCCGGCAGAAGGCCGCTGCGCAGGCCGACATCGAAAACATGGCCCATCGCGCCCGTTCGGAGTTGCGCGGCCAAGTGGCCACGTTGGCGGTGCAGGGGGCAGAGAAGATCCTCGGCCGCGAGGTGGATGCCGGCGCCCACAAGGCGTTGCTGGACGAACTGGTGGCCGGGATCTGATCGATGACGCAGCCCCTGACCATCGCCCGTCCATACGCGCGCGCGGCCTACGAAATCGCAGCCGCTGACGGTTCCCAGAACGCGTGGGCCGAGAAGCTTACGTTCGCGGCACAGGTGGCGGCGGAGCCGCAGGTGAAGGCGCTGTTCGGCGATCCGCGCGTGCCCGCGCAGGCCATTGTGTCGTTGTTCGTGCGTGCGGACGAAGCCGCCGGATCGCTTTTCAAGCGCTTCCTGGAAGTGCTGGCCGAAAACCGGCGGCTGCGGGAATTGCCGGAAATAGTGGCACTCTTCGAGCAGATGAAACGCGAAGCCGAACATGTGCTGAAGGTGCGGGTGCGCAGCGCGGTGCCGATGGACGATGCCGAAGCCACGCGACTCGCGGAAGCATTGAAGCGGCGCTTCAAGAGCGACATCGAGCTCGAGCGAAGCGTCGATCCCACGATGCTGGGCGGCGCGGTGATCGACGCCGGCGAGACCGTGATCGACGGATCGCTCAAGACCCGCCTCGCCAAACTCGAAAGCGCGTTGACCCACTGAATCGCGATTACTGAACAAGCGGAGCCGCAGCCGCGGTGCACGCAACAGGAAAAACCATCATGGCCACCACACTCAATCCTTCCGAAATCAGCGAACTGATCCGCACCCGCATCGAGCAGTTCAAGCTCTCGGCCGAGACCCGCAACGAAGGTACGCTGACCAGTGTTTCCGATGGCATCGTGCGCATCCACGGGCTGAACGACGTGATGGCCGGCGAAATGATCGAGCTTCCGGACGATACCTTCGCGCTGGCGCTCAACCTCGAGCGCGATTCGGTCGGCGCGGTGGTACTCGGCAAATACGAACACTTGTCCGAAGGCGACACCGCCAAGACCACCGGCCGCATCCTCGAGGTGCCGGTCGGGCCGGAAATGCTCGGCCGCGTGGTCGATGCGCTGGGCAACCCGATCGACGGCAAGGGCCCGGTCAACACCAAGCTGACCTCGCCCGTCGAGAAAGTCGCGCCGGGCGTGATCTGGCGCCAGTCGGTGTCGCAGCCGGTGCAGACTGGCTACAAATCCGTCGACTCGATGATCCCGATCGGCCGCGGGCAGCGCGAGCTGGTGATCGGCGACCGCCAGACCGGCAAGACGGCGCTCGCGGTCGACACCATCATCAACCAGAAAGGCACCGGCGTGAAGTGCATCTACGTCGCGATCGGACAGAAGCAGTCCTCGATCGCGAACGTGGTGCGCAAGCTGGAAGAACACGACGCGATGGCGCACACCATCATCGTCGCGGCCTCGGCGTCCGAATCGGCGACGATGCAGTACATCGCGCCCTATGCCGGTTGCGCGATGGGCGAGTATTTCCGCGACCACGGCGAAGACGCGCTGATCATCTACGACGACTTGACCAAGCAGGCCTGGGCCTACCGCCAGATCTCGTTGCTGTTGCGACGCCCGCCGGGCCGTGAGGCGTATCCCGGCGACGTGTTCTATCTGCATTCGCGTTTGCTGGAACGCGCCGCGCGCGTCAACGCCGAATACGTAGAAAAGGAAACCAACGGCGCGGTGAAAGGCAAGACCGGTTCGCTGACCGCGCTGCCGATCATCGAGACCCAGGCTGGCGACGTGTCCGCGTTCGTGCCGACCAACGTGATCTCGATCACCGACGGCCAGATCTTCCTCGAGACCGATCTTTTCAACGCCGGCATCCGCCCGGCCGTGAACGCCGGCATCTCCGTGTCGCGCGTGGGCGGCGCGGCGCAGACCAAGATCATCAAGAAACTCTCCGGTGGCGTGAAGCTGGCGCTGGCGCAGTACCGGGAGTTGGCGGCGTTCGCACAATTCGCGTCCGACCTAGACGCCGCCACTCGTGCCCAACTTGAACGCGGACAGCGCGTCACGGAGCTGATGAAGCAGAGGCAGTACACGCCACTTACCATCGCGCAGCTGGCGATTTCGCTGTATGCAGCGGAGAAGGGTTACCTGGACGACCTGCCGATCGCGCAGATCCTGCCTTTCGAGCATGCGTTGCACCAATACATGCAAGTCAATCATGGCGAGTTGATGAGCAAGATCGTCGAGACGGGTGACTGGAACGCCGACATCGAGGGCACGTTCAAGTCGGCCCTCGACGATTTCAAGAAGACGGGAAGCTGGTAACCGAGCATGGCCGGCGCAAGAGAAATACGCGGCAAGATCAAGAGCGTTGCGAACACCCGCAAGGTGACGAGCGCGCTGCAGATGGTGTCTGCGTCCAAGATCCGCAAGGCTCAGGATCTGATGCACACGTCGCGCCCGTACACGCTGCACATGCGCAACGTGGTGGCACACATCGCGCAGGCATCCCCGGACTACCAGCATCCGGCGTTGCGCGCGCGGGAAGTCAAGCGCGTGTGCTACCTGGTGGTTTCCACTGACCGTGGCCTTTGCGGCGGCCTCAACGCCAACCTGTTCCGCAAGGTTCTGGCCGATATCCATCGCTGGCAGCAGAAAGGCGTCGGCGTCGAACTGATCGCGATCGGCCAGAAGGCCGCAGCGTTTTTCCGCCGCGTCAAGGTGGACATGGTGGGCACGGTCACGCATCTGGGCGACCACCCCAGGCTTGAAAACCTGATCGGCGTGATGAAGATCGCGGACGACGCCTTCATGGCAGGCAGGATCGACCGCATTTACTTATGCTACAACCAGTTCGTCAATACCATGACCCAGCGCGCCACGATCGATGCGCTGATTCCGTTGCCGGCGGTGGCCGAGGAAATCAACGGCGCGGCCACGGGTGACGAACTGCACCCCGCGGCGGGTGACGCCAGGGTCGAGCGCGCGACCACCTGGGACTACCTGTACGAGCCGGATGCGGAACCGGTGATCCGGCACGTGCTGAACCGGTATTTCGAAGCGATGGTCTATCACGCCACGCTGGAGAATCTTGCCAGCGAGCACGCGGCGCGGATGGTGGCGATGAAGGCTGCCTCCGACAATGCAACCAAGGCCATCGACACGCTGACCCTGATCTACAACAAGGCGCGCCAGGCGGCCATCACCCAGGAAATTTCGGAGATCGTCGGCGGCGCGGCCGCGGTCGGTGGGTGAGGCGCCGCGTTTGCGGCCTGCCCGGGGCAGGTCGCGTGGCGGCGAACGACCGGCCGAGGATGGCCGGGCCGGCGCACAGTACCAGGGAAGGTTGCTCGCTTAATTCAGTATCACGCTGATCCTCTTCGCAAGTGCGGGAGGTTCAAAACAAGTTCGACGAGGACAACACAATGAGCCATGGCAAGATCGTTCAAATCATCGGCGCGGTGGTCGACGTCGAATTCCCGCGCGACGCGGTGCCGAAGGTTTACGACGCACTCAAGGTCGAAGGCACGGAAGTCACGCTGGAAGTCCAGCAACAGCTGGGCGACGGCGTGGTGCGCACCATCGCCCTCGGCTCGACCGACGGCCTGAAGCGCAACCTCGCGGTGACCAATACCGGCGCGGCGATCAAGGTGCCGGTCGGCAAGGCAACCCTTGGGCGAATCTTGAACGTGCTCGGCGAGCCCATCGACGAATGCGGTCCGGTCGATGCCGAGAAGCATTGGGAAATCCATCGTGCCGCGCCGTCCTACGAGGACCAGGCCGCGGCCAACGAGTTGCTGGAAACCGGCATCAAGGTCATCGACCTGATGTGTCCGTTCGCCAAGGGCGGCAAGGTCGGATTGTTCGGCGGCGCCGGCGTGGGCAAGACCGTGACCATGCTCGAACTGATCAACAACATCGCGACGCAGCATTCGGGCCTGTCGGTGTTCGCCGGCGTCGGCGAGCGCACCCGCGAAGGCAACGACTTCTACCACGAGATGATCGAAGCGGGCGTGGTCAAGACCGATGACTTCACCCAGTCCAAGGTGGCGATGGTGTACGGCCAGATGAACGAGCCGCCCGGCAACCGCCTGCGCGTCGCGCTGACCGGCCTGACCATGGCCGAGTACTTCCGCGACGAGAAGGATGCTTCGGGCAAGGGCCGCGACGTGCTGTTGTTCATCGACAACATCTACCGCTACACGCTGGCCGGTACCGAGGTATCGGCACTTCTCGGCCGAATGCCGTCGGCAGTGGGCTACCAGCCGACGCTGGCCGATGAAATGGGTCGCCTGCAGGAACGTATCACATCGACCAAGACCGGCTCGATCACGTCGATCCAGGCCGTCTACGTGCCGGCCGACGACTACACCGATCCATCCCCGGCCACGACCTTCGCGCACCTCGACTCCACCGTGGCGCTATCGCGCGACATCGCAAGCCTCGGCATCTACCCCGCCGTCGATCCGCTGGCCTCGACTTCGCGGCAGCTCGATCCGCTGGTGATCGGGCAAGAGCACTACGACGTCGCACGCAAGGTGCAGGGCACCCTGCAGCGCTACAAGGAACTCAAGGACATCATCGCGATCCTCGGCATGGACGAGCTGTCCGAAGAGGACAAGCAGGCCGTGTATCGCGCTCGCAAGTGCGAACGCTTCTTCTCGCAACCGTTCCACGTGGCGGAAGTGTTCACCGGTTCGCCCGGCAAGTACGTGTCGCTGAAGGAGACCATCCGCGCGTTCAAGATGATCGTGGATGGCGAAGTCGACCACCTGCCCGAACAGGCGTTCTACATGGTCGGCGGCATCGAGGATGCGATCAAGAAGGGCGAGGCCGTGAACGCGTCCGAGAAGAAGGCGGCCTGAGCGAACGTCCATGTCTACGATCCGATGCGACATCGTCAGCGCCGAAGCCGAGATCTTCCACGGCGACGTTGCCATGGTCATCGCCAGCGGCGAGGCCGGCGAGCTCGGCATCGCGCCGCGCCACGAACCGCTGCTGACACGCCTCAAGCCCGGCCAGGTCGAGGTAGTCGGGGAAGACGGCAAGCGCCAGTCCTATTATGTTTCCGGCGGCATCCTCGAGGTGCAGCCGAACCTGGTGACAGTACTGGCCGACACTGCGCTGCGCGCCGACGAAATCGACGAAGCCGCCGCCAGGCACGCCAAGGAAGAGGCCGAGCGCATCCTCGCCAACCGCGGTGACGCCAAGACCGTCGAACAGGCTCAGGAACAGCTCACGCAGGCCATCGCGCAGTTGTCTGCACTGGAACGGCTGCGGCGCAACCTGCAACACTGACGTCTCGCGCGTACTGCAACCATCGAAAAGCGCCGGCCTCGTCAGGCTGTGTCAAAACGCGATCAGGTGATGACTTCGCGAAGCGCCCCCAAGGGGCGCTTCTTTTTTGAGGATGCGGTCATCCCGCCGGCTGCAGCTTCCCGATCAACGCCACGGCTCCCAGCAGACGGATCAACCGTTTCAGGTTGAAGGCCATCACCGCCAAGGCCATTTCACATCGGCTGCCGTCCAGGCCTCGAAGCAAGAAGCGCCGTCCCATGTGCCGTTCCTTGAGTTCGGCAAAGGGGCGCTCTACCGTACAGCGGCGTAACCGCATCGCCTCGGGCGTAGCCCGGGCATTCATGCGTTCGAGTACCGCCTCGTCCCAATGCCGTCGAACAAGGCGTCGCTCGGCCCGGGTGCAGGCATCCTTCAGGACACAGCCGCCACAGTCCGATGCCTGGGCGGCATAGACCACCATCCGCTCGCCGCGATGGGTTTGCTTGCGTACCAAGCTTCGCCCGGCTGGGCAGCGCATCGTATCCGTGGCTTCGTCGTAAGTGAACGCGCTGCGGTCATACAGGGTGCCATCGCCTTGGTTGTTGACGGCACGATTGGCGGGGACGTGGGTGACGATGCCTTGCTCTTCGCAAGCCCGTGCCTGCTCGCCATTGGAGTAGCCCGCATCAGCCACGACATGCAGGTCCTTGCAGGCCACCACGGTGCGGGCCTTGTCGGCCATCGGCAGCAACGACCGGTTGTCGGTGGCTTCGGTCGTCACTTCGTGGGCCACGATCAGGCCGGTCGCCGCGTCCACCGCCGTCTGCACGTTGTAGGCCGCAACATGACCTTCCTGCGCCGACCGCATCAGCCGAGCCTCGGGTTCGGGATGCGCGGGCGGTGCCTCATCGGCTTCATCCAGTCCGGCCAGGTACCGCTGCATCGCCTCGCGTGCCGCCGCCACGCTGCGCGTGCTGCTCACCGAGCGGAACTTCGAACCGTCGATGGCCACCCACCCGCTCGCGAGCATCGCCTGCGCACGCGCCCATCGGATCAGGCTGGCGCCCGCCTCGGCCACCGCCTCCCGGTGCAGCCGGCGGAACTCCGCAATCACCTTGTGATCGGGCACCAGCCGGCCCAGCA
>JAJXWZ010000070.1 GCA_021781345.1 Pseudomonadota bacterium
TTGCTTGCGCGGAGCTTGCCGGTGCCGGCGCCGGTCGCGGCGCGGTGCGAGCGTCACGGACTTTTCTATACGGCGGACCTGATCACGCGCGCGATCGGAAATGCGCGCACCCTCGCGCAGGCCGCGACCGCCGGGGGGCTGGATTCCGCGCTTTGCGAACGCGTCGGCGCGCTGGTCGCGCGCTTCCATGCCGAGGGCGTGGACCATGCCGACCTCAATGCCCACAATATCCTGGTGGCGGACGACAACCTGTGGCTGATCGACTTCGATCGCGGCGAGATCCGCACATCCGGCACGGCCTGGAAGCTGGCGAACCTGGCCCGGCTGAAACGCTCGCTGTTGAAGGTCGGTGCGTGCCATCATGACGATGCGGCGCTCGATCGCGAGGTCTGGCGGCCATTGATGCGCGGATACCAGTCCGTGGGCGGACAGGCTCGATGAAGACGAAGACGGCGAAGGCGGGCGCGAAAGCGCGGGCGGTCGACGGTACCGGCGAAGAGGCCTGGTCGCTGCACGTGCTCGGGACCGGCGCCGCCAGCGCCGTCGACCTCGGCGCATCCGGCGCCGTGCTCGAGTGCTCGGGCCGTCCGCTGCTGCTGATCGATTGCGGGCCGGGCACGCTCGAGCATTACCTGCGCTGCTACGGCGAGCTGCCGCCGGCGGTGTTCGTCACCCACGCGCACATGGACCACGTAGCGGGTCTCGAGCGGCTGTTCTACGCGGCCTGGTTCGATCCGGCGCAACGCGGGCAGGTCCGTATATTCATGCATGCCAACCTGTTGCCGATCCTGCAAGCGCGCGTGGCCGACTACCCGAACGTGCTCGCCGAGGGCGGCGCGAATTTCTGGGAGGGCTTCCGGCTGGTCGCGTGCTCGCGCGGCTTCTGGCTGCAAGGCCAGTGGTTCGACGTGTTCCCCACCCGCCACCACGCGCCGGGCACCGCGTTCGGCATCGCGCTGCGCGGTTGCTTCGCGTGGACCGGCGATACCCGTCCGATCCCCGAGGCGCTGGCGTCGGTCAGCGACGAACACACACTGGTCGCGCACGATTGCTCGCTGCACGGCAACCCCTCGCACACCGGCATCGATGACCTGGAGCGCGAGTACCCGCAGCCTTTGCGCGATCGCCTGCTGCTGTACCACTACGCCAGCGAGGCGGATGCCCGGGCCATGCGCGAGCGCGGTTTCAAGGTGGCGATCCCCGATGGACGCTATCCCTTGCACGCGCCGCACCCGCCAGGATCCGGGGCGGGATGATGAGACCCGAGGTGCAGGGCACACTGCAGGCACGGTCGGCGCCGCCCGACGCGCTCGGCCGCGTGCTGTCGGACCTGCGCATCTCGGTGATCGATCGCTGCAACTTCCGCTGCCCGTACTGCATGCCCGAAGAGGCCTATCCCGCGGACCACGCGTTCCAGCGGGCGCGCGAGCGACTCGGCTTCGAAGAGATCGAGCGCATTGCCCGGGCGTTCGTCTCGCTCGGCGTGCGCAAGCTGCGCCTGACCGGCGGCGAACCGTTGCTGCGGCGCGACCTGCCCGACCTGGTGGCGCGGCTGGCGGCCATCGAGGGCGTGGAGGACCTGGCCCTGACCAGCAACGGCGCGCTGCTGCCGAAATTCGCACGGCCGTTGCGCGAGGCCGGCTTGCGCCGGGTCACCCTCAGCATGGACAGTGTCGATCCCGACATCTTTCGCAGGATGTCGGGAGGGCGAGGTGAGCTCGCCGACGCCGAAGCCGCGATCGCCGCCGCGGAACGGGCGGGCTTCGGGCCGCTCAAGATCAACTGCGTCGTGATGCGCGGCGTCAACGACGACGGCATCCTCGACCTGGTCGCGCGTTTTCGGGGCAGCGGCCATGTCGTGCGTTTCATCGAATACATGGACGTCGGCACCGTCAATCGCTGGCGCGATGATCGCGTGGTCCCCGGTGCGGAACTGGTGCAACGGATCGATGCACGCTGGCCGCTCGAAGCCATGCCCCGCGACCGCATGTCGACATCGCGCCGCTGGCGGTTCCGCGATGGCGCCGGCGAACTCGGCTTCATCAATTCGGTGACCGAGCCGTTTTGCGGCGGCTGCACCCGCGCGCGCCTGTCCGCGGACGGCAAGCTCTACACCTGCCTGTTCGCACATGCCGGGCACGACCTGCGCGCATTGCTGCGCGCGGGCGAGTCCGACGCGGCGTTGCGCGCGACGGTCGCCGGCATCTGGAGCCACCGCGGCGACCGCTACAGCGAGCGCCGCGCCGAATTGCGCGCAGCGGGCGTGCTGGAGCACGTCGAGATGTACCGTATCGGTGGATGAGATGGCGCGCCGGAGAGGGCGCAAGCCGGAGCGACCGGGCGACTGCCGGGATGCGCTGGCCCGTTTTCGGGTTCCAATGAACGAGTGACACATGCGATGGCCGACAAACGACGACTTTCCCACCTCAATGCTTCCAACCGTCCGCGCATGGTCGACGTCGGCGCCAAGGCCGTCAGCAGGCGGGTCGCGGTGGCCGAGGCCATCGTGCGGTTCCCGCCCGCGGTGGCGGAAGCGCTGCGCGCGGGCGGCATGCGCAGCGCCAAGGGGCCGGTGCTGGACACCGCGATCGTGGCCGGCACCATGGCCGCCAAGCGCACCCACGAGCTGATTCCGTTCTGCCATCCACTGGCGATCGAGCGCTGCCGGATCGAGGCCGAATTCGTCAGCGATGGCGAGCTTGCCATCCGCTGCGAGGTCGCGGTGTCGCACAAGACCGGCGTCGAGATGGAAGCATTGACCGGCGCCAGCGTCGCCGCCCTCACCGTGTACGACATGTGCAAGGCCTTGTCGCACGAGATCGTGATTGCGGACGTCAGGCTGCTGGAAAAATCCGGCGGCAAGCGCTCCGTGAAGGCGGGAGGCGCGGCTGCGGCCGGGCGGGGCAAGCCGCGATGAACTACCGACTGCTGTATTTCGCGTCGCTGTGCGATGCCGCGGGTCGTTCCCGCGAGAGCGTGGCAAGCGATGCGCGCGACGCCTTGGCGCTGTACACCGAAATCGCCGCCAGGCATGGCTTCACGTCCAGGCCGGAACGCCTGCGGGTGGCGGTCAACGGCGAGTTCGCCGAGTGGAACCGTCCGCTTGCCGATGGCGACGAGATCGCCTTCCTGCCGCCGGTATCTGGAGGCTGACGATGTTCTCGCTCAGCGAATCCGGGATCGACCCGGCGCGCCTGCGCCGCGAACTCGAATCACCCTCGGCGGGTGCCGTGGTCTGTTTCGAGGGACGCGTGCGTGACCACAACGACGGGCGTGCCGTGCGCGGTCTGTCCTATGAGGCGTATGCCGACCTTGCATTGGCCGAGGGGCAGCGCATCGTCGAGGAGGCAGCTCGTCGCTTCGCCGTGCAGCGTATCGCCTGCGTGCACCGGGTCGGTGACCTTGCGCTCGGCGAGATGGCGGTATGGGTCGGCGTCAGCGCCGGGCATCGGGCGGAAGCGTTCGACGCCTGCCGCTACGTCATCGACGAGGTCAAGGCGCGCGTGCCGATCTGGAAGCGCGAGCATTACGTGGATGGGGCCTCCGGCTGGCTGCACCCGTAGGGTGGCCCATGGGAGGCGGCCCCGCCAGCGTATCTCCGGCGCACGAGTCGACCGAGCGAGTGGATCGCGTTTGCGCGATGCCGGTGGCATCGCGCGCGTTCACGAGCGCCCGCAGCAGGATGCGCAGGGCGAGGTTGCGAGGGGAGAAACGGATTTCGAGCCCGCAACCGTCGGTATCGGCGGGACGACCGGAAACGCGGGGCGGCAATGGAGGCGGCCCCGCCAGCGTATCTCCGGCGCACGAGTCGACCGATACCGTTGCTTCCTTCCGGACCTGGCGGAGTTTTCGATCTATCGTCGCGGAGGCGCCGACGGGGCCACCATGAACTTTGAAACTGCTCGCAGCATCCCTGATGCTCGCCGCTTGCTTGCACCCGGGGCCAGCACTTCGGCTGTCCTCAATCGCTCCCGGCGATATTGTGGCGGAGAGGGCGGGATTCGAACCCGCGAAGCGGGGTTTAGCCGCTTACACACTTTCCAGGCGTGCTCCTTCGACCGCTCGGACACCTCTCCGCATTGTTTGTTCGATCCCGCCCGGGGGCGGGATATGCTCGCCTCATCCCTGAGGCTCGCCCCTCGCAGTGCTCGGGGCCGCCTGCGGCGTCCGGATTCGTTCCCGACGAATCCGTCGAACCCTTGATCCGGGGTTTGGCCGCTTGCACGCTTTCCAGGCGTGCTCGTTCGACTGCTCGGACACATCTCCGGGTCGCATGATCGACGCGACGGACTGCTCAGGATAACGGTCGCTGGACACGCAGACAAGCAGAATGACGCGTCGCTGCGCTTGGTCTCGGAGCCATGTCTTGGCACAATGGGCGGCAAACCATGCGACCGTGCGTGGTCGCTGCTGCATCAAGTGGTTCGATGCCGCTTGCATCGCGAGATGCCCACCCCCAGAACGGCCATCCACGGCCCGACTTCCCACGAAAGCTTCCGCCCATGAGTTACCAGGTCCTCGCCCGCAAATGGCGTCCGAAGCAGTTCGACGAGCTGGTCGGGCAGGAACACGTCGTCAAGGCGTTGGCGCACGCGCTCGACTCGGGCCGCGTGCACCACGCGTACCTGTTCACCGGTACTCGCGGGGTCGGCAAGACCACCATCGCGCGCATCTTCGCCAAGTCGCTGAACTGCGAAACCGGCATGTCCGCGCATCCATGCGGCCACTGCGCGATCTGCCAGGCCGTGGATGCGGGCCGGTTCGTCGACCTGATCGAGATCGACGCCGCCAGCAACACCGGTGTCGACGACGTGCGCGAAGTGATCGAGAACGCGCAGTACGCGCCTGCCCAGGGCCGCTACAAGGTCTACCTGGTGGACGAGGTGCACATGCTCTCGAAAAGCGCCTTCAATGCGTTGTTGAAGACGCTGGAGGAGCCGCCCGAACACGTGAAGTTCCTGCTGGCGACCACCGACCCGCAGAAGTTGCCGGTGACGGTCCTGTCGCGTTGCCTGAAGTTCGGATTGAAGCGGCTGCTGCCCGACCAGATCGCCGCGCAGATGCGGATGATCCTCGGCAAGGAGGGCGTGGGCTCCGACGAGGATGCGATCGCAGCGCTGGCGCGCGGTGCCGACGGCTCGCTGCGCGACGGCCTGTCGCTGCTCGACCAGGCCATCGCCCACGGTGGTGGCATGCTGCGGGCGGACGACGTGCGCGCGATGCTGGGCACCATCGCCGACAACGACGTTGGTGCACTGCTGCGCGCGCTGGCCGACGGGGACGGCAAGGCCGTGATGGCCGAAGCCGACCGCATCGCTGGCCTGTCGCCGGACTTCGCCGTGGTGCTGGAACAGCTCGCGACGGCGTTGCACCGCGTCCAGCTGCGGCAACTGGTGCCCGGTTTCGAGGGCGACGAATCCGAGCGCGAGGTACTGGATGCGCTCGCCGGCGAGGTCGATCCCGAGGACGTGCAGGTGTGGTACCAGTTCGCGCTGCATGGCCGCCGTGACCTGCCGCTTTCACCGGACGTGCGCACCGGCTTCGAGATGACGCTGCTGCGGATGCTGGCGTTCCGCGACCACGCGGCCGGCATTGGCGATGCACCGGGGCAGGCGGGTACCGCGGCCGCGCGCGTGCGGGTCGCCGGGCCCGCTGCAACGGCCGGGACGGATGCAGTGCCCGCACGACCGCGTGCCACGCGGCAGGCCCAAGTGGCCGCGGAGCCGCAGGGCGCCAGCCCGCGCATCGACGGACTGGCCGACTGGGAGGCATGGATCCGGAAGGCCGGGCTCGGCGGGCCGGTGGCCCTGCTGGCACAGCACGCCGTACCGAAGTCGCTCGACAACGACGTGTTGACCCTGGCATTGCGGCCCGAGCACATGATTTTCTGCAGCGACCATCTGTGCCGGCAGTTGCAGGACGGTCTCGGGGCGGCGATCGACCGCAAGCTGCGCGTGCGCATCGTGCACGAGGCGATCGCCGAGACGCCGGCCACCCGTGCGGCCAAGGCGCGATCGGACGAGCAGGCAGCGGCGGAGCGGGCCTTGGCCGAGGATCCGATCATCCAGGACATGCAACGCCAGCTCGGCGCCGAGATCATTCCGGAAAGCATTCGACCCGTGGGTAGACAGGCATGAAAGGACAAATAGGACAATTGATGCAGCAGGCGCAGCGCATGCAGGAAGACCTCAAGCGCGCGCAGGACGAGATCGCGAGGCTGGAAGTCACCGGCAGCGCCGGCGGGGGCATGGTCGAGGTCAGCATGACCGGTCGCCATGAAGTGCGCCGCGTGCGCATCGACCGCAAGCTGATGGCGGACGATCCGGAAATGGCCGAGGACATGGTCACCGCGGCGGTCAACGATGCCGTCAACAAGGTGGCTCAGGCCAGCCAGGAAAAGCTCGGCAGCGTGAGTTCCGGGATGAACCTGCCGCTGGGTTTCAAGCTGCCGTTCTGAAATATCCGGGATTCGTGGCAGCGGGTCCGGTGCCCGGTGCCGGCGGCTCGTCCCGATCGTCGCTGCTCCGCCGGGCATGCCTCGCCCCGCCAGTCAGGAAAAGGTTGCCCGCGAATGGTTTCGGAATCCAGCCTCCTCGCCAAGCTGATCGAAGCGCTGCGTTGCCTTCCCGGCGTCGGTGCCAAGAGCGCGCAGCGCATGGCGTTCCACCTGCTGGAGCGCGATCGCGAAGGCGGCGAGCGTCTGGCCGATGTCTTGCGCGAGGCGATGCAGCGCATCGGCCACTGCGCGTCCTGCCGGAACTTCAGCGAGACCGAAACGTGCGCGATCTGCGCGAACGCCTCGCGCGACCCGGCGCTGTTGTGCGTGGTCGAAACGCCTGCCGACCTGCTGGCGATCGAACAGGCCACCGGTTTCCGCGGACGCTATTTCGTGTTGATGGGCCGGTTGTCGCCGCTGGACGGCCTGGGTCCGGCGGAGCTCGGCGCCGACCTGCTGGGTCGCCGCCTGGCGGGCGGCGAGGTCCACGAAATGGTGGTTGCGACCAATCCGACCGTCGAAGGCGAGGCGACCGCGCATTGGTTGGGCCAGATGGCACGTGCCGCGGGCGTGCGTGCAACTCGACTCGCGCACGGCGTGCCGCTGGGCGGCGAGCTGGAATACGTCGACCGGGGCACCCTGGCGCATGCGTTCGGCAGCCGCCACGCACTCGACGATTGAGTCCTGCTGCGCGACCCGCCAAGTCGTTGTGGTTCGCCCTTCGGGCCGCCCGCGGCGTTCAAACCGGCACTCCATCCCCGTCGTGTCGGCAGATTGCGCGCCGGCCGTGCTCGCAATGCTCACGTACTATCGTGTACGCTCCGCTCGCTGCGCTCCGGCGTCACGCAATCCGCGTTCGCTCGTTACGGTCTCAATCACCGAGGTTCGAGCATGACCGACACCATCTTCGACAAGATCATCCGCCGCGAACTTCCGGCCGACATCGTGTACGAGGACGATGATGTCCTCGCATTCCGCGACATCCATCCGCAGGCGCCGGTGCACCTGCTGTTCGTTCCCAAGCGGAAGGCGTTCGCGACCTTGAACGATTGCGGCGAGGCGGATGCCGAGCTGCTCGGCAAGCTGCTGCTGGCAGCCTCCTCGTATGCGAAGGGCGAGGGTTTCGCCGAGGACGGCTACCGTTGCGTGATCAATTGCAATCGTGGCGGCGGCCAAACCGTGTTCTACCTGCACGTGCACCTGATGGCCGGACGGCAGATGGCCGAACGCATGGTCTGAGTGGCGTATCGTCCGCCATGAAAAAGACGCCCGCGTGCGCGGGCGTCGACTTCTCGAAATCCGTCAGCCTTTCTTAGGTTGTGGCGGCGGAGGTGCCGGGCGCGGCACCACGATCACCCGCGGCGGGTAGTACCACGGGCCGTAGCCCCATCCGCAACCCCACGGGGACCAGAACGGATCACACGGTCCCCACGCACCCCACGGATCGTATGGCCGTCCGGCGTACACCGGCCGGTTCGGCCACAGGTACACGGTGTCGGCCGCGACCTTGGGGTAGGTGTAGTCGAAATCGCCGATCTTGTGCTGCACGGTGCCGTCCAAAGTACCGGTCACGGTGATGTCGTGCCCCTTGGTGAATACCTCGGGATCGTAGAAGCCCTGCTTGCAGGCGACGAACCGGCCCTGGCTGTCCCCGCCACGCTCCGGGCGTGCCTGCGAATCGAGTGGCTCGGCGAGCACGAAGAAACAGGTCTCCTGTTCGGCGGGCTCGGTCTGGATGATCTGGCCGCCCCAGCGCACCCGGACCGCACCGGCGCTGCCGCTGCGCGCGGCGTCCAGCGATACCGGCGTGTAATTGCCGACCAGCGGCTTGGGGATCGTGGCGCAGCCGCCGAGTGCAATCGCTCCGGCAACGACCAGCAGGATACGGCGTGACATGACGAGCCTCCGGGAGTTCGGAAATCCTTGCGGGTTATTTGACCACACGGCGGGGGTGGAAACTGCGAACGCGGCGTGAGAACGCCCGCGTCCGTTCAGGTGGCGGTTCGGATAGCGCATAGCGCAGGTGCAGGTATTCCGATGCCAGATCGCGCAGCATCGGCGCCGATGCGGGAAGCCGGTCTTCGCAGCGTCGATAGTAATCCGACGGACCCTCGTTCGCGGCACGCGCGATGCCGCATCGCGCGAGCTTGCGTTGCAGGCGCGCCTGCGCGGCCGCCAGCCCATCGCGCGGTTTGGCGCGCGGGCGCAGCGAGGCGAGCAGGGCGCCGAGGCCGAGCGCCAGGAACACGACCACGGCCAGGATGATGCCCAGCATCTGCGCGCTGGCGTGGTCGATGCCGAACGGCCGCAGCAGCCGGGCCT
>JAJXWZ010000061.1 GCA_021781345.1 Pseudomonadota bacterium
GGGCTTCGTTTCAAGCCCGGTTTGCGCGCGGTCCGGAGGATCCGCACCGCGCGCACAACGGCGACGTCCGCCGCTTGCAAAACCTGTTGGCGCATCACGGTACCTGCCAGCCCCGGCCCTTTGCCGGCGTCCGCTTCCAGGCCCGAGCCAATCCATCCATCCGCGGCGCAAGGCCAGTGGCCCGCCGTGTTTCAAGCCAGATGCCGTCCAACCCGGCATGTGGTGCCTTGAAAAGGAGAACGACCCGATGACCTTGGGCCTGTTGCTCGGCATGATCGCGCTGCTGCCACGGCCGGTTGCCGACCAAACCTGTCTGGCTGCCACCGTTTACATGGAAGCGCGCAGCCAACCCACACGCGGCCAGCTGGCCGTAGCCGAAGTGGCACTCGACCGTCTCGACATGGGTCGCTACGGCAAGACCCTCTGCGAAGTGGTCACGGCGCCGCACCAGTTTGCCCTGACCACCACCCCGAGAGGCTATCCGATCGACAATCCGGCGGCCTGGAACAAAGCCTGGCAAATCGCCGCCCAGGCCATCGCGATCTGGCAGGAACCCGCCAAGGATCGCAAGCTCGTGGTTCCGGGCGCCGACCACTTCATACGGCTGGGCTCGTCCGCCAACTGGGCAAAGAACCCGATCGCCACGATCGGCGACCACGAGTTCTACGCCGTGGATTGATCCCCGGTACCGGGTGTGCACAACGAAAAAAGCCCTCCGCGCGGAGGGCTTTTTTGCATGCGAGCTTCAGCCCGCACGGTCGTCAGTAGCGATAAACCGCGTTATCGCGAATCATCACGTAATCGCCGACCCGCACCTGCGGTGGATTGCGCTGCGTGACCGTCGCGTACTGGCCGTTCCGGAGCTGCACCACGATCTGCCAGCCGTATCCGTTGCCATCGGCCCGCTGACCGATCGCGTGGCCGGCGAAACCGCCGGCGACGGCACCGCCGACCGTCGCGGCCGTCCGCCCGTTGCCCTTGCCAATCTGGTTGCCGAGCAAACCACCGACCACGGCGCCGATCACCGTGCCGAGTGCCGCACCATTGTTGTTGCGATCGCGCAACTGGACCTCTCGGATGTCCCGGACATAGCCGCAGCCCTGGTAGCACCGGCGGCCGCCGCCCTGGTATCCGCTGGGCTGCCCGCCTGTGTAGTAGCCGCCGGGGCGGGTGCTGTACCCAGGCTCGCATCCCGCAAGCATCAACGCAGCAGCGAGAACACATACCAGCGTGGTTGCCGGCCGCATGAAACCGTGGAACCTCACGAATGGTCGCATAGACATGGCACTACTCCTTTTGCATGCGTGGATCTCGTGATCCGGTTACTGGTAGTAACCCCCGCCCTGCTTGTCGTTCGCGACGACCACGCCATTGCGGACCGGCAAGCCGGTTCCCACACCGGGGTTGTGATCCATCCGAACGTGGCCGGTCTGACCGTTCAGGGTGTAGGTGACGTCATACCCCACCGTCTTGGTCGAGGTCGTCTTGTCAGTGACCGTGCGACAGACGTTGCGGGTCTCCATCTGCGTCGCATTGTTCTCCTGATGCTTCTTCTGTATCTCGTGGCCCGCGAATGCCCCTGCAGCCGCGCCACCGAGCGTCGCGAGGGTCTTGCCCTTGCCTCCGCCGATCTGGTGGCCGGCCAGCGCGCCTACCAGTCCACCCACCACGGCACCGCCGATCTGGTGCTTGTCCTTGTAGGTTTCCGGAACGGCAACCTGCTCGTTCTGGCAAACTTGCCGTGGCCTGCTGGTGGTGGCCGATTGCGTGATCGGTTGTACCGCCACGACTTGGGCGAATTGCGGGCCGGTGTTCGCTGATTGCGGCGTGTTGGCCGGCGAATTTTCTCCAGGAGGCAATTGTGCCGTGGCCGCGGATGTTGCCATGGTCATGTTGGCGGGCGTGGCTTGCGCTTGCGGGCTTCCGCTGCGTCCACATCCAGCCAGGGCCGCGACGACGATGATGCCTAGCGCAGCGATTACAGCGCGAGTCAAAGGTGATTTCCGATACATGTTGGTCTCCCGGCCCATCGGCCCCAATGGCAGCTTGATTCAAACAACCCGATTATGAACGCAGCGTCAACAAGCTTGGAACAGTTCAGCATCGGGCGCAGCCTACTCCGATGAACGAGACTTGCCCACACACGACTGCAGGGTGCTTGTTCGACAGCCACGTACACCTGGATGCGCCGGCATTCGACGCCGACCGCGCGCGCGTACTGCATGACGCACGGATAGCCGGCGTCCGCGAGATGCTTGTTCCCGCAGTTGACGCGGCTTCGTGGCCGAGCCTGCAAGCCTTGTGCGGATCGGAACCCGGGCTGCATCCCGCTTACGGCCTGCATCCCTGCTATCTGGCGCGACACGACGACGGCGACCTCGCTGCGCTCGCGGACTGGCTGCGCGTCCATCCCGCCGTGGCGGTCGGCGAATGCGGCCTCGATTTCTTCCAACCGGGCCTTGATCACGAACGCCAATCGCGGCTGCTGCACGGCCACTTCGAGATCGCACGAGCTTTCGATTTGCCTTTGGTGTTGCATGCGCGCCGTGCCTTCGAGGGGATCATCCTCGAGTTGCGACGGTTCGGCAAACCGCTGCGCGGCGTGGTGCATAGTTTCTCAGGCAGCCAGGAACAGGCTCGCGAGTTGTGGCGGCTTGGCTTCAGCGTGGGCATCGGCGGTCCCGTGACGTATGCGCGCGCGAATCGCCTGCGCAAGATCGTCGCGTCGCTTCCCCGCGGATCACTGTTGCTGGAGACCGATGCGCCGGACCAGCCCGGCGAGCGGCACCACGGCCGCCGCAACGAGCCGGCGTTCCTGGTCGAAATATTGCAATGTGTCGCCACGCTGCGTGGTGAATCGCCCGACGAACTTGCGCAGGCGACCACCGCGAACGCGCGGCGATTGTTCCTCGGGGAAACGTAAACCACGCATCAGGGCTTGGTTTTCAACAGCACTTCCAGCGCCTTCCCGACCGCGGCAAACCCGAACGCGGCGGTCACGTGCGTCGCCGCTCCCAGGCCGCCGCCACAATCGAGCTTGAGCGAATCGCCGCCTCCGGGACGAGTTCCGCAGACACTGCCGTCGGGCTGCGGATAGCGCACGTTTTCGAGCGAATAGACGGCTGGCACGCCGAAGTATCGGTCGCGGTTTGACGGAAATCGGAACTCCTGGCGCAGCTTGCGGCGCATCAGGCTGAGCAAGGCATCGTGCTCGGTACGCGACAAGTCGCGCACCCGGATCTGGGTCGGATCGGTGCGTCCGCCAGCCGAACCGCACACGATCAGCGGCAGCTTGCGCCGCCGACACCATGCCGTCATTTCGACCTTGACCCGGAAAGCGTCGCAGGCGTCCAGCACCAGATCAAAATCCCGGTCCAGCAACTCCGGCAGCGTGGCGGGGGTCACGAAGCGTTCGACCGCATTGACAGCGAGCGCGGGGTTGATGCGACGAAGGCGCTCGGCCGTCACCGTGACCTTGGGCTTGCCGAGCGTGTCCGCAAGTGTATGCAATTGGCGGTTGGTGTTGGAGACGCATACCTCATCGGCATCGATCAGCGAAAGCCCACCCAGTCCACTTCGGGCAAGGGCTTCCGCCGCCCAGGAGCCGACGCCACCCAGCCCGACCACGGCCACGCGACATGAAGCCAGGCGCGCCACGCTGCCCGTACCATAAAGCCGTTCGATGCCGGCAAATCGTGGATCCGTCATGCCATCATGATACCGACGGTCACAGCCGCACCCGTCCGCGCAGGATGTCGGCAAACATCACCCAATCGCCCAGCAAACTGTAAACAGGGTGCCGGAAGGTCGCCGGCTTGTTGCCCTCGTACGCGAAGTGACCGATCCACGCACAACCGTAACCACAGGCCGGAGCCGCGATCAGCCACCAGGCATCCCGGGTCGCCACGGCCAAGGCGATTGCCGCGATCACCAGCCACGAACCGAGGAAATGCATGCGACGGCAACGGCGATCGGCGTGCTCTCCAAGATAGGAGGGATAAAACTCGCTAAAGCTCGTATACATGGCCGGGACCCACCCTTCATGTCGCGGCGACGCACCCTTGAAAGCCTCCTGGCTGCACCAAGAGGCTCCGCAGGCGGACATCGGGCTTGGCCGGTGGGTCCACCGCGATCCGCCGTCGCTTGGCAGAAACAACGTTCGATTGCGATTGTATCCATTTGGCGGGGCTGTAAAAAAGCCCCGCATCGCTGCGGGGCTTCAGAAATTGCCTTGGCAATGTAGGTTCAGGCAGGTTGGACCTGGTCGGCCTGCAGGCCCTTGGGGCCCTGGACGACATTGAACGTGACCTTCTGGCCTTCCTGCAGGGACTTGAAGCCCGTGCCGACGATCGCGCGGAAATGCACGAATACATCCTCGCCGTTCTCACGGCTGATGAAACCGAAGCCCTTGGCATCGTTGAACCATTTCACGGTGCCGGTCTGACGCTCCGACATAACTGACTCCTTACTGCTCGATTGGTTGAAAACAGCGCACCTCGAGTGCGCAACTTGAAGCACTGACTAGCGAGAGTGAAGACAGCGATGCGATCGTAGAACGGTCAGCAACCGGCCCCAACAAACCGCTCCCCGGCGGCTTGGCTAACTCAGCGGCGCGATCCTACAGCACTTTTGCACCAAATTGCCAGTGTATCCGCCCCGGGCTGCCATGATGCGCATGCAGGGATCAATCCCTGTCGATGCGACGGCGCTGGCTCTCCTCGATGCCGACCAGTGCCGCCAGTGCACCGCCCAGCAACAGCGCCGTCAGGCCGGTACCGACAAGGTTGATGACCATGCCCAGGGCCATCGCCACCAGCCCGGCCTTCAGATGGGACAAGGTGGCCGTGATGCCGTAGGCGATGCCGGCCGCGATCAGCAGCATGCCGACCCACGCAACGACCCGCGCAGTCGCCAGGGCGAGACCGAGGTGACGGCTTTGCAGCGACCGGTAAGGCATCCAACGGCGTGGTTCCATCGATATACTCCCTAGAACGTGTCGATCCGGCCAAGGCCGCGGGTGCCGAATCGCGGATTGATCGCCAAATCCGTCGCCGGCCGTCGAGACGCGATGCCCGGGTCGGCCAACGCCGCGGCGTGCCGTTCGGCCTCAATGCAATTGATCGTAATGGGCCACCGCGTCGAAGAACATCCGGTAACTGCCGATGGTTTCGCCGCGCCAGATCGGGTTGTTCGCGAACAGCAGGACATGGCCCTTGCCATACGTGGCGTCCACGACCGCCGCGCGCCCGGCCATCGCGCCAGCATTTTCAAGCAGGCCCGCGATCAGCAAATCGCCGGCATCCGCCCAGCGTGCGATGACCACCGGACGATCCTGCCGCGGGATCAGGAAAGGGTTGTTGCGCGCCTGTTCGGCATTCAGCGGCGCCGCCTGCCAGGGCTTCACGACGGGCAATTCCGGAGGTGCCTGATAGGGCCGCCCCTCGGGCACGTCGACGTCGTCGGGGCCGCCTCGCCCCGTCGGCCGCCGGTAATCGGCCGCCGTGGTGATGCCGCGATCGCCGATGGTCTGGTCGGCGACATCGAACGCCATGCCCTGCGAGCTGTATAGCGCGAAGGCACCGGGATAGCCCGCGGCGATCGGGCTGCTTTTGTCCACCAGGTCGGCACGCAGCACGCTTCCAACGACGCGCAGGTTGCCAGGCTGGGCCACCGACACGCCCGGAGCAAGACCGGTATCGATCGCGAAGCGCGCGCTGTCTTCGGCGGTGACCAGCAGGCCGCCCCTGGACACGAAACGCTTCAGGTTGGCGACACCCGACTCGCCGAGCCCTGGGCGAATGTCCGGCGTCGAGTCGATCACGCCGATGTTGGGCGTCAGCCTGGTCTTTTCCCAGGGCATCGGATTGCCGTACATCGGCAATCCGTCGATGATCATCCGGGTGCTGGCGTAACCCACGGGGCCGAACAGGATCACGTCGTACTTCGCGCGCAGATCGGGATCGCGCGAAACGTCCTGGGTGCTGATATAGCTGTATGGCACGTGCAGCTTGTCCAGCGCCATCCGCCACCAGCCTTCCGTTTGCGTGGAGAGCCAGGTGTGCATGAGCGCGATCCGCGGCATCCGGCCGGTCGTGGTGACGCCGAGCGATGCCAGGGAGAACGCGGGCTGGTCGAAATTCCCCTGGACTTCCTGCATAGGCACCTTCAGCACCGACGCATCGACCACGCGCGCGACGTCCACGCCAAACAGGTCTCCGAACGACCAGCCGGTGTCGTCGTAGGGATGCTTCTGGGGATCCTCGGGCGACCAGTACTGGCGGTCGAGCAAGGCATCGGCGATGCGCGAATACGGCTGGTCCATGCGGATGATCCAGCTTCCGGCCGGAAAGGTCCGCGGGATGGCAGCAACCCTGGGCGGCTCGACGGGCGCAATTGCCGTCCGATCCGCCTTGTCGCCGTCCACGCGCCCCGTCTCGTCGGCCACTTCCACCGTGAACGGCGCGGTCGCCCGGCTGATCTCGACATGTTGCAGATGCAACACATGCAGAAGGTGCATCTGCGCGCCCTTGTCCGGATCGTCGGCGGTCAACACGTAGGCGGCGGGGCCGGCCAGGTGCGGCTTTTCTATGGATCGCTTGGATTTCAGCCAGAAGTTGTCGAGGAAGTGCCGCCTGTTTTGAGCAAAGTAGTACAGCGCGGTCAGCAGGCCCGATTGCTCATAGTTGTTGTTGTCGCGCTGCGACCACAACACCTTGGGCAGCGGCGGGTTCGGTTTGTACCAGGTGCGAGCATATTCGCCGGGCGAAAGGATCCTCTCCTCGGTGTCGGCGCCGCCGTTGCCGAAGGTCTCGTACAGGCGGCTGATGCCGTTGTGCATCGCCGCAATGAACATCAGGTAGCCGGGGCTCCAGGTGTCGAAACCCCCATGGGTGAACACGCCCGGCAGCCCGAGCTTGGTCAGTTGTTCGACGTTGTTCCAGCCGATCTGTTGCCACTCGCTGGTCAGGATGGGATCGATCCAGGCGTTGTAGGGGCCATCGCCGACGGTGTTGTCGTACAGAAACGGTACCGACTCGTGCAGGTCGTGCAGCACCTGCGCATGCCAGCCGACATAGGTGTTGAGCACGTTCTTCGTCAGGTCCAGAGTCACGGCCATGGCGTCACGGTTGTTGTCGTGCGCGACATAGTGGCCCCAGTACATGAGCGGCGGGTAGTTTTCGCCAAGGTGCGCGCGGTGCCACTTGTACAGATCTACCATGCGGTCTCGCCCGTCGACCTCGACCACCGGCGTGATCAGCGTGATCATGTGCGACCGGATGTACCTGATGTACGGCGCGTCGTCCACGGCGAGCCGGTACGCCAGTTCCATCAGCGCGGTCGGCGCGCCGGTCTCGGTGGAATGGATGGTGCCGGTGATGTAATAGACGGGGTAGCTTTGCTTGATGATCGCCGCGGCCTTGGCGTCGTCCATGCCGAGCTTGCGTGGGTCGGCCAGCTCGGCCAGCCGCGCCTTGTTGGCATCGAGATCCCGCATCACGGATTCGTCGGCGATTGCGACCGCGATCATTTCGCGGCCTTCCTCGGTCTTGCCGATATCGAACACGCGCACGCGTGGCGTGGCCTTGGCCAGCATCCGGAAATAGCGGTAGACCGTCTCTGCGTACGGCAACATGTCCGGCGCACCGGCCACGTCGCCCAGGACCGTCTCGGGCGTCGGCACCGTCTTCGACGCGGGCAGGTAATCGGTCAGCAGCGTGTTGAAATCCGTCCGTGTCGTGTACTTGGCAATCCTGGCCGTGTACGCCTGATCGATGGGTTGATTCGGATCCCTCGCGTACGGATTGCTTGCGGCGGCAAACGCCGTTCCACACACCACCATGGCCAGCCAGGCCACTCCCGTCCAGAAGCGCCGCATGTCCCCACCCTCACCTGCCCCGAATGGTGCAAGCGTAGCCAATTTCAGTGCGGAGCGGGGGTGTAGAAAGGCATGGTCGGGCGCGTCCAACCGCCGACCTCAAGTGCTCGCAAGCCACTGCACGCTGAAAGCCTTCGCCGGATCGGTCCAGGTCCCGGCCACCTGCAGGCCCGCATGGCCCGCAAGGCGGGCGAAGCCCTCCAATGTGTATTTGCAACTGTATTCGACCAACATCGCTTCGCCCGCCGCGAAATGGAACGTGCGACCGGCGAGGTGCACGTCCTGCTCACGCAGGCTCACGAGCCGGGTCTCGATGCGTCCGGCCAGGGGATGCCAGCGCGCATGGTGACGAAAGCCGGACACGTCGAAGTCCGTGCCTGCCTCGCGGTTCAGGCGTACCAGCAGGTTGAGGGTGAACTCCGCCGTGACGCCGGCGGCGTCGTTGTAGGCAGCCTCGAGGATCGCCTGGTCCTTGACCAGATCGACCCCGATCAGCACGCCGCCGTTCAACTCGCCGCCACCCTGCCCTGCTTCCGCGCGCATCTGCCGAAGCAGCCGCAGCGCATCGCCTGGTTCGAAGTTGCCGATCGTGGAACCCGGGAAATACACGACGGTGCGACGTGGCGCTCGCTGCGCACGCGGCAGCACGACCGGCTGGGTGAAATCCGCGCAGACCGGCAGCATCTCGATGTCCGGGAATTCCACTTCCAGGCCCGCAACGCTTGCAGCCAGCGCACTGCGGGAAATCTCGACCGGCACGTAAGCGACGGGATATTGGAGTCGCC
>JAJXWZ010000078.1 GCA_021781345.1 Pseudomonadota bacterium
CTGGGCACGCTGTCGCCGTGGTCGTCCAAGGCCACCGACATCGCCCACCACGTCGGCATTCCGGTCACCCGCATCGAGCGCGGCACCGCATTCCTGGTCGAGGGCCTGCCCGCGGAAGGCGATCCGACCTTCAGCGCGGTCGCGAACGCCCTGCACGACCCGATGACGCAATCGGTGCTGCTGAAGCTGGCGGATGCATGGAAGGTGTTCGCATCCGGTACCGCCGGTCCGCTCGGGGTCGTCGCGCTGGGGGATGCACCGCAAGCCGCGCTGCAACGCGCCAACCTCGAGCTCGGCCTCGCGCTCAGCGATGACGAGATCGACTACCTTGCCGCGAACTACGCCGGGCTCGGACGCGATCCCACCGATGCCGAACTGGTGATGTTCGCGCAGGCGAACTCCGAACACTGCCGGCACAAGGTGTTCAACGCCGGCTTTACGCTCGACGGCGAAAGGCAGGATGCCAGCCTGTTCGACCTGATCCGTCGCACCCACAAGGCCTCGCCTGCACATACCCTGTCCGCCTACAGCGACAACGCAGCGGTGATCGAAGGCAGCGAAGGCGCGCGTTTCTTCGCCGACTCGGACGGCGTGTGGCGCACCCACCGCGAAACGATCCCGTACGCGATCAAGGTCGAGACACACAACCATCCCACCGCGATCTCGCCTTTTCCCGGCGCCGCGACCGGTTCCGGCGGCGAGATCCGCGACGAGGGCGCGGTCGGGCGTGGCGGCAAGCCCAAGGCCGGCCTGGTCGGCTTCTCGGTCTCGCACCTGCGCATCCCGGACCTGCCGCGGCCGTGGGAGGGCGAGCGACCGCTGCCGCCACGCGTCGCCAGCGCGTTCGAGATCATGCGCGACGGGCCGCTCGGCGCCGCCGGCTTCAACAACGAATTCGGGCGGCCGTGCCTCACCGGCTACTTCCGCAGCTTCGAACTGGAGACCGGCAAGCCCGGCATGCGCCACGGCTACGACAAGCCGATCATGCTGGCCGGCGGCGTCGCCAACGTGCGGCCGATGCTGGTGAAGAAGCACAAGCTCGCGCCCGGCGACCAGGTGATCGTGCTCGGCGGCCCGGCGATGCTGATCGGCCTCGGCGGCGGCGCGGCCTCGTCGATGGCGGCCGGCGCCTCCAGCGAGGCACTCGACTTCGCCTCGGTGCAACGCGACAACCCGGAAATGCAGCGGCGCTGCCAGGAAGTCATCGACGCCTGCTGCGCGTCCGGCGAGGACAGTCCGGTCGTCGCGATCCACGACGTCGGCGCGGGCGGCCTGTCAAACGCGATCCCCGAGTTGCTGCACGATGCCGGCGTGGGCGGCGAGATCGACCTCGACAAGGTACCGTCGGACGATCCGCGGCTCTCGCCCATGCAGGTCTGGTGCAACGAATCGCAGGAACGCTACGTGCTGGCGGTGAAGCCCGCCGACCTCGAACGTTTCCGCGCGATCTGCGACCGCGAGCGCTGCCCGTTCGCGGTGGTCGGCACCGCCATCGCGGAACAGAAGCTGGTGGTGCGCTCGCAACGCGATCCACGCGTCATCGACATGCAACTCGCGACGCTGCTCGGCAAGCCGCCGCGCATGCAGCGCGACGCTACCCGCGTCACACCGCACCTCGAGATCATCCCCGACCTCACCGGCATCGGCCTCGACGACGCCATCACGCGCGTGCTGCGGATGCCGGCGGTCGCCGACAAGTCGTTCCTGGTCCACATCGGCGACCGCAGCGTGGGCGGCTTGTGCGCGCGCGACCAGCTGGTCGGCCCGTGGCAGGTACCGGTCGCCGATTGCGCAGTCACGCTGGCGGACTTTGAAGGCCATGCCGGCGAAGCGATGGCGATGGGCGAGCGCGCGCCGGTCGCGGTGCTGGACGGCGCGGCCTCGGCGCGCATGGCACTGGGCGAAGCCATCACCAACCTGATCGCGGCACCGGTCACCGCGCTCGGCGAGATCCGGCTTTCCGCCAACTGGATGGCCGCGATCGGCCACGCCGGCGAGGACGCCGCGCTGTACGACGCGGTGAACGCCGTATCCACGCAACTGTGTCCAGCGCTGGGCATCTCGATCCCGGTCGGCAAGGATTCGCTGTCGATGCGCACGCTGTGGCGCGACGGCGAGCGCGAGCAGCGGACGATCGCCCCGGTATCGCTGATCGTCAGCGCGTTCGCGCGGATCGCCGACGTGCGCGGCACGTTGACGCCGCAAATACGTATGGACGCGGGCGATACCGAGTTGTGGCTACTCGACCTCGGCGCTGGCCGCGACCGCCTCGGCGCCTCGGTGCTGACCCAGGCCTACGAGCGCGGTGGCGGCGTGCCGCCAGACTTCGACGATCCCGAACGCCTGCGCCACTTGTTTGGCACGATCCGCGCCGCGCGCGACCGGAATCTCCTCTTGGCCTACCATGACCGTTCCGATGGCGGCGTGATCGTGACGCTGCTGGAAATGGCGTTCGCCGGCCACTGCGGCCTCGAGGTATTCCTCGACGGCTGGGCCGACAATGCGTTGCGTGCCCTGTTCAACGAGGAACTCGGCGCGGTGGTGCAGGTGCGCGTCGACGACCACGACGCATTCGCGGCGATCGTCGAGGCCAACGGCCTCGCCGGCATGGCACGCGTGGTCGCGCGACCGAAGGCCAAACTCGGCATCAAGCTGTACGGCGGCGACGAAACTGTCGCCAAGTGGAACTGGCAGAAGCTGATGGGGGCGTGGCACGAAACCAGCCATGCAATGCAGCGGCTGCGCGACAACCCGGCCAGCGCCGACGCCGAACGCGACTGGCGCTGCGACGACGACGATCCGGGCCTGAACGCCAGGCTGACGTTCGATCCCGCCGAGGACATCGCCGCGCCCTACATCGCCACCGGCGCACGACCACGCGTCGCGATCCTGCGCGAACAGGGCGTCAATGGCCAGGTCGAGATGGCCGCCGCGTTCACCCGCGCCGGCTTCGATGCGATCGACCTGCACATGAGCGACCTGGTGGCCGGGCGCCACGCGCTTGCCGATTTCGCCGGCTTCGCCGCCTGCGGCGGTTTCTCCTACGGCGACGTACTCGGCGCCGGCCGTGGCTGGGCTGCGTCGATCCTCTACCACGACGGCTTGCGCGAGCAATTCGCGGCGTTCTTCACGGACGCTTCGAAATTCGCGGTCGGCATGTGCAACGGCTGCCAGATGCTGGCGCAGCTCAAGTCCATCATTCCGGGCGCGGAAAACTGGCCCACGTTCCAGCGCAACGCCTCCGAGCAATACGAAGCCAGGCTGGTGACGCTGGAAGTGCTGGACGCGGGATCGATCAT
This sequence comes from Pseudomonadota bacterium, assembly GCA_021781345.1. GTDB lineage: Bacteria > Pseudomonadota > Gammaproteobacteria > Xanthomonadales > Rhodanobacteraceae > 66-474. Next base: position 3,300 of record JAJXWZ010000078.1, read on the forward strand.
GTTCCGCGGCATGGCCGGCTCGCGCATCCCGGTGGTGACCGCGCACGGCGAAGGCCGCGCGATGTTCGCCGATGGCGGTAAGGCCGGCAGGGCCACCGCCTGCGTGCGTTTCGTGGACAACCGCGGCAAGCCGACCGAAGCCTTCCCGTGCAACCCCAACGGTTCGCCCGAGGGACTCGCCGGCTTCACCGCCGCAGCGGGCCGCGTCACCATCCTGATGCCACATCCCGAACGCGTCTTCCGCAGCGCGCAGATGAGCTGGCACCCACGCGAATGGGGCGAGGATTCACCCTGGATGCGGATGTTCCGCAACGCACGCGCGTTCGTGGGATAAAGATCGGCGGCCGCAACGGCCGCGGCAAACGCCATCCCCGTCAATTCCCCTTCGCAAGCGAAGGGAGAGGAACGCACACCCCTTTCCGCAGGGAGGGCAGAGCGCGGCGAACACGCGGACCGCGCAGCGCGGGGGATGCTCCCGGAACTTCACGATGGCATCCTGCGCCCGCGCAGTAACCGGGAATGCAACTTCAGGCCCGCGACACCAACCCGTCGCGAACCTGCACGCGCACCGCGAGCAGCGATTGCCCGCGACAGGGGCCTTCCACGCACAAGCCGGCTTCTCGCAACGCGAAGGTCGCGCCGTGCACCGCGCAGGTCAACCTGCCGTCCTTGACCAGGAACAACCCCGGCGCGTAATCCATCCGCCGTCCGGCATGCGGGCAGATGTTCAGCCACGCCTGGACGGCATTGCCGTGGCGCGCCAGCAGCAACGGCTCGCCCTCGGGATCTGGCGGATCCACGCCCAGCACGCCGCCATCCGGAATATCTTCCAGACGGCACAGGAACGATTCTGGCGCGGTCATGTCCATCGGCGACTCCCGGCACTTGCAACCGCGGCCGTGTGGCCGCATGGTGGACTTGTCATTCTGCCACGCGGTTCCGATCCATGCGCGCCCAGTTCACGATACCGACCCTGCCCCGCCATCCATTCCTGCGTGCACTGGTACTGGCTGCCGCCGCCGTTGCGCTGGCCGGGCTGGTCACGATGGGGCTGGTGGTGGGCGTCGTCGCCGCAGCGTTCGCTGCACTGATGCTGGCCCTTCGCGGCCTGTTCCCGGGCCGCGCGCGGCCCGATGCCGATCCGTCGGTGATCGAAGGCGAATTCACGGTCGTTCCGCCACGTCCGCGGCAGGGATTGCCACATCCAGAATGAACCCGTCGGCGGCATGACAAGATCCGGATGGCGCGCCTGGCCGGCGCACGCGACGATCACCACATGAACGCGAAACCAGCCTGTAAGGCCCGACATCCCGACCCGCTCGAACACGCACGCGAGCTGCTGGACCGCAGCGCGAAGCCACCATCGTTGCACGAACTCGCGGCAGGCGTCGGCCTGTCCCCGGGCTATCTGCAACGCCGCTTCCGGCGCCGCTTCGGGGTGTCGCCCGCCGAGTACGCGCGGGCGCGGCGGTTCAGGGATTTCAAATCGGCCCTGCGCGACGGCGCCAACGTCACCGATGCCGTGTATGCAGCCGGGTTCGGCTCGCCAAGCCGGGTCTACGAGCACGCCGATCGCCTGCTGGGCATGCCGCCCGCGCGCTACCGCAATGGCGGCGCAGGCGTCGCGATCCGCTATACCACCGCTGCATCACCGCTTGGCCGCATACTGGTCGCCGCCACCGCGCGCGGCATCTGCGCGGTGGCGCTGGGCGACAGCGATCAGGCATTGCTCGACGAACTTCGCGGCGAATTCCCCAATGCCACGTTGAACCGCGTGGACGCCGGCCGTGACGAATGGCTGAAGTTGGTGCTGGAGCACGTCGCAGCCGGACTCACCGACCGCAACGAATTGCGATCGTCGCGTGCGCTGCCACCTGTCGACGTGGCGGCAACCGCATTCCAGTGGCGCGTGTGGCAGGCGTTGACCCGCATCCCCACCGGCGAGACCCGCAGCTATGCCGAGATCGCCCGGGCGATCGGCGCACCCGGCGCCATGCGCGCCGTGGGCCGTGCATGCGGCGCCAACAAGCTCGCGTTCGTGGTGCCCTGCCACCGCGTGGTACGCATGGACGGCAGCCCCGGAGGCTGGCGCTGGGGCGTCGCGCGCAAGCAGAAGTTGCTGCAGCGGGAAGCGCATGCCGGCAACCTGCATCAGGCGAAACCATAAACCCGGCCGGGATTGCCTCACGACAAACCCACTCAGTCCGGACGCACAGCAATCAGTGTTGCCAGCAAGTAGCGAGGCCTGCGGTGTCGGTCGAGGTGGTCTGGTAGTAGCGCTGCCCCGACTGGTCGATACCGAGCACGCCGCAAGTGGTGTCGCGCGTGGCCTGTACACCCTGCGGCGTGGCCAGGATCTTGTAGGTGGATTGCGAGAGCGCCGGCGTCTTGGCGAAGCTGTAGGAATAGTAGGTGCCCGTCTGCGAATCCGCGGAGCAGTCCAACATGCCTGGCGTCAATGTGTTGGCGGTACCCGAAGTGTCCTGGTCGTAGCGCAGGTTGGTGGTGTAGTAACGCTCCATGTAATTTGAATACTCGGACAGGCACGCCGAGGCCGCGTTGCGGCGGGTCTTGGTGACGTAGCTGATATAGGTGGGGTAGGCGATCGCAGCCAAGATGGCGACGATCGCTACCACGATCATCAACTCGAGCAATGTGAATCCGCGACTGCGGCCCAGCCTTCGCACCAGATCAAGCCATGCCGGTCCCATGTAGGGTGGTGCCATGCATTTTCCCCTGTTTGTCGACACGTTCACGGATTCACCAATTCTCGCCAAGACACGCGAGACGGATTGTCGCTGGTAGGCGGATTAATCGGGAACAACTTGGCGCCACCCGTGACGGTTTGAGTCACGAGGTAGTTCTTTCCACCATATTGCACCGTAGTGGGCGTACCAACGCCGCTGACTTTGGTGCCACCGACGCTTCCCGAACCAAAGGCTCCAAAACCACCGCCCGCATCGGGGAAGTAGCCCTCAGGGAACCCACCGCCCGTGGAAGGATCGAATGCCATGGTCCATCCGCTCTGCAGTCCCGGGTTACACTGCGATGCTGAGATCTCGGGCGGAATAGCGGTATTCACCACTACGGCCCCATCTATGAACGCGGGGTTGTAAATGACCTGCTCGCCCTCACCCGCCCATTCACCGGTTGCCGAGCCAGGATCGGGAAGGTCGAACAGCCAGCCGTACTGGTTCTCGGTCGGACATTGTGTCGTTACCGCATCCCCCTGCCAGCAGACCACTTTGGTGGTGTTGAGGTAACGGTGCGTAGTGTCGCTTGAACTGGGGTTCGCCTCGAGCGTTTGTGCAAGGAGATCGTCGCGAGTGAAGCTTCCGCTACTCAGCGACGCGTACTTCGTCGTGGACAGGCTGTTCCAATTGCTCATGTTCCAATCCCAAATTCCGTAGAAGGTCTGGGCTGTCTTGTTGGTGGAATTGCCGCTGGCGTACTGAACCCCCTTGGTCGTGGTCGCCTGCGTTTGCTGTCCGGTGCCGAAATAAAGCATGTCGCGAGTCACGAGTCCGGTCTGCAGCGCAAGGATCGTGATCGAAGTGGTGATCGGTTGACGGTTACCCGAAGCATCTTTTGCAACGAACAACGGCGTCGCGGTGCCTGTCCCGAAAGTTGAAACCTTCCATTGGCTCGCGGTATTGCCAGTCACATCGAACCGCCAGACGTTGCCTTGGGTATCGCCGGCATACAGGTAATCGGCAATATTGTCGCCGTCCAGGTCCACCTGCGAAACGTAGGCGATGCCATCAGGATTGGCCTTCGATCCTACGCCCGTATCCAGGAACTGGAACGTCACGCTGCCGGTACTCGGATCGATCAGCCCAATGTATACGCCTGCAGTCGTGCTATTGATGACTGCACCACTGTTATCCTGGTGCAGGCCGCTTCCGAAAATGATCGCCCAGTCTCCGTTGTGCATTCGCGCGATGATGGGCGTGCCGACGGTATTGCCAAGGTGCGCCAACGTAGAGCTGTCCCAGTCCCCGATCACGTCGCTCGCCGTGAATTTGGATGGATCGGTGACGTCCAAGGCATAGATTTCCTGACCGTCAGATCCCACACCCCCAACAAGCCACGTATGCCAGTTCTTGTTGTAGAACACGTCGCCCGCAGCCGGTGTTGCATCGACCAGATAGTCATGGACGTAGAGTGGATCGGCGAGGTTGACTGCCTTGTCCAACAACACATCCTGCGGCATGTAGCCCAGCAATTCCTTGCCATCGTTGTCGGTCGCACCGGTGGAACCGTTACCGCTGATGCCTGCCTCGAATCCATGTACGAAGCCATCGTTGCTGCCGACATACACAACGTTGATTCGCGAAGCATTGTTCTTCACGAAGGCGCTGTACGATTGCGCCCCATTCGCGTTTTCCGGGTTGGACGCACTCGGATTGAGTTGATCGTAAAAGCTGTCCGGCAAAGCTCCCGACGAAGGTTCACCGACAAACGTCGGGCTCGAATTGATGATGTCGCCCAGCACGTACGTCCGCGCGCGTAAATTACCTGGTGTTGGCTGCTGCAATTGTTCGACCGAACGCACACCTTGCAGCCACTCGACACGCTGCTGGCCATTGTTATCCACGGTGCCGCTGGTATTCGTGTTCAGTGCGGTTTGCTCAGCCGTACTGAGATTGTTCCAGCTCAACGCAACGCCACCCGCATTCCATGTGAATAGATTGCGGCTTGACGGCGATTGGCCCGTGATGGTGTGCGTGGGGTTGCCCGCAGCGTCAGTACCCATAGAGTCGCAGGGCCCGCCGGTGAGCACGCACTTGGCATCCCAGTTCGCGTCGGTACCGATGTTCAGCGTGCCATCGGACTGGATGATCAACGGATCAGCAACCAACGAGCCCCACCAGTTGTCGCTGGAATACGAGGCCAAGAAGAACTGCGAATTGCCGGTGACCTTGCCGGTCACGGTATTGGAGCCGGCGCTGCTGTTGGCCTGCAGTGGCGAAGCCTGGAAGCAGGTGATTTCGTGGACGTTGTTGTCGCCACCGGTACCGGCAGAGAAGCCGAACCTGAGCGATGCCGGCAACGGGCCGTTCGAGCTCGTGATGTCCGCGTTGGCGAGCACCGGTTGGAATGCGCCGTTGTTGTAACTGTAAGCGAAGTTAAGCAACCCGCCCGAAGAAATCGTCAGCTTGTATGTAATCGGCCACGCGATGTTGGCATTGCTGGTGGTTGAAGTCGGATTGCGCGTCGCAGCCTTAGAGTTATTCGAAATGGGTTCGCTGTTTGGCAGGATCGCGTAGCCACCGGGGATTGCATCGTAGTTGTATGGAATGTTG
>JAJXWZ010000094.1 GCA_021781345.1 Pseudomonadota bacterium
AGTCGAGCGCGCCACCTCGGTGCTGGCCGAGCGCGGCGTGCGCAAGGTCATCAAGCTCGCGGTGTCGGTGCCTTCGCACACGCCACTGATGCGTGATGCCGCGCAGCGGCTGGCCGCGCGCATGGCCGACCTGCCGTGGCAGGTGCCGACGATCCCGGTGCTGCAGAACGCCGATGCCAAGGCGCACGCCGGCATCGAGTTCATCCGCGCGGCGCTCGAACGCCAGTTGTACATGCCGGTGCTGTGGACCGACACGGTGCAGTCGCTGGTGCGCAACGGCACCACCCGGATCTGCGAATGCGGGCCGGGCAAGGTGCTGGCCGGCCTTTGCAAGCGCATCGACAAGTCGATCGACGCGCGCGCGCTGGGCACGCCCGCGGACCTGAAGCAGGCGCTGGCCGACCTCGCCGCCGACTGACCGCGGCCGAACCGCGGACACGTCCTCCATCCGGCGCGCCGTCGAGCCGGTGCTTGACGGCGGTGTTGAATGCGCATATATTCAACCAAAAGGTTGAATGACTGCCCATGTCGAAGCTCGATCTCGCATTCGCCGCGCTGGCCGACCCCACCCGTCGCCGAATCGTCGCGCACCTGACGCGCGGGGAGACGCGCGTGACCGACCTGGCGCGGCCCTTCGCGATGTCGCTGAACGCGGTCTCCAAGCACGTCAAGACGCTCGAGCGGGCCGGACTGGTGCGGCGCACGCGCCGCGGTCGCGAGCACTTCCTGAAGCTGCGCGCGCAACCCTTGCGCGACGTCGCGGACTGGACCGCGCAGTACGAACGTTTCTGGACCCGGCGCCTCGATGCGCTGGGTGGATTCCTCGCCCGGCAGAAGGAGTCGCGTGATGATCGCCCGCAATGAGCATTCGATGGGTCCGTTCCGGATCAGCGTCCCGAAGTCTTACGATGCCGCCCCGGAGCGCGTGTTCGGGGCATGGACCGATCCGGCCAGCGCCAGGGACTGGCTGGCCGAGGGTGGCGACGTCGTGATGGATCCACGCCCCGACGGGTTGTTCTACCTCGGCTTGCTGCACGGCGGCAGGCCGCGCCCGCATTACGGGCGCTACCTGCGGGTCCAGCCGCCGAGGCTGCTGGAATTCACCTGGGTCAGCGAGAACACCCACGGCAAGGAATCGGTGGTGACCATCGAGTTCACGCCGCGCGCGGGCGGCACCGACGTGCGGCTGACCCACGAAGGCCTGCCCGACGAGAAGATGGCGATGGCGCACACGCAAGGCTGGACGTACTTCCTCGACACGCTGGCCGTGCGCGTGGCTTGACGCGCACGCGCCGGCAGAATTTGCGTGGCGCGATGCGGGCGATTCGTGCACGCGCCCGGGAAACGATCATGTACGGAGGTGGCCTATGGATACCCAAACATCCACGCTGACGCGCCACCGGCTCGGCACGCGCGATGAATGGCTGGCCGAACGCACCAGGCTGTTGCGCAAGGAGAAGGCGCTGACCCGGCGCGGCGACGCGTTGGCGCGCGAACGCCAGGCGCTGCCGTGGGTGCGGGTGGACAAGGCGTATCGCTTCGACACCGAGGCGGGCAGCGCGTCGCTCGCCGAGCTGTTCGACGGACGCTCGCAACTGCTGGTCTACCACATGATGTTCGGGCCGGATTACACGGCGCCGTGCCCGTCGTGCGCGTCGATCGCGGACGGTTTCAACGGCTTCGCCTTGCACCTCGCCCACCACGACGTGACCCTGATGGCGGTGTCGCGCGCGCCGATCGCGAAACTGCGGGCCTGCCGGCGGCGCATGGGCTGGACGTTTCCGTGGGCGTCGTCGCACGCCAGCGACTTCAACGCGGATTTCGGCGTCGCGATCGGCGAGGATGAGCAACGCGGGGGCGGCGCCGAATACAACTACCGGCGCGAAACCGGCATGCCGCCTGGCGCGCGCTTCGGCAGCGAGCATCCGGTCACGCAGTTCGCGAACATGTGCGGCACCGATCCGTTGACCTACATCCGCGAGCGGCCCGGGATGAGCGCCTTCGTGCTGGAGGACGGCGTCGTCTACCACACCTATTCGACCTACGCGCGCGGACTGGATGCGTTGTGGGGCATGTACCAGTGGCTGGACCGCGCACCGCTCGGGCGCAACGAAGCGGACGGTCCGTGGTGGCGCCGCCACGACGAGTACGTCGGCGCGACGCCCGCGGGCTGTTGCCACGAGTGAACGTGGAGCGCCGTCCCGATTCCGTGTAATGTTGCCGTTTTGCATGCGGGCGGGAACACGGCGATGGACAAGACACTTGCGGGCGAGATCGCGTTGGTGACGGGCGCTTCGCGTGGCATCGGCGCGGCGATCGCGGACGAGCTGGCCGCGCTGGGCGCCAAGGTGGTCGGCACCGCCACCTCGGAAACGGGCGCGCAGGCGATCACGCAGCGGTTGTCGGCGCACGGCGGCGAGGGCCGCGTGCTCGACGTCACCGATGGCGCCGCGGTGGAAGGGCTGGTGGAGTCGATCGTGAAGGATCATGGCGGCCTGTCCATCCTCGTCAACAATGCCGGTATCACCCGCGACCAGTTGCTGATGCGCATGAAGGACGAGGACTGGCAGGCCATCCTCGACACCAACCTGACCTCGGTGTACCGCACGTCGAAGGCCGTGATGCGCACGATGATGAAGGCCCGCAAGGGCCGCATCGTCAACATCGCCTCGGTGGTCGGCGTCACCGGCAATCCCGGCCAGACCAACTACGCCGCGGCCAAGGCCGGCATCATCGCGTTCTCGAAATCGCTGGCGCGCGAGGTCGGCTCGCGTGGCATCACCGTCAACGTGGTCGCGCCCGGCTTCATCGACACCGACATGACCCGCGCGCTGTCGGACGAACAGCGCAAGGCGCTGGAAGGCAGCATCGCGCTGGGACGCCTCGGCGCGGTGGCCGACATCGCGCACGCGGTGGCGTTCCTGGCATCGCCGGCGGCGGCCTACATCACCGGCGAAACCCTGCACGTCAACGGCGGCATGTACATGGCCTGAGGCACGTGCGCGCAGAGGACAATGGGAGCGGCATGCAACGCCCTGCCGGAAACCGCGACTGCGCCCCGGGTGCGCCGTTACGGTGCCTGCCGCGATCCCCTCTCTCGCCCATCGTACGTTTGTTGGGACGCGATCGCGGGGCAGGCATGAGCCGTCGTCAACGGCATCCGCAATGGCGCATTAGCCCCATCAGTATTCACATGGTCGCCCAGCCGCGCAGGCGGTAGTAAAGCAGCCCGATGTATTCGTGCAGGCTGGCGCGGCTGAAAAACCACATGCCGCGATGCGGAAGCCACGCATGCGGCATGCGCGCGATCCACGGTTCTTGCAGCGCGGGCGCGGGAATCGGCCGGTAGCCCTGCTTCTGGAACGACGCCAGCGTGCGTGGCATGTGCATGCCGGTGCCGACCAGCAGGATGACCGGCGCCGCGCGCGGCGGCAGCGCCCGACGTGCGAAGGTCGAGTCCTCGTGGGTCGTCTGGCTGCCGGGCACCAGCAATAGATGCGGCGTGGCCAGGCCCTGGTGCCGCAGGGCCCGTCCGAAGTTGGCGGTGGCGCTGCCACCGACGCTGGCGAGCACCGGCGCCTTGCCGTGACGGTAAAGCGCAACCGCGAATCCGAGCGGCGTGGACAGCGCGGGATCGTCCTTGGCGTTCCACCTCTGCAACGGCCGCGGTATCGGCCCCCCGCCGACCAGCACGATGGCGTCGGCGCGCGGATAGTCGGTGGGCGGTTTCGGCGGGTATTGATCGGCGAGGCCCCGGTACAGGATCAGCGCGAACGCCGGGGTGGCGCACAGGTACGCCCACGCAACCGCGGCGGCGATCAGCGCGAGGCCGCTGCGCCGCCGCTTGAACGCCAGCGCGGCGATACCGATCGCGCCGATGGCGCCGGCTTCGGACAGCGGGTGGCTGATGCCACCGAGGACGTCGATCACGGGCAACCTCTTGTATGCAAGACAGCCGGTGATTGTGCGCGAAAGGCAGGCGCGCGGACAAATTCGCTGCAAGCGTGGGCGGGCGCGGACGTCGCCCGGATTGGTGCAATTGCCCCCCGGAACCGGGTACCATTGCCAACTTCATGCCGTGGCCGGCCGCGAGGGCGGGCTCCGGATTCGCCACGCGGCCGCAGGCGGCCGTCTTTGCACATGTACCGCGCGCGCCGTCGGGCTCGCGTGGCGTAGCGGGGAAGGGCGCGGCCCGACCTTGAATGCATTTGTCCCGGGAGGCACAGTCTCATGAGCAGCATCGAAGAACGCGTCAAGAAGATCGTGGTCGATCAGTTGGGGGTCAAGGAAGAGGACGTCACTGCGAACGCCTCGTTCGTCGACGACCTGGGCGCGGACTCGCTGGACACGGTGGAGTTGGTGATGGCGCTCGAGGAGGAGTTCGAAACCGAAATCCCCGACGAGGAAGCCGAGAAGATCACCACCGTGCAGCAGGCGGTGGATTACATCAAGGCCCACGTGAAGTCCTGAAGTCCAGGGCTTCGGCGCATGCCTCTCGGCGGCGCGATGCTGGTCCCTGCGGCAACCCGAAAGCTGCGCTTTGAGCGCAGCTTTCGCGTTGTTGGGGTCCGGACAATGCGCCGGCGTATGGGATGCGGTGACCACGCCTGGCCCGGTCCTGCGCCGGCGTGCGGGGCGAAGCTGGCATCGGCCCGGGGCGGCGCGTGGCCGCGGCTCAAGGGCAATGGCGGATCCCCGCAGGTCCGTTGGCATCCAACATTGGCATGACGGAGTTTCCATGAACAAGCGGCGTGTGGTGGTCACCGGCCTGGGCACGGTTTCGCCCGTCGGCAACGACGTGGATACGGCGTGGAAGAACGTGGTGGCGGGGATCAGCGGCATCGGCACGATCTCGCACTTCGACGCGTCGGCCTTCCCGACCCGCATCGCCGGCGAGGTGAAGGATTTCGATCCAGCCCAGTACATCGTGCCCAAGGACATCAAAAAGATGGATACCTTCATCCATTACGGCGTCGCCGCGGGCACCCAGGCCCTGCGCGATTCCGGGTTGGAGGTCACCGAAGCCAACGCCGGTCGCATCGGCGTCGCGGTCGGCGCCGGCATCGGCGGCATCGCCAGCATCGAGCGCACCTCGATCGCCTACCACGAAGGCGGGCCGCGCAAGATCTCGCCGTTCTTCGTGCCGGGTTCGATCATCAACATGGTGTCGGGCAACCTGTCCATCATGTACGGATTGAAGGGCCCCAACATCGCCTGCGTGACCGCCTGCACCACCGCCACCCACAACATCGGTCTGGCGATGCGCATGATCCAGTACGGCGATGCCGACGCGATGCTGACGGGCGGCGCCGAATTCTCGGTCACGCCGGTGGCGATCGGCGGGTTCTGCTCGGCGCGGGCGATGAGCACGCGCAACGACGAGCCGACCCGCGCCAGCCGTCCGTGGGACAAGGACCGCGACGGCTTCGTGCTGTCCGACGGCGCCGGCGTGCTGGTGCTGGAGGAGTTCGAGCACGCGAAGGCACGCGGCGCGCGCATCTACGGCGAGCTGGCGGGCTTCGGCATGTCCGGCGACGCCTTCCACATCACCGCGCCGAGCGAGGGCGGCGAGGGCGCGGCGCGCTGCATGGCGGCGGCGCTCAAGGATGCCGGCGTGGATCCGGACGCGGTGCAGTACATCAACGCGCACGGCACCTCGACGCCGGTGGGCGACCCCGGCGAAGTCGCGGCGGCCAAGCGCGTGTTCGGCGCGCATGCCTACAAGCTGGCGATGAGTTCCACCAAGTCGGTGACGGGTCATCTGCTGGGTGCGGCCGGCGGCGTGGAGGCGATCTACACGCTGCTGGCGATGCGCGACGGCGTGCTGCCGCCGACCATCAACCTCGACGAACCCGGCGAGGGCTGCGACCTCGACTTCGTGCCCAACACCGCGCGCGAGGCCGCCATCGACGTGGCGATCTCCAACTCGTTCGGTTTCGGCGGCACCAACGGCACGCTGGTGTTCAGGCGGGTGTGACGCGGCGTGGGCATTCGTCCTTGCATCCGGCCGCTATCGTTTAGACTGGCCGGATGACCCGCACCGTGGCTTCGAAAAGGCCTCCCTCGCGCCGGCACCGCGCCGGCCACGCCGTCGCGCGCGTCCTGTCCGGGCTGGCCGCCATGGCCGTGGTCGCCGTGCTGGCGTGGGGCGGCATCCGCTACCTGCATTTCACGCGCACGCCGTTGCAGGTGCGCGTGGCAGGCCAGACCACCGAGATCGCCAGGGGCGAAGGCTTCAAGGACATCGTCGCGCAACTGCGCCGCGAGAGGTTGACCGGGGCGTCGCCGCTGCTGTGGCGCGCGCTGGCGTGGCGGATGGGTGTCGTCAACAAGTTGCACGCGGGCGAGTACGCGTTGGCACCGGGGATGACGCCGAGGGTGCTGCTGGAAGACATGGCCGCCGGGCGCGTGGTGCACCATCGCGTGACCCTGGTGGACGGCTGGACGTTCGCGCAGGTACGCCAGGCGCTGGCCGCCGCGCCCAGGCTGAAACACGAGCTCGGCGCGCTCGGCGACGCCGCGGTGATGGCGAAGCTGGACGGCAAGCCGGGTTCGCCCGAGGGCGAGTTCATGCCCGACACCTACGACTACGTGCTCGGGATGTCCGACCTCGACATCCTGGCGCGCGCGCACGAGACGCTGCAGGCGTTCCTTTCGAAGGAGTGGGCGGCGCGCGACACGTCGATCCCGCTGCAGGCGCCTTACCAGGCGTTGATCCTTGCCTCCCTGGTCGAGAAGGAAACCGCGGTGCCGGCCGAGCGTCCGGAAATCGCCGGCGTGTTCGAGCGGCGCCTGAAGATCGGGATGAAGCTGGAAACCGATCCCAGCGTGATCTACGGCATGGGCGCGAGCTACGACGGCAAGATCCACAAGAGCGACCTGGAAACCGACACGCCGTACAACACCTACACGCGCTACGGGCTGCCGCCGACGCCGATCGCGCTGCCGAGCCGCGCGGCGATCCAGGCGGTGCTGCACCCGGCCCCGGGCGATGCGCTGTATTTCGTGGCCAAGGGCGACGGCACGCACGCGTTTTCGGCGACGCTGGCCGAACAGAACGCGGCGGTCAGGAAATACATCCTCGGGAAGCAGCGCAAGTGAGCGGGCGCCTGGTCACCCTCGAAGGCGGCGAAGGCGCGGGCAAGAGCACGCTGCTCGCGGGCCTGCGCGAACATTTCGCGCACGCGGGCATCGACCTGCTGTACACGCGCGAACCGGGCGGCACGCCGGTCGGCGAGGCGATCCGCGCGCTGGTGCTGGATCCCATGCATCGCGGCATCGCCGCCGAAACCGAATTGCTGCTGATGTTCGCGGCGCGCGCGCAGCTGGTGCGCGAGGTGCTGCGGCCGGCGCTGGACGCGGGGCGCTGGGTGCTGTGCGACCGTTTCACCGATGCCAGCTATGCCTACCAGGGTGGCGGTCGCGGCGTGGACGTCGCGCGCATCGCCGAGCTGGAGCGCCTCGCGACCGGCGGATTGAAACCCGACCTGACCCTGCTGCTGGACTTGCCGGTGGCGCACGGCCGTGCGCGCGCGGGACAGCGCGGCGACGCCGACCGCATCGAGGCCGAGCGCGACGACTTCTTCGAACGCGTGCGCGCGACCTATCGCGCCCGCGCCGAGGCCGAGCCGGAGCGCTTCCGCGTCATCGACGCCGGCCTGCCGCCGGAACGGGTGTTGCAGGCGGCACTGGCCGCGATCGACGAACTGCGCGGGCGCGACGCGGCATGAGCGCGGAAGAAGCCGCCGTCGTCGCGATCGCGCCCGGCGATCCGTTGCCGCCGTGGTGCGCGCAGGCGTGGGACGTGCTGGCGGCACGCGCCGCCAACGGCACGCTGCCGCACGCGCTGCTGCTGTGCGGTCCTGCCGGACTCGGCAAGCGCGCGCTGGCCGAAGCCTTCGTGCGCGCACGCCTGTGCGGATCGCCGCGCGACGGCCATGGCTGCGGCGACTGCCGCACCTGCAGGCTGCTGGCCGCGGGCACGCATCCCGACCGGGTGCTCGTGACGCAGGAGGAAAACCCCAAGACGCACAAGATGCGCACGGAGATCGTGATCGACCAGATCCGCGGCCTGTCGGCGCGGCTGGCGATGTCGAGCCAGCTCGGCGGCTGGCAGGTCGCGGTGGTCGACCCCGCCGAGGCGATGAACACCGCCGCGCAGAATGCCTTGCTGAAGACGCTGGAAGAGCCGACCGCATCCAGCCTGATCGTGCTGGTGAGCGACCATCCGTGGCGGCTCGGCGCGACCATCCGCAGCCGCTGCCAGCGGATCGACTTCACGGTGCCGGCCCGCGCCGACGCACTCGCATGGCTGTCCGCGCGCGGCGTCGAACAGGCCGAGGCCGCGCTGGCCGCGGCCGGCGGCAACCCGGGCCAGGCCTGGCTGCTGGCCGGGCAGGGCGGCATGCAACGCCGCCAGGAAGTCGCGCGCGACCTG
>JAJXWZ010000181.1 GCA_021781345.1 Pseudomonadota bacterium
GTTGGAGAGCACCAGGCCGTTGTCGAACGGCACGATCGCCCACACTGCCAGCGCCGGCACCACCGACAGCAGCGGCGCGGTGAAATACAGGAACCGGTTGGCGTTGGTCGGGACGATGATCTCCTTGATCAGGAGCTTCACCACGTCGGCGAACGCCTGCAGCAGGCCGAACGGACCGATCTTGTTCGGCCCCATGCGCACATGCATCCAGCCGATCACCTTGCGTTCCCACCACACGTACATCGCCACCGCGATGATCACGGGCACCGCGATGAGGAGGATCTTGCCCAGCGTGAGCAGGAGGATCATCGGGTCGGACGACAGGCTCATGCGGTCACCGCCTTGATGGTGAGTGCCGTGCCGTTCGGCGGCAGCGATCCGGTGGCGGCGTGGCCGGCCTCGATCCACGCGCAGCCTTTCGGAACCGCTTCGTCGACGATCACCGGCAGCACCGTGCCATCGACATCGGCCCTGGCACCCGTGATCACGCCCAGCGAACGGGCGTCATCGGCGCATACTCGCAGGGCCGGGACGCGATTGAGCGGGTGCGCCTGCAAAGCCTCGGCGCGACGCACGACCGCGTCGCTGCGGTAGATGCCGACGGTGGCAAGGCGGACCAGCTTGCCGTTCGCGGTTTCGCCACGCGCGGCGAGACCTGATTTCGCGACAGGCTCCGCGGGCATGGCGATGCGATCGGCGATGCGGGTGCGCACGTCCGCCAGATCGACGAAATCGAAGCCGGCCACGCCGAGCGCCGCGCCCAGCGCACGCAGGACTTTCCAGCCAGGCCGTGCTTCGCCCGGGAGCATCGCCCCGGCCGCGAAGGCCTGCACCCGCCCATCGACGTTCACGTACGTGCCGTCGACTTCCGGCGGAAGTCCGAGCGGCAGCACCGCATCGGCGCTGCGCCTCACGCCCTCGCAGGCATAGGCGCCTGCGTATACATGGAATCCGGCGGCCGTGCGGGCCCGGTCGTACGCGGCCGGGGCATGCATGTCCTGCGAACCGGCCTGCCAAGTGACGAGCGCCTTCGGCAACCGGTCGAGCAGGGCCCGGGCACCGCCTGCCGAGGACGCGCCCACGCGCGCCAGCCCGACAGCATTGGCGCCGGACGGCATTTCGTTGAAGGCGCTGCCCGTCGCGCGCGCGATGCCCCTGGCCAGTGCGCGCAACCAGGAGGCCTGCGGGTGCTGTGCGGCGGCTTCGCCAAGGATCACCACCGACGATGGCGCGTCGCGCAACGCCGCCATCCAGGCGCGCGCGTCTTCGTGGTCGTCCGCAGCTGCAATCGCATCCGCGAGGGCGCGATCGTCGGTCTGCATGCCTGCCGCCTTGGCGGTGCACAGCATGGCATCGACCATGTCCTGCGGCGCGAACACCTTTTCGCCGGCTAGTTCGAAATTGAAGTCGAACTGGACCGGGTTGATCGCGTAAATCCGCGCGCCACGCACCGTGGAGATGTCGTAATGCGCAGGGTTCGCCGTCGGATGCCTTGCCGGATCGTGGCGGCTGGCGTGGCGCAGGCGATGCCCGAGCAACGGCATCTCGTGGCGCGGATTGCCACCGACGATCAATGCCGCTGACACTCTGGCGACGTCCTGCACCGGCATCTCGAAGGTCGCCCCCGAGGGCCCGCCGTCGCTGAAGTCGAGCGCGCGCAGGCGATGGTCGATGCGTTCACTGCCGAGGCCGCGCAGCAATTGCGAGAGCAATGCGCCCTCCTCGCAGGACGTCAGCGGGGCGACCAGCGCGCCGAGATCGCCACCGGCCTTGCTCAAGCCGTCTGCGACGAACGCGACGGCTTCGTCCCACTCGACCTCGACCAGTTCGCCGCCCTTGCGAATCATCGGCTTCACGGCACGATCGTCGGCGTACAGGCCCTGGTGGCTGTAGCGGTCGCGATCGGACAGCCAGCATTCGTTGATGGCCTCGTTGTCGCGCGGAACGGCGCGCAAGGCCTGTCCGCGCTTGGTGTGCAGCCACAGGTTGGAACCCAGTGCGTCGTGGTACCCGATCGACGGCTTGGCGATCAATTCCCATGCTCGCGCCTTGAACTGGTAGACCTTGTCGGTCAGGGCGCCAACCGGACACACGTCGATGATGTTGCCTGACAGTTCCGAATCGATGCTGCGCCCGATATAGGTGCCGATCACGTGGCGATCGCCGCGGCTCATGTCGCCGAGCTCGTGGGTGCCCGCGACTTCGCCCACGAATCGCACGCAACGCGTGCAATGGATGCAGCGTGTCATCTCCGTCGCGACCAGCGGCCCGATGTCTTCGTCCGCGACGGTGCGCTTGCGTTCGGTGAAACGAGACACCGAACGGCCGTAACCCATCGAGAGGTCCTGCAGTTCGCATTCGCCGCCCTGGTCGCAAATCGGGCAATCCAGCGGATGGTTGATCAGCAGGAACTCCATGGTGTTGCGCTGCCATTTCATCGCGTTCGGAGAGCGCGTGAATACCTTCATGCCCGGCGCGACCGGTGTCGCGCAGGCGGGCTGTGGCTTGGGAACCATCTTGCCGCCCATCTCGACCTCGACCATGCACTGCCGGCAGCTGGCCGCGATGGGCAGCTTGTCGTGGTAGCAGAAGCGCGGCACGGGGATCTTCGCGGCGTCGGTGGCCTGGATGATCATCGAACCCTTGGGCGCGCTGACCGGATGGCCGTCGACCTCGAACTCGACCATCTCGACCGGCGCTGCGTCTTTCGGTACCGAATTCATAGGGTTTCGCCCAAAGCACTGACGCTTGGCCCCCTTGAGTCAAAGGGGCGGCGCGCATTGCGGTTACCGCGGCGCACGCGGGGGTTGTGGATGTGTGGCGCTATGCGCCACGCGTCTTTTTGCGTGGCGCTCATGCCGCCACTCCCAGTTGATCGTCCACCATCGAGCGGCCGTGCTTGCAGTAGTACTCGAACTCGTCCCAGAAATTGGCGAGGAACGCCTGCACCGGCCACGCGGCGGCTTCACCGAACGCGCAGATGGTGTGGCCTTCGATCTGCCCCGCGACGGCCTTGAGGCGATGTAGGTCCTCCGGGGTCCCGCCCCCGGCCACGATGCGGCTGAGCAGCCGGTGCATCCAGCCGGTGCCTTCACGGCACGGCGTGCACTGTCCGCACGATTCCATGTGGTAGAAGCGCGCGATGCGCTCGCAGGCGCGCACCATGCAGGTGCTGTCGTCCATCACGATCACGGCGCCCGAACCCAGGCCCGACCCCGCGTCGCGCAGCGAGTCGTAGTCCATGGTGCATGCCATGATCTTGTCGGCCTTGAGCACCTTCATCGACGACCCGCCCGGGATCACCGCCTTCAAGGTGTGGCCGCTGCGGACGCCGCCGGCCATCTCGAGCAGGTCCTTGAAGGGCGTGCCCAGGCGGATCTCGTAATTGCCGGGCTTGTTGACGTGGCCCGAAACCGAAAAAATCTTCGGGCCGCCGTTGTTGGGCTTGCCGAGATTGAGGAACCAGTCCGCGCCGCGCCGCAGGATCGCCGGCACCGAAGCGTAGGTTTCGGTGTTGTTGATGGTGCTGGGCCGTCCGTACAGCCCGAAGTTGGCTGGGAACGGCGGCTTGTAGCGCGGCCAGCCTTTCTTCCCCTCCAGCGATTCCATCAATGCGGTTTCCTCGCCGCAGATGTAGGCGCCAGCGCCGAGCGCGTTGTGGATGGTCACGTCGATGCCGCTGCCGCGGATGTTCTTTCCCAGCAGGCCCGCCGCCTCTGCCTCGTGCAGCGCCTGCTCCATGCGCTCGAAAGGCTCGTGGTGGAATTCGCCGCGCAGGTAGTTGTAGGCGACCGTGGAGCCGGTCGCGTAGCAGGCGATCGCCATGCCTTCCAGCACCGCGTGCGGATTGAAGCGCAGGATGTCGCGATCCTTGCAGGTGCCTGGTTCGGATTCGTCGGAATTGCACAGGATGTACTTCTGGCCCGGCGCATTGCGCGGCATGAACGACCACTTCATGCCGGTCGGGAAGCCGGCGCCGCCACGTCCGCGCAACGAACTCTTCTTCAACTCGTCGATGATCGTGGCGGGGTCGGTCTTGTCGGCCAGGATCTTTTCCCAGGCCTGCCAGCCACCGGTCTTGCGGTAATTCTCGAGCGTCCACGGCTCCTCGAAGTGGAGCGTGGTGTAGACGACCTGGTGATCCTGGGGTGCGGGGCCGTAAGCCATTATTTCAGTCCATCCAGAATTTCGTCGATCTTCTCGGGCGTCAGGTTCTCGTAGTAGTGGCCGTCCACCGCCATCATCGGCGCGCCGCAGCAGGCCGCGAGGCATTCCTCTTCGTTCTTGAGGTAGATGCGTCCGTCGGCGGTGCTCTCGCCAAGCTTCACGCCCAGTTTCTTCTCGCAATGGCGCACGATGCCCTCGGCACCATTCAGCCAGCAGGAAATGTTGGTGCAGATGGCAACGTTGTGGCGTCCGACGGGACGCGTTTCGAGCATCGAATAGAAGGTCGCGACCTCGTAGGCCCACAGCGGCGGCAATCCGAGGTACTTCGCGGTCGCGGCCATCAACGCATCGGTCAGGTGGCCGCCGTTCTGCTCCTGCGCCGCGACCAGCGCCTGGATCAACGCCGAGCGCTTGCGCTCGGGCGGGAACTTGGCGGCCCAGTGGTCGATGTGCGCGCGCGTTTCGGCGGTCAACAGCGCCATCGGGTCGACATCCTTGACCTTGTCGAAATCACCAGCCGCTTTCATCGGTCGACCTCCCCGAACACCAGGTCGTACGTTCCGATCATCGCCACCACGTCGGGCAGCATGTGGCCGGCGGTGATCTCGTTGATCGACGACAGGTGTGCGAACCCTGGCGCGCGCAGGTGCACGCGGAACGGCTTGTTGGCGCCGTCGGAAACCAGGTAGCAGCCGAACTCGCCCTTGGGCGCCTCGACCGCGGCGTAGGTTTCGCCCGCCGGCACGCTGAAGCCTTCCGTGAACAACTTGAACCAATGGATCAAGGCTTCCATCGATTCCTTCATGTCTTCGCGCTTGGGAGGCGCGACCTTGTAGTTTTCGACCATGACCGGACCGGGATTCTTGCGCAGCCAGTCCACGCACTGGCGGATGATCAGCGCCGACTGGCGCATCTCTGCCATGCGCACGAGGTAGCGGTCATAGCAATCGCCGCGTGTACCGACCGGGATCTCGAAATCCACCTCGGCGTACTTCGCGTAGGGCTGCTTCTTGCGCAGGTCCCACTCGATGCCGGACGCGCGCAGCATCGGACCCGACATGCCCAGCGCCATCGCCTGTTCGGGGCTGACGATGCCGATGTCCACCGTGCGCTGCTTCCAGATGCGGTTGTCGGTGAGCAGCTCCTCGTATTCGTCCACTTTGTGCTGGAAGTCCTCGGCGAACGCGTCGAGGAAGTCCAGCATCGACCCCTCGCGCCATGCGTTCATGCGCTTGAGGTCCTTGCCCTTGTGCCAGGGCGATTCCTTGTACTCGATCATCCTGGCGGGCAGGTCGCGATAGACCCCGCCCGGCCGGTAGTAGGTGGCGTGCATGCGCGCACCGGACACCGCCTCGTAGCAATCCATCAGTTCCTCGCGCTCGCGGAACGCGTAAAGGAACACCGCCATTGCACCGAGGTCGAGCGCGTTGGATCCCACCCACATCAGGTGGTTGAGGATGCGCGTGACCTCGTCGAACAGGGTGCGGATCCACTGGGCACGCTCGGGCGGCTCGATCCCCATCAACTGCTCGATCGCGCGCACGTAGGCGTGCTCGTTGCACATCATCGACACGTAGTCGAGCCGGTCCATGTAGCCGATCGAGTGGTTGAAGGGCTTGGACTCGGCCAGCTTCTCGGTACCGCGGTGCAGCAGCCCGACGTGCGGATCGATGCGGACGATGGTCTCGCCTTCCATCTCCATCACCAACCGCAGCACGCCGTGCGCGGCCGGATGCTGGGGTCCGAAGTTCATCGTGTAACTGCGGATTTCGCCAGCCTGGTCGTGTGGGTCGGTCACGTCAGTTGTCCTTCCAGTCGTCGGCGGCTTCCTCGCGCGCAGTGCTCCAGCGCGAATCCTCGCGCACCACGCGCGCGACGGTCACGCGCGGCGTCACAGAGGCGACGGGCTCGTACACCACGCGCCTGGCCTCGGGGTCGTAGCGCACCTCGACGTTGCCGATCAGCGGGAAATCCTTGCGGAAGGGATGCCCCACGAAACCGTAGTCGGTCAGGATGCGGCGCAGGTCCGGATGGCCCTCGTATACGATGCCGAACAGGTCGAACGCTTCGCGCTCGTACCAGTTCGCGGACGGCCACACTCCGGTGAGCGTAGGCAGTACCGGCAGCGCATCCTCGGGCGCGAAGCTGCGCACCCGCAGCCGGATATTGTGTTCGAAGGAAAGCAGGTGCACCACCGAGGCGAACCGGCGCAGGAACTGCGGGTGCCGCTGGCGGTGCTCCCAGTCGAAGCGGCCGGGCGCACTGTCGCCGGTGACGCCCCGTCCGAATCCCTGAGTGGTCGCGGTCTCCGAGGTCGACCACTCGCCCTCGCCGTAACTGAGGAAATCCACCCCGCACAGATCGGTCAGCTGCGCGAACCGGAACCCAAGGTCGTCGCGCAGCGCGGTGCAGGTCTCGACCAGATGCGCGGGCGTGACTTCGATCGTCACCTGCCCATGGGACACGTCGGCGTGGACGATGCGCTCGCCGAAGTGCACGCGCAACCTCTCGGCCAGTTGTCGGGGTGTGGTCTGGGTCATGGCCATCAACGCCCGATGGTGCTGGTGCGGCGAATCTTCTTCTGCAGCTGCAGAATCCCGTAAATCAATGCCTCCGCGGTCGGCGGACAGCCAGGCACGTACACGTCAACGGGCACGACGCGATCGCAACCGCGCACTACCGAATACGAATAGTGATAGTAGCCGCCGCCATTTGCGCAACTGCCCATCGAGATGACCCACTTGGGGTCGGGCATCTGGTCATAGACCTTGCGCAAGGCCGGCGCCATCTTGTTGACCAGGGTGCCGGCCACGATCATCACGTCGGACTGGCGCGGGCTGGGCCGGAAGATCACGCCGTAGCGGTCGAGGTCGAGCCTCGCCGCGCCCGCGTGCATCATCTCCACCGCGCAGCAGGCTAGGCCGAACGTCATCGGCCACATCGAGCCGGTGCGCGCCCAGTTCATCAATGCGTCCACGGTGGTCACGCCGAACCCGCGCTGCACGATCGGGTTGTCGGCCTCGGGCCGCAGGATGTCGTCCACCTTCCCGATCGGCACCGGGTTGTGCATGACCTTGTCGACGGTGGAGATCAGTCCCATTCCAGCGCTCCCTTCTTCCACACGTAGATGTAGCCCACGACCAGCAACAGCAGGAACGTGAACATCTCTATCAACGCGGTGATGCCGATCTTCGAGAACACCGTCGCCCACGGAAACAGGAAGGCGATCTCGAGGTCGAACAGGATGAACAGGATCGCGATCAGGTAGTAGCGCACGTCGAATTTCATGCGCGCGCCTTCGAAGGCCTCGAAGCCGCATTCGTACGGCGAGTACTTCTCGGCGCTGGGATGGCGCGGGCCCGCGATCCAGCCGACCACGATCAACGCAACGCCGATGCCGCCGGCGACAATGAGGAACAGGAGGATGGGCCAGTAGCCTGTGAGCATGCTCTTCGATCCGCGTTAACCGTGCAATTTTCGCACGCACCGGCGCGTGCCGCAATCGCGGATAACGTGATATCGCGTGCACACACGCTTCCAGCCCGCACCCGGCTTGGCTTGCGTGTCCAAGCCTGGCATGAAAAACGCGCGGTACGAATGCATCGTCACCGCGCGTTCTTTAGTTTGGTGCCAAGGGGGGACTCGGAAAGTCGACCTAAGGCATTGTTGCGCGAAGAGGCCTCGCGATGCGTGTCCGCCAGCTACCCCCTTCCGCACCCCCATAACGTGGTTTCTGGAGCACGCGAGCTGTTCGCCGCGACGTTCGCTTCGGTGTCGACAGGTTCATGCCCCAGTTCTCGCACGACCCGCGAGCGCCCACGATGTCTTTCGACGACTCCGTGACGCCCACGTAACCCATACATGAGTAGCCGGCTCGCACCGCTGTGCGTACCCAAGGGCCTGACCGCGGCGCACGCTGACCTCGAATGGACGGTCATCGACCCGAAGCGGCCCTTGGCCACCGTCCGCTTTTGGAAAGGCGGCATGTATGGATCCAATGGGTATTCCTGAGAATCCGCATCTTCAACGCGACTACGCGATTACGTAATTTGGTGCGACACGTATTGTCGCAAGCAGGTGGCACCATGGCATTCATCGAGGCGATGGAGATGACCATGGAAAGCACTGTTTGCAAAGCCCCGTCACTCAAGCTGGTCGGTGGCGAGGGCGACGAGAAGAACACCGCGGTGCGGCAGTACTGTGCGAAGTTGATGGCCAATCTGGAGCGGTACTCCAGCGGGACCGAA
>JAJXWZ010000139.1 GCA_021781345.1 Pseudomonadota bacterium
TGGGCTGCAGTTCCGCGACCAGGGTCTTGCCACCGACCACTTCGTCGCCGGGGTGGACCTCCACGCGCAGGAGCCTGCCGCCGACGGGTGCGGACAGCCGATAGATCTCGCGGATGCGGGTGCGGCCGTTGTCGGACACCTGGACCGCCATGGGCCCGCGCGTGACCTCGGCCACTTCCACCGGCAGCGCGCGCGGCAGGAAGCTCCATGCCAAGGCGCCCGCGACGACGAGCGCAAGCATGGCGATGAAAATTGCGCGGCGGTGACCGGGGTGCATGGTCATTCCCTCGCTTTCAGGACCGCGACCAGGTCGAGTTGACGGATGCGCCATGCGATCATCGCGGCGGACGTCGTGGCCGAGGCCAATACGATGCCGATGGCGATGCCGTAGGTCGATGGCTGCATGGCGAAGGGAATGCGGAAGAGCTTGGTTTCCATGGCGCGGGCGGTGGCCCAGGCGAGTCCGCGGCCCAGTGCGCACCCGATAGGCAATCCGGCCAGCACCAGCAGGGCCAGTTCACCCAGCAGCACGTAGCTCACTTCGAATCGCGTGAATCCGAGGATGCGCAGGCTGGCCAGTTCGCGACCGCGTTCGGACAGCGAGATGCGGGCAGCGTTGTAGACCACGCCGAAGGCGATGATGGCGCCGAGCGCGATGTAGAAGTCGATCACGATGGTCATGCTGCGCGCCATGGTTTCCCGGAGCGCGGTGATGGCCTGTTCGCGCGTGGATAGGGTCGCGACGGCCGGGATCGCCTTGAGCCTCCGTGTCAATTCGGCACGCGCCGCGGTGTCCACCAGTGCCTGGATCGCGGTGACCGTGCCGGGTTCGCCCGTCAGCCGGGCGAGTGCGCCCCGCTCCATGTAGGCGGACAGCCCGACGTGTTCCGAAGTGATGGCGGCGACCGGCAGCGTGGCCTGGCGCCTGGCGCCTTGCAGGATCTCCACGTGGACACCCTCGCCGCCGTGCAGCTCGAGCAGGGTGGCCAGCTTTTCCGAGATGACGATCCCTTGTCCGGGCAGGGTGAAGCCACGGCCCGCCGAGTCCCGGAATGTCCGGAAGGCACTGTCGGCATCCAGGCCAGAAATCGCGATGCGCTGGCTCAGATGGCCGTGTGCGAGCCGGGCCGGAACCTGCAGGACCGGCTCGGCGGCCCTGACCCCCGGCAGTCGCGCAATGTCGAAGCGCGCCGCTTCGGCGCGCGGATCGACCAGCCCGATCACCAGATCCTGCCGGTTTTCCCGGAAGTAGAACCCGTCGACCAGCTCGTCGATCGAGTTGAAAAAGAAGAACAAGGTGACCAGCAGCATCACTGCCATCGCGGTTCCGGAGATCGTGAGGAGTGCCCTGAGCGGCCAGCGTTCGACGTGCCGAAGGATCATTTCGGTCGGCATCGACAGATGCCGGCCGAGTTGCAGCCTGTCCGCGAGGGTCCGTCGATAAGTCGTGGGCGTCGGTGGCTGCATCGCCGCCGCTGGCGCCAGCCTCGTCGCGCGGGACACCGCCCCCCACGTCCCCAGGATCGCCGCCGCCAGCGAAAGCGCGACCGCGGCAGAAAGCACCACGGGCTCGATCTCGTAGCGCAGGAACGGAAAGCGGAAGTAGTGCTGGTAGATGGTGGTCATCCAGTGGCCGAGCAGCAGCCCCGCCGCGCATCCCGCGATTACGCCCGGGGTTGCGATGGCGAGGGAGAACTTCAGGTAATGCGCACCGACCTCGCGGTTCGTGTAACCGAACGATTTCAGCAGGCCGATGGATTCGCGTTCGGTGTCGATCAGGCGGGACAGCACCATGTGCATCAGGAACGCCGCGACCGCGAGGAAGATCGGCGGAATCACGAAGGCCATGGTGCGCAGCTGCCCGAGTTCCTGGTCGAGGTAGGCATTGCTGAGCTGATCAGAGCGGCCGTAGGCGGCGGTGCCGCCGTAGCGCGCCAGCAGCGCATCCAGGCGACGCACAACCTCCGGTTCGGATGCTCCCGGTGCCAGTCGCACGCCGACGTCGTTGAATGCGCCCTTCATGTCGTAAGCGGCTTCCATGATCGAGCGGTCGATCCACAGGATGCCGAAGGTGCGGTCGTCCTGCATCAGTTGTCCGGGTGCCAGCACATACACGAACTCGGGCGACAGTGCCACGCCGACGATCGTGAACACTCGCTTGCGCCCGTTCAGCAGCACCGCAAGTTCGTTGCCTGGCGCGTACCCCAGTGCCGCTGCCATGTTCTCGCTCATGACCAGTTCGTCGCGTCCGCGCATCGGCAGGCGCCCGCGGCGAAGGGCGATGCGATCCAGCCTGGGTTCGCCTCCGTCAGGCAGCGACACCAGCATCGCGGCCGCGGGTTGCCGCAGCGTCGGTATGTCGAGCGCCGCATAGCGGGTGATCCGGGTCTCCCACTCCGCGACGCCCGGGATGGCGCCGATCCGCGCCGCTACCTGCAGCGGTGCGCGCCGAAGCTGCGAGAACACGTCCGCGAAACGGTAGCGTTCGTAATAGCGGTCGCGTGTATCGCGCAGGGAAACCATGGCGCCGAAGGTCATGATGACGATCGCCACGCCGCAGGCGATCACCGCCGCGATCGCGGCCGTCTGGCCGCGCACGTGCCACAAATCGCGCAACAGCTTGCGGTCGAGGGCGCGCACGCTTACCACCTCAGCGAGCTGGCTGGTTGCCGCCGAGCGTTCACGACCACTTGCGTGATGCGGCCATTCGCGAACGACGCCACGCGGTGGCCCATGTCCGCGATCGCGACGTTGTGGGTGATCACCACCGAGGTCGTGCCGAGTTCGGCGTTGATGCGTTCGATCGCCTGCAACACGATCACGCCGGTGGGCGAGTCGAGCGCGCCGGTCGGCTCGTCGCAAAGCAGGATTTCAGGGCGTTTGGCGATCGCGCGGGCGATCGCGACGCGTTGCTGCTCGCCGCCGGAGAGTTCCGCCGGGAAATGGTCGGCGCGTCCCGCCAGGCCCACCAGCGCAAGCGCGTCTTCGGGCGGCATGGGGCGGCGGGCAATCTCGGTGACCAGGGCAACGTTTTCCCGCGCCGTGAGGCTCGGGATCAGGTTGTAGAACTGGAACACGAAGCCGACGTGGTCGCGGCGGTACCAGGTCAGCTCGCCGTCGCTCATGCGTGCAAGATCATGGTCGCGGAATCGCGCCTCCCCCGCAGTCGGCCGGTCGATGCCGCCGAGGATGTTGAGGAACGTGGATTTCCCGGACCCGGATGGCCCCAGCAGCACCAGCATCTCGCCCTGGTGGATGTCGAGGTCGAGTCCGCGCAGCGCGTGGACCTCGACTAGGCTCGAGCGATAGACCTTGGTAAGTCCGTGGATGTGGAAGGCCACCGCCGCGGGAGGAGGGTCGTGCTGGGCGGATGTGGCATCCATGGGGTCGTTGTAGCGGCTCGCCACGCCCGCGCCTTGATCCAGCGCAACTGGATCGGCCAGTTGCGCCGGGACCGCGGATCCTTGCGGGGATGCCAAACACGAATGCGGACACTATGATCGCGTTTCCCGAAGGGCGATTTTCATGTTGCTGCTGATCGACAACTACGACAGCTTCACGTTCAACCTCGCCCAGTATCTGGGCGAATTGGGCGAGGACGTCAAGGTTCTGCGCAACGACGTACTCGATGTCGCCGGCATCCTCGGGCTCGGGCCGGACCGCATCGTGATCTCACCGGGACCGGGCACCCCCGACCAGGCCGGCATCACGCTGGAATTGATCCGCGCCCTAGCCGGCAGCATCCCGATCCTCGGCGTGTGCCTGGGCCACCAGGCGATAGGTCAGGCCTTCGGCGGCAGGGTGGTCAGGGCAGGGGAGATCATGCACGGCAAGACGTCGCCGGTCCGGCATCGCGGCGCCGGCGTGTTCGCCGGCCTGCCCGAGCCCTTCGAGGCGACGCGTTACCACTCGCTGGTGGTCGAACGCGCGAGCTTGCCGGATTGCCTGGAAATCAGCGCGTGGACCGAGCGCGCGGACGGCACGTTCGACGAAATCATGGGCCTGCGCCACGCGGCGCTCGCCGTCGAGGGCGTGCAATTCCATCCGGAGTCGATCCTGACGCGCAATGGCCACGACTTGTTGCGTAATTTCCTGCGCCAGCAATTGCCCAAGGCGGCATGAGCATGGGCATCACTCCGCACGAGGCGCTGCAGCGCACAATCGAGCATCGCGAGATCTTCCACGACGAGATGATCGACCTGATGCGCCGGATCATGCGCGGGGAAGTCTCGCCGGCGATGACGGCGGCGATCCTGACCGGTTTGCGCGTCAAGAAGGAGACCGTGGGCGAAATAGCCGGCGCTGCGACAGTGATGCGTGAGCTGGCCGAAAAGGTTGATCTGCCGCCGGATCCGCACATGCTCGACATCGTCGGCACCGGTGGCGATGGTGCGCACAGCTTCAATATCTCGACCGCTTCCATGTTCGTTGCGGCAGCAGCGGGTGCGCGTGTCGCCAAGCACGGTAATCGCAGCGTATCGTCGTCTTCCGGCAGCGCGGACGTGCTGGAGGCGCTGGGCGCGAAAATCGACCTCGGCCCCGCACAGGTCGCCCGATGCATCGAACGAACCGGCATTGGCTTCATGTTCGCGCCGCGCTTTCATCCGGCGATGAAAGCCGTGGCGCCGGTGCGCCGCGAGATGGGCGTGCGTACGCTGTTCAACATCCTTGGGCCGCTGACCAACCCCGCCGGAGCACCGAACATCCTGATGGGTGTGTTCCATCCCGATCTCGTCGGCATACAGGTGCGCGTGCTGCAGCGCCTCGGCGTGGCGCGTGCGTTGGTGGTGCACGGCAAGGACGGCCTCGACGAAATCTCGCTGGGCGGCGCCACGCTGGTCGGCGAGTTGCGCGACGGCAAGGTCCGCGAATACGAGATCGAATCCGAACAGTTCGGCATTCCCATGGCATCCAGCCGCAACCTGCGCGTGGACGGCGCGGCCGAGTCCAAGGCCATGCTCCTGCAGGTGCTGGCCGGCGACGACGGTGTGGCACGCAACATCGTGCTGCTCAATTCCGGCGCGGCGCTCTACGCGGCGGGCGTGGCCGACTCTATGGCCGACGGTATCGAGCGTGCGCGCGCGGCGATCGACGACGGTTCCGCGCGTGCGAAGCTCGATCGATTCGTCGCGGCGACACAAGCGTTGGCGGCGGAGCAGGCATGAGCGACATCCTGCAACGCATCCTTGCGCGCAAGCGCGAGGAAGTAGCCGAGCGCAAGGAGCGCGTGCCGCTGGCAAGCCTGCGCGCCCGCGGCGAGGACATGCCGCCTGCCCGGGGATTCGCGATTGCGCTGCGCGCACGCATGGAGCAGGGTCGGGCCGCGGTGATCGCGGAGGTCAAGAAGGCGAGTCCATCGAAAGGCTTGATCCGGGCAGATTTCGATCCGGCCGCCATCGCGCGCGGTTACGAAGCCGGTGGCGCCGCGTGCCTGTCGGTGCTGACCGACGTCGATTTCTTCCAGGGCAGCGACGCGTATCTGCGCGACGCGCGCGCGGCTTGCGCGTTGCCGGTGTTGCGCAAGGATTTCACGATCGACGCGTACCAGGTCCGCGAGGCGCGTGCGATCGGTGCGGACGCGATCCTGCTGATCGCGGCGGCGCTGGACGATGCCATGCTAGCCAACCTGCATGCGCTGGCGATAGAGTGCGGCCTCGACGTCCTTGTGGAGGTCCACGACGCGCTCGACCTGCGGCGTGCATTGCCACTCCCGGAACCCGCGCGCACGCTCGTCGGCATCAATAACCGCGACCTGCGCACGTTCGAGACGCGCATCGAGACCACGTTGTCGCTCAAGGACGCGGTGCCTTCCGGCCGCCTGCTGGTAACGGAAAGCGGGATCGCCACGCGTGCAGACGTTGCGCGCCTGCGCGGGGCTGGCATCAATGCGTTCCTGGTGGGCGAAACGTTCATGCGCGCCGACGATCCCGGCGCCGAACTGCGGCGTTTGTTTGCGACCGGCTGAACGGCAACCGGAACCACCGGGCAACGCGTCAACGCGTGCCGCGCACCACGATGGTCTTGCCGGACACGTCGATGCCGCCCTCGACCTCGAGCTGCTTCAGCACGCGGCCGGCCATCTCGCGGGAGCAACCGACGATGCGCGAAAGCTCTTGGCGCGAGATCCGGATCTGGGTGCCATCCGGATGGGTCATCGCATCCGGTTCCTGACACAGATCCAGCAGCGTGCGGGCGATGCGGTTGGTAACGTCCATGAACGCCATGCGGCTGACCTGGCGCGACGTGCGCAGGAGCCTGTGGGTCAGTTGCGAGCCGATCGCGAACAGGATGCGCGGACAATCCTCGCGCAGGGGGCCGGCGAGCAACTGGAACAGCTTGTCGTAGCCGATCTCGGCCAATTCGCAGGCACTGCGGGTGCGAATCAGGACCTCGCGCTGCGCCTGTTCCACGAACAGGCCCATTTCGCCGATGAATTCGCCGCGGTTGATGTAGGCCAGGATCAGCTCGCGTCCCTGTTCGTCCTCGCTGCAGACGGTGACCGAACCGTCGATCACGTAAAACAGCGTGTTGGCGGGATCGCCGGGACGCAGGATGGCGGTTTTTCCGGGATAGCGGCGGCGGTGGCACTGTTCCAGCAGGCGCTGCATGGTCGCCGGGTCGGGTGCGAGGTTCGCCGGTGCCTGCGAACGCTCGTAGACTTTCTGCAGCAGGTAGCGCAATTCAGACATGGCTTCTATGCATTGCGTCACACCGATGGCGTGTGAGTCTAGCACCGTTGCGAGGATGCCCGCACATTAACAGAGCAGGAACCCGATGGGTGCACCTGCGGCCCGTTTCCCGCATACTTTGCGTTTTCCCATCACCCTGGCACGTGCCCGATCGTCCATCCACGCGCGTGCATTTCATTTTTACCGGTCCCGAGGATACCGCCGTGGTCAAGCCGCTGCCCCGCCTGAAGCTGCAGGGGTTCAACAACCTCACCAAGGCGCTCAGCTTCAACATCTACGACATCTGCTATGCGGTCACCAAGGACCAGCGCGACCGCTACATCGACTACATCGACGAGGCCTACGACGCCGATCGCCTGACCCAGATCCTGACCGATGTCGCCGACATCATCGGCGCCAACATCCTCAACATAGCGCGCCAGGATTACGATCCCGAGGGCGCGTCGGTGACGATGCTGATTTCCGAGCATCCGCTGATCGACAAGCTCGGCAGGGACATGATCTCGGATGCGGTGGTGGCGCACATGGACAAGTCGCACATCACCGTGCACACCTATCCGGAAACGCATCCGCACAACGGCATCGCGACCTTCCGCGCCGACATCGACGTGGCTACCTGCGGCGTGATCTCGCCGCTGAAGGCGTTGAATTACCTTATCGACAGCTTCGAGTCCGACATCGTGACGATGGACTACCGGGTGCGCGGTTTCACCCGCGACATCCATGGCAAGAAGCATTACATCGATCACAAGATCAACTCGATCCAGGACTACCTGGCCCGGCACATCCGTCGCAAGTACCAGATGTTCGACGTGAACGTCTACCAGGAAAACATCTTCCACACGAAGATGCACGTGAAGGATTTCGACCTCGATACGTACCTGTTCGAGGCTCACGCCGAAGACCTGTCCTTCAAGGATCGCCAGCGCATCGAATTGCTGCTCAAGCGCGAGATCGAGGAACTCTTCCACGGCCGCAACCTGATGTAACCGGAGCGCTCTACACGGTCGCGCCAATCGGCGCGTCCACATGCCTCGCTGCGCCGGTCGCCCGCCAGCGCGCCGCATGACAGCAGGGGACACGGGCTTACGGGCCGCGATGCCCGGCGTCGGGCCGTTCGTCTTGCGGCGATGCGGCTAGAAACGATACGCCACGGCCTTCATTACCGCCGACGCGCCGCACATCAGCGAAGGGATCGGCCGCGGAAGCATCGAGCCACCTCTCGCCAACGCATTGTCGGCATGACGCGCCTCATCCGCCTGCATGGTTTCAAGAATCGAGCGCGAACGCAAATCCGCGGCCGGAAGGCGCTGGATGTGCTCGCCCAGATGCGCTTCCACCTGGCGTTCGGTCTCGACCACGAACCCCAGGCTCCAGCGATCCCCGGCCAGCGCCGCCAGCGCGCCGATGGCGAAGCTGCCGGCGTACCACAACGGGTTGAAGGCGCTGGGAAGATCGTCTAGTTCGCGTAGGCGTTGCGCGCACCACGCGAGGTGGTCCGTTTCCTCGGTGGCGGCCGCATGCAGGTGCGCGCGCGTTGCGGGGTCGCGCGCCAGTACCGCCTGTCCGTCGTAGAGCGCCTGCGCGCAAACCTCGCCCGTGTGGTTGACCCGCATCAGGCCGGCGACGTGCCGACGCTGGGCGGCATCGAGAT
>JAJXWZ010000022.1 GCA_021781345.1 Pseudomonadota bacterium
CGTCCGCGGAGAGAAATTCGTCGAGGATTTCGGCGTTGCGCTGGACGCACGGATGGTCCTCGGCGAGGACCGGCGTGTAGTGCGGCAGGCTATGCGCGGCCAGGTCGCGGTGGACGACGGTGGCGTTGGGCTGTTCGGCGCGCAGGCGTGCGACGATGGCTGCGCTCATGCGACGGGAGGCCGAGTTGTGGCCGAGGACGCTGGAGTCGATCTGGAGGATTTTCATGGCGGGTTCCGGTTGGGCCGCATGCGCGGCAACCCCGACAACATAAGCACGCGGGTGCGCGCCGATAAGATGGTGTTGTCCGAACGGATCGTTCAGCGTGGAGAACAGCGTGTCAGTCGCCTACGCAAACCTGCCCGACCTCAATGACTTGTTTTTTTTCGCCGCGGTGGTCGAGCACGGCGGTTTCTCCGCTGCGAGCCGTGCGCTGAACGTGCCGAAATCGCGCTTGAGCAAGCGCGTGTCGCAACTGGAGGAAGGCCTCGGCGTGCGCCTGTTGCAGAGAACCACGCGCAAGTTCGTTGTCACCGAGGCGGGCGAGCGCTTTTACCAGCACTGCCGCGCGATGCTCGAGGAGGCGCGGGCCGCCAAGGAGGCGGTCGACGAATTGCGGTCCGAGCCCCGCGGCGTCGTGAGGGTGAGCTGTCCGGTCGCGCTGTGCCAGACCGTGATGGCGTTCCTGCTGCCGGATTTCCTGTCGACCCATCCGAAGGTACAGGTGCGGCTGTTGTCCAGTGATCGGCGAGTGGACCTGATCAACGAGGGATACGACGTCGCCATTCGCGTACGTGACAGCCTTGACACCGACGCCCTGCTGGTGGCGCGCACGTTCGGGCAGTCGACGGTGCTGCCCGTGGCCAGTCCGGCATTGCTGGAGGCCCATGGTCGGCCGCAACGCCCCGAGGACCTCGCCGCGCTGCCCGCGTTGTCGCAGCACGAGCACGAAGGTGCCCATGTCTGGACCCTGGCCGGCCCGGACGGCAAGCGGGCCCGGGTGGAAGTCCAGCCGCGCATGATATGCGGCGATTTCGCCGTGCTGCTGGAGGCCGCGCATCGCGGCATCGGCGTGGCGTTGCTGCCGGAATTCGTGTGCGCACCGGCGGTCGCGCGGGGCGACCTGGAAGTGCTGCTGCCGGACTGGAGCGTTCCGGAAGGCATCATGCATTTCGTTTACCCGACCCGGCGCGGTTTGCTTCCGGCGGTGCGTGCATTGGTCGATTTCCTCGCCGAACGCCTGCCGGAGGCGTCGCGACGCCAGCACCTGGAATGCAGGAAGCGCGCGATCTGAATCGTCGGACGCGTGCTACCATCCTGTGGTTTTGGGACGTCCGGACGGGATCGCACGCATGCAGATCGAAACCAAGCTGCCCAAGGTCGGCACCACCATTTTCACGGTGATGAGCCAGCTTGCGCTGGAGCACAAGGCGGTGAACCTGGGGCAGGGGTTTCCGGATTTCGAGACTCCCGCAAACCTGCGGGAAGCGCTGACCCGCGCGATGAGCGACGGCCGCAACCAGTATGCGCCGATGAGCGGGATCCCGAAGCTGCGTGAACAGATCGCAGTGCAGGTGGATCGCATGTACGGTCGCCGCATCAGCGCCGACAACGAAGTGACGGTGACGTCCGGTGCGACCGAGGCGATCTTCGCGGCGATAGCATGCTCGGTGCACGCCGGCGACGAGGTGATCGTGCTCGATCCCTGCTACGACTGCTACGAACCCGCCATCGCGCTGGCGGGTGGCAGGGCGGTGCACGTGCCGCTGCGGCTGCCGGATTTTTCGGTGGATTGGCAGCGCGTGCGTGATGCGGTCACTCCGAAGACACGGATGATCGTGGTCAACAGTCCGCATAATCCGTCCGGTGCCGTGTTCGCCGAATTCGACCTCGATGCCCTGTCCGAAATCGCCGCGCGGCACGGCCTGTTGGTGATTTCCGACGAAGTCTACGAGCACATCGTCTATGACGGCCGCAAGCACCTCAGCGTGTCGCGTCGGGCGGAACTCGCCGAGCGCAGCTTCGTGGTCTCCTCGTTCGGCAAGACCTGGCATTGCACCGGGTGGAAGGTGGGCTACTGCGTTGCGCCCAAGCCGTTGACGGCCGAATTCCGGAAAGTGCACCAGTACCTCACGTTCTGCACGTTCCATCCCGCGCAATGCGCGTTTGCCGATGTGATGGAACGCGATCCCCAGCACGCACGCGACCTGGCCGGTTTCTACCAGGCCAAGCGCGACCGCTTCCGCGAGCTGCTCGCGGGCTCGCGCTTCGCCTTGTCCGACGTGCAAGGCGGCTACTTCCAGTTGGCCGATTATTCCGCTATCCGCGAGACCGACGACCTGAGCTTCTGCGAGTGGATGGTGCGCGGGGCGGGCGTCGCCGCGATCCCGGTCTCGGCGTTCTACGAAACCGCGCCGGACGCCAGGCTGGTGCGTTTCTGCTTCGCCAAGAGCGATGAAACCATGCAGGCGGCCGCGGAAAGGCTATGCAAGCTCTGAGGGTCACGATGGTCCAGGGTGCAACCCGCTGGCACGATCCGGCCGGCAACCGGACTTACTACGGCTCCATGATCGCGCCGCTGGCGGGGCAGACCGACCTGGTGGTGTTGCCGGAGACGTTCACCAGCGGCTTCTCCAACGAGGCCATCCATGATGCCGAGACGATGGACGGCCCCACCGTTGCCTGGTTGCGCGAGCGTTCGCGCGAGCTCGACGCAGCGGTCACTGGCAGCGTGCAGTTGCGGGTAGGCGACGGCGTGTTCAACCGCCTGCTGTTCGTGACGCCGGACGGCGAGGTTCGTCATTACGACAAGCGGCATTTGTTTCGCTACGCCGACGAACACAAGCGGTACGCGGCCGGCCGCGAGCGGCTGGTGGTGGAATGGAAGGACTGGAGGATCTGTCCACTGGTCTGCTACGACCTGCGTTTCCCGGTGTTTTCGCGCAATCGCCATGACATTCGCCACGGGTTCGATTACGACCTCGTGCTGTTCGTGGCCAATTGGCCGGCCGCGCGTGCCCATGCCTGGCGCACCTTGCTGCGAGCCCGCGCGATCGAGAACCTGAGCTATTGCGCCGGCCTCAACCGGGTCGGCGTGGACGGCAACCAGTTGCCGTATTCGGGCGACAGCGCCGTGCTCGATTTCACGGGCCAGACCATGGCCGAGCTCGGCGCCCAGGAGCAGACGGTCACGGTCGCGCTCGATCCCGCGACGCTCGCGGCGTTCCGCGAGAAATTCCCGGCGTGGATGGATGCGGACGCGTTCGAGCTGAAGTGACGCCTCGTGATTACAGGATCGCCAGCACGGCCTCGGGTGGCCTGCCGATGGCGGCCTTGCCGTTCGCAAACACGATCGGGCGTTCGATCAGGATCGGGTGCGCGGCCATCGCGGAGACCAGTTGCTGGCGCGACAACGCCGGTTCGTCGAGTCCGAGTTCGGCGTAGATCGCCTCGTCCTTGCGCATCAGCGCCCGCGGTTCGAGGCCCAGTAACAACAACGCTGCTTCGATTTCAGCTTCGTCCGGGGGATCGTTCAGATAATCGACGACCAAGGGTTCATGCCCGCGTGCCTGCAACAACCCTAACGTGCCGCGTGATTTGGAACAGCGCGGGTTGTGCCAGATGCGGACGGGTCGATGGGCCGCCATGCCTGTATCCGACGGGTTTCGCGTTCAATTGCCGGGCGAACGGTTGCCGCCCGGACCCCCGCGCCGCGGGCCGCGTCCGCTGCGGTTTCCTCCCGGACCGCCGCGATTCTGGCCGCCCCCGGGACCACCACCCCCCTGACTTTTCCCGCCGCTGCCGCGGTTGCGTTCGCCGGCCGGGCCACCGCGATTCTGGCTGCCCCCGGGCCGTTTGTCGCCGGCGAACCAGGTGCGCACGGAGGGCAGTTCCTGGCCCGGCGCGACGCCGCGTCCACGGCGGTTCTGGCGTGGCGGTTTGTCGGGTGCGAGGACGTTGCCATTGACCTCGCCGCGCTGCGGACCACGCCTGCGCTTG
Organism: Pseudomonadota bacterium; assembly: GCA_021781345.1. GTDB lineage: Bacteria > Pseudomonadota > Gammaproteobacteria > Xanthomonadales > Rhodanobacteraceae > 66-474. The sequence goes on from JAJXWZ010000022.1 coordinate 3,998, forward strand.
CCGCGGAAATTGAAATCGTCCGGCCGTACCCGGTCGAACGCCGTGAGTTCGCGCGCTTCGTCGTGGCGCACTCCGGTCCATGCGCGAGGGGTGGTGCTGTCGGGGCGGATTTCGGTGACGCCGCGCGGGGTGTGGCGCTGGTGCAACACGGGCTTGAGCGTCAACGTCGGCTGGACGGGACCGGCGCCGGTAACCTCGCGCAAGTCCTTGACCTGGGTCTCGGCGAGCAGTGCGTGTTGGCCCGGGCGCAGGCCTCGTGGCAATTCGACGTTGCCGTAGCGGATGCGTTTCAGGCGGCTCACCAGCAGTCCCTGGGAATCCCACAGGCGGCGCACTTCGCGGTTGCGCCCTTCGTGCAGGATCACTCGGAACCAGCAATGGCTGCCGCCGCGGCTGACCACGTGGATTTCATCGAAGCGCGCGGGGCCGTCTTCGAGCTCGACGCCGGCCTTGAGCTTCTCCAGCAATTCGTCGGGCACTTCACCGTGCACGCGGCACAGGTATTCGCGTTCGAGTTCGTGGCTGGGATGCATCAGGGCGTTGGCGAGCTCGCCGTCGGTCGTCAGCAGCAGCAGGCCGGTGGTGTTCACGTCCAGCCTGCCGACCGAAATCCAGCGCGAACCCTTGAGGGGAGGCAGGTTCTCGAACACGGTCGGGCGCCCCTCGGGATCGTCTCGCGTGGTCAGTTCGCCCTCGGGCTTGTGGTACATCAGGACCTGGGCGTGCTCGTGGTGATCGGTCGCGACCACGAATTGCTTCTGGTCGATCTCCACGCGGTCGCCGGCGCGCACGCTTGACCCCGTCTCCGCCGCGGCCCCGTTGACGCGGATGTCCCCGTTCGCAATCCGCTGTTCCAGCATGCGGCGGGAACCCAGGCCGGCATTGGCCAGCACCTTGTGCAGGCGTTCTTCCAGCGAGCCGTCGCGCTCGGGCGCAGCCGATCGCTTCAGGGTCAATAGTGAGCGTGGGGTGGAACTCATACAGCATCCTCGGTGGTGCGTGACGTGTCGGCAGGTGCGGCAGCGTCCGTGGCGTGGGTGTCCGCATCGGCATCGTCCCGGCCCTCGGCTGGCATCGTGGATGCGTCGGGTGCCAAGGCAAGTTGCGGATCGGCGATTTCGCGGATTTCGGCAAGCGTCGGCAACTGGTCCAGCGACTTGAGGTTGAAGTAATCAAGGAACTGGCGGGTGGTACCGAACAACGCTGGCTTGCCTGGCACGTCGCGGTATCCGACGATGCGGATCCATTCCCGCTCCTCCAGCGTGTGCATGATGCTGGTCGATACGCCGACACCGCGCACCTGTTCGATTTCGCCGCGCGTGATCGGCTGGCGATAGGCGATCAGCGCCAGGGTCTCAAGCAAGGCGCGGGAATACTTGGTCTGGCGTTCCGCCCACAGGCGGGCGACCCACGGATGCACGCCCTCGCGCACCTGGTAGCGGTAACCGGAAGCCACCTCGACGAGTTCGATGCCCCGGCCCTCGCAGGCCTGGGACAGGCTCTCGATGGCGCGCGCAATTGCCTCGTGGCTGACGTCGTCGTTTTCCTGGAACAGGGCGGCCAGCATCGGCAGCGTCAGAGGTTGCTGTGCGGCGAGCAGGGTGGCTTCGACGATGTTGTTGATGTGTTGCTGTTCCACTTGGTTTCATGCCTCGTGATGTTGCACCAGGGTTGGTTGTCCCGCGGCGTGTCGGCCCGGTTTGCGCACGGCTTGCATTCGCAGGCCGCGGCCGCCTTCCGGGGCCAGTTCGCGGTTTTCGCGAACCGTCATTCAGCGGCATCCGGAGCTGTGGCGCGTGCCTTCAGGTAGATCGCCGCCAGCGGTGCTTCCTGCATGATCTCGATCAGGCGATCCTTGGCGAGCTCGAGGATCGACAGGAAGGTCACGACCACGCCGAGCTTGCCTTCCGCTGCATCGAACAAGCCCTCGAAGCGATGGAAGCTGCCGTCGCCGAGCCGGCGCAGCACGTCCCCCATGCGTTGACGGACCGACAACGGTTCGCGTTCGACCTCGTGGTGCCCCGACAACTCCGCTCGACGCAGCACGTCGCGCATGGCGAGCAATAATTCGCGCAGGTCGACCGGTGGCGGCAGCCTGACCACCTTGCGGTCGGGAACGTAAGCCTGTGCGACCGTGATGTCGCGCTCCAGCCTTGGCATCGCGTCGATGTCTTCGGCGGCTTTCTTGAAGCGCTCGTATTCCTGCAGGCGGCGGACCAGTTCGGCGCGCGGGTCTTCCTCGATGCCTTCCTCGACAGGTGGCCGCGGTAGCAGCAGGCGCGACTTGATCTCGGCCAGAATTGCGGCCATCACCAGGTACTCGGCCGCGAGTTCTAGGCGCATCTCGTGCATCACCTCGATGTAGTCCATGTACTGGCGGGTGATTTCGGCGACCGGAATGTCCAGGATGTCGAGGTTCTGCCGGCGGATCAGGTACAGCAGCAGGTCGAGCGGACCCTCGAACGCCTCGAGGATCACCTCAAGCGCGTCCGGCGGTATGTACAGGTCCTGCGGAATCTGCAGCAGCGGCTGCCCTTGCACCATCGCCAGCGGCATTTCTTCCTGGCGTGGCGCTTCGGCCTGGGACGGGCCGCGTACGTGAAGGGCAGGTTCGCTGGATGGTGTCTCTGTGCTCATTCGGCACTTGTCGGCAGCGGGCAACCGGTATCGTCGATACCGCGAGCCGTGGATTTGCGAAATGTATTCATCAGTTTGCGAGGGGTGTTTCCGCCGTTGGCAGTCGCAGCCCTGTCGCTATCGTCGAGGTCCTGCAGGCAGGACACATGGGACGGGAGTTCGGTTGCCACCGGAACGGCCAGGGCCTCGCCGATCCTTGCATCAGTCATTTCACCGGCCGGTAGAGCCGGCCCCCGCAGCCTCAAACCGGCGATCCCCGAGTACGCATCTGCAGGCGAGAAAGTCGCGACCGGAGGGAATGGCCGCGGGTGGCGATTGGCCAACGCCCCGCCGGTGAAGGCCTCACCGGACGCACGAACGTTAGGTTAAGGCCGAATCGGGTTGAAGTCCAGTAGCGCTATCCCGAGGGTTGGCGCGCATCTTGCTTGCGACAATAGGGGCCGAGGCGCGGATTCCGTCGCCATCCCGGTGGCAGCGCAAGAACAGCGGAGAAGCAGGGGATGTTCGAGGTGGCGAGCAATTACAAAACCGGTCCGGTGGACGCGGCGCACGTCCGGCATGCCCGCATGGTGCGCCAGACGGCGGTCCTGATGAGTCGGCGCGGCGACGTGTGGCAGACCGACCTGACCGACATCTCGGCCACGGGCGTGCGCCTGTCGCGGCCGACCGAATGGCACGGCATGCCCGGCGAGGTCTGGGTACTGGACATGTTGTTCGGCGACGAGGTCAACGTCCACGTGATGGCCGAAGTGGTGCGCGTCGACACCGCCCATATCGCGCTTGTGTTCGCCCGCATCCCCGAAGATACCCAGTTGGCATTATGGACGTTGCTGGGTGGCTATGCCGACACGCTGGAGCCGTGGGACGACAAGTCCGACCAGGCTTGATTGCGTGCAACGTGCGCCGTGCCCGGGGCGGTCCCGGCGACCGCTTGGCCGTCGACGCGCCGGTACCACGCGCTAGCACGTTCATCCGCGGGGCGGATACGGCGAGCCGTCCTTGTGGGTGAATCCCGCACCGCGCTGCAGGTACATGTCGATATCCGGATAATTGCAGGCGTCGTCATCCGGCTTGCGCGAGCCGATCTCGAGGCAGCGAACCGTGGCATCCGACCGATTGACGAGGTGGTGGCCGTTGCCATCGCCCTTGGCGAAACCGGCGCATTCGCCGGCGCGCAATACGTGTTCACCGGCATCGTCGATCAGCACAACCTCGCCTTCCAGCACCCACACGAATTCATCCTCGGCCGTGTGCCAGTGGCGCTGGCTCGACCAGGCGCCGGGCGGCAACTCCAGCAGGTTGACGCCGAAGTCCTGCAGTCCGGCCGCGTCGCCCAGCCTGCGGCGAATTCGGCCCATGCATGGCGCGTCGAACGGCACCGGGTAGCCGCAAGCGGTACGTCGGGGCAGTGCATCGATATCGATCTTGGGCATGGGGGCCTCCGCTTCACGGTTCCTCGAACACGGCTGGCGCGCGACCGACGGTCGTGCGCACCGGGTCCGGCGCGGCGACTCAAGTCGCCGCGTTGCGCTTTTCTTCGTCGCGCAGTTCGCGACGCAAGATCTTGCCAACATTGCTCTTGGGCAGTTCCTTGCGGAACTCGATGTACTTGGGGCGCTTGTAGCCCGTGAGTTCGTCGTGGCAGTACCGCCGCAATGCTTCC
>JAJXWZ010000130.1 GCA_021781345.1 Pseudomonadota bacterium
AAATTCCGCTTCGTCGAGATCGGCGACATGTTGCTCGCGGCCGTGCCAGGTCAGGACCAGCTCGCCGTTTTCCGTGATGCCCGCGTCCTGCGTGGCCACCGGATCGTAGTCGGGATCGACGAACTTGAGCGTGATGTCGCGCTTGAAGCGCCGGTAGCGATCGACCAGCAAGGTGGTTTTGGTGCGCAGGTCGCCGGGGCGCGCGTAGCTCGTGACTGTCAGCGGGCCTTTCAGCTGCCGCAACAGCGACTGGCTCTGCGGCGTGAGGGTCGCTCGCGCTTTGGCACTCCAGTCGGCCGTGAAACCGAAACGTGTCGACAGCGCGGCAAGGCAAACCGCGATCACCACGCACAGCAGCGCGTACAGCCAGCCCCGCCAGGCGCCGCGCATCAGTCGCGCTCCCGTTCGGTGGCGACGCGGCGGGCCGCCAATGCCAGCGAGAGTCCGATGATCAGCAGGAAGTACGCGATGTCCTCGCTGCGCACCAGGCCGCGCATGGCGGCTTCGAGGTGGGTGTGCAGCGCGAGCCAGCTCAGCCACCCGCCGCCGCCACCGGTCATGCGCACCCCGGCGTCGATCAGCGACAGTGCTTCTCCGATCAGGATCGCCGCGGTCGCGGCCAGCGCGGGTTCCGGCGTGAAAGCCGAACAGGCAATGCCGATCGCGGCGAGTGCGGCCACGCACAGCGCGCTCGCGAGCAGCGCGGCGGCGAACTGGCCCCAATCCGGATGCGTTGCGTGCGCCAGCACCAGCGGCATCGTCGCGACCAGCATCAGTAGCAGCCAAAGGAACGCGAGCCGCGCGGCGAACTTGCCGAGCACGTTTTGCGCGCCGGAGGCACCCGATGCCGCCAGCAGCGCGAGGCGTTGGGCGCTGCGCTCTCCGGCCAGCGCCTGCATCGTGATCAGCGGTGCAATCACCAGGCACAACTGGACGTAGTTGAGCAGGTAAGGCGCCACCACGGCATCGGTGAAGCCGGGGCTGGAACCGGGACCGGGCGCGCTCGGCTGCGCGTGCATGAAGGCCGACAGGCCCAGCAGGAACTGCCAAGCCATCATCGCCAGCGCGATGCCGGCCAGCGTCCATGCAAACGGCCGTACCGCGAGGCGTTTCAGGTCGATGTGCGCGATCGTGAGGGCGCTCATGCGGCGGCGCTCTCGGGTTGTGCGGCGATCGCGCGGAAACGTGCATCGAGTTGGCCGCGCGGGCCGTCCAACGGCGCGTCGTGCCGCACCCGGCCGTGGTGCAGGATCAGCACGCGATTGCACATCGCTTCCACTTCCGCCAGCACGTGGCTGGACAGGATGATGCCGCGCTGCGGCGCCAGCTTGCCGATCAGCGCGCGCAGTTGCGCGGCCTGGACCGGATCGAGCCCGTTGCCGGGTTCGTCCAGCACCAGCAGGTCCGGTTCGTGCAGCAACGCCTGCGCCAGCCCCACGCGGCGCTTCAAGCCCAGCGACAATTGGCCGCACAGGCGCCGCGCGACGCCCTCGAGCTCCAGCCGCGCGAGTTCGCGACCGCACGCAGCCTTGCGTGCGGATTTCGCCAGCCCGCGCAGGCGTCCGCAGGCGTCCAGAGCCTCGGCCACGGTGAGCTCCGGCCACAAAGGTACGCTTTCCGGCACCCAGCCGATGCGTTCGCGCATGGCGCGCCTGTCGTCGTTGATGTCGCGGCCATCGAGGCGGACCGCGCCGGAATCCGGACTCGACACGCCGGCGATGATCGCCAACGTCGTCGACTTGCCGGCACCATTCACCCCCAGCAGCCCAAGCACGTCCCCGCGCTGCAAGCTGAACGAAACGCCGCGCAGCACCGCGTGCCCGCCCAGCCGGCGGCTCACGGACACGAGTTCAAGCAGCGCCGGCGTCGAAGCCATGCAGTTACATTAATGTAAAGGCCATTGAAATCATTGTCGTTGCCGTCACATTGTTTAGGCAAGCCTGTGGCGAGTGGGAAAATTCTCCCCTAGACTCGTCTTCGCGTTCCGCATGGATCCGTCCTTTCCAAGAATGCCCACGATGCTCGATACCCTTCTCGATTTCGCCGCGCACGGTCTGGCCCATGCCGGCTGGCTGGACATCATCCTCTACGTGCTGGTCGCGACCCAGCTCACCATTTTCGCGGTCACCCTGTACCTGCACCGAAGCCAGGCGCACCGGGGGGTGGATTTCCATCCCGTGGTGGCGCATTTCCTGCGCTTCTGGAACTGGCTCGGTACCGGCATGGTCACCAAGGAATGGGTCGCGGTCCATCGCAAGCACCACGCGCATTGCGAGACCGAACAGGATCCGCACAGCCCGCAGGTGGCCGGTATCCGCAAGGTATTCTTCGAAGGCGCCGAGTTGTATCGCGAGGCGGCTGCCAATGAGGCCGATCTCCAGAAATACGGTCGCGGCACGCCAGACGACTGGATCGAACGGCACGTGTATACCCCGCATCCCTACCTCGGCGTCACCTTGCTGGCGATCATCGACATCGCGTTGTTCGGCGTGCTGGGCGGTGCGATCTGGGCGTTGCAGATGCTGTGGATCCCGTTCTGGGCGGCGGGCGTCGTCAACGGCCTCGGCCATTGGTGGGGGTACCGCAACTTCGAGACCGCAGACAAGGCCACCAACCTCACGCCCTGGGGTGTGTGGGTCGGCGGCGAGGAGCTGCACAACAACCACCACGCGTTTCCGAGCTCGGCCAAGTTCGCGCTGCGCAAGTTCGAGGTGGACATCGGTTGGCTGGTGATCCGGGGCCTCGAGAAAGCCGGACTGGCGAAAGTGCTGCGCGTGGCGCCGTCGCTGGACGAGCGCGCGAACGTGTCGCTGCCCGACATGGACACCCTCAAGGCGCTGCTGACGCACCGCTTCGAGGCGATGACCGACTACTACAAGACCGTGATCAAGCCGACCGTGCGCGAGCAGTCCCACGCGGAGCGCACGCGCCGTTTCGGTGCGATGACGCGCCGCCGACTGCGGCGCGCCCTGGCCAACGGTGGTCGCTGGCTCGACAAGAATGGTAAGGCCCGCCTGGCGGCTGCGATCGAGAACCGCCCGCGCCTGCAACAGATCAACGAATACCGCGCGCGCCTCGCGGCGTTGATGGAGCAGCGCAGGCCCGAATCCGCACTTGCCGCGCTGCAGCAGTGGTGCCGCGAGGCCGAGGCCAGCGGCAACCGCAAGCTGGTCGAGTTCGCCGCGCGGTTAAAACGGTATTCGGTGGCGAGGGCGTAGATCGCGTTACACGCGACGACCTCGCGAATGACGTTCGTGCAAAACCCGCCGCAAGGCGGGTTTTTTGCCGAGCCGCCATCGAGGTGACACAATCGCGGCAATGGCCATCGCACTGCCTACATCGTTGCAAGCAGATTTGCGGGTCTGGCGTCGCGCGGGTTGGCCGATGTGGTCGCGGCTCTTGATGACGCCGGTGTTGCTGCTGCTCGCATGCGTCGCGATTGCGTGTGGCACGTTGTATGCCGGATCCGGTTGGTGCATCGCCGCGAGTGGAGTACTGGCGTTTGCCGGTGGTCAGGCTTTGATGCGCGGCGGCCTGACGAACGTATTGATGCGTGCCCGCTTCGGCTGGTGCGCCGCGCTGCCGGCAGACCCGCGTGTCACGACGCGGGTGACGCTAGGCCTTACGGGGGTTGCGTTGCTTGCAGCCATCGTGGCAGGAACGTTGCTGCTCGGACTCGTCGCGATTGCGGCACCGCATCGTGAAGCAACGGGCCTGGCTGCGACCGCGCTGGATTGTGGCCTCGTGATCGGGACCCTCGTCGCCGTCTGGCTCGTGTTGCGCGAGGACGGGGTCGTGCGCATGCGCCACGCGGATGGCATCCGCGAGCCGTTGCTGGCGCTGCCGTGGTTGAACGATGCACGGTTGCCGCATCTGCTTGACTGGCAGCGTCGCGCCACGCTCGTCAATTGGCGGCGCGGTGGCAGTCTTGCCATCGTGGGCAGCGTGCTGCTGCTGGTACCGATGGGAGCGCTGATTTCCGCTGTGGTGGCACTGGTTCTTGTGACCGCCTCGCTGGTCTGGCTGGGCGTCGCGATGCGCGCCAGCGCGGAGGTCACGCTGATGGCGGTTCGCTTGCTGCAGGCGACGCCTGGTGTGGCCGGTCGCTTGCGTCCGGTGGCATTGCGCTATCCGCTGGTGGCCTTGGCTTGCGCGCTGATTCTTGCGCTGGCGGCCGTGATTCTCGTGCATGCTGGCCCGCTGGCGGTGGTCGCCTGGTGTCTCTGTGCCATCGCTGTTTCCTCGTGGCCATTTCATCGCATCTTCGTGGCCACGCGGAGGAGGGGGAATGCATCGTGACTTTGCTGCTGCGCGCCGCTGACTTGCACGTGAGCTACGGCGACGAACACGTGCTCAAGGGCGTCGATCTGCAAATCGCATCCGGTGAATTCATTGCGCTGATCGGGCCGAACGGCTCGGGCAAGACCACGTTGCTGCATGCGCTGGTCGGAACCGCGCCACCGGGACGCGGCAGCGTGGCGATCGGTGGCCACGATCTCGCGACCGCCCCGTGCCAGGCCAAGTCGATGGTCGGCTGCGGCGTCGACCCGGCCGCGTTTCCGGCATTGCTCACCGGTCGCGAATGCCTTGCCCTGTTCGCCGGGGCCCGTGGCCTGTCGGGAATTCCGTCGACCGCGTTCGCTTTGGCTGAAACATTGTCACTGGCGAGCGTGCTGGACCGGCGCATCGGCAGCTATTCGCTGGGTATGCGCCAGAAGCTCGGCATTCTGCTGGGACTGCTCGGCGAGCCGCCATTGCTGTTGCTGGACGAACCATTCAACGGACTCGATCCGCGCAGCGCGCTGGCTTTCAAGCAGCACCTTTTGACGCTGGTCGCAGAGCATGGTGCAAGCCTGCTGCTCGCGACCCATTCGCTGCACATGGCCGAACATCATGCGAGCCGCGTCGTGCTGCTGATGGATGGCGCGGTGCGACACGTCTGGGATGCTGCAGAACTTGCCGCGATTCGCGAGGACCCAAGGCAATCGCTGGAGAAGGCGATGGCTGAGGTATGTGACCTGTAAAACAAAACCCGCCTTGCGGCGGGTTCGTAATGTAGACAATTGGATTTACTCGCACCATCCATGGCGCTCGTCCTGTGGGCCGAAGGCATCCTGCCCCCGCAGTCCGGCTTTCGCCGGGGTTACGTTTTGGCACTCCGCGCGATGCGCGCGAGCTGAAAATGGCGAACCCGCCATTTGGCGGGTTCGGAGTGTCGAAACTGGATCTCCGCCGCCGCGTGGGTGACGCACAGGCAAAGGCGCGCACTGCGTGCGCGCGCGCCGATGCGTCACTTGATCTTGCCTTCCTTGTAGATCACGTGCTTGCGGACGACGGGGTCGTACTTCTTGACCTCCATCTTGTCCGGGGTGTTCTTCTTGTTCTTGTCGGTGGTGTAGAAATGACCGGTGCCGGCCGAGGAAATCAGGCGGATCTTGTCGCGTTTGGTTGCCATGGGAGTTCTCCTTACACCTTCTGTCCCTGCTTGCGCAGGTCCGCGAGCACGGCGTCGATGCCGTTCTTATCAATGGTGCGCAGGGCCTTGCCGGACACGCGCAGTTTGACCCAGCGGTTCTCGCTCGCAACCCAGAATCGGCGTTCGTGCAGGTTGGGCAGCCAGCGGCGGCGGGTCTTGTTGTTGGCGTGCGAGACGTTGTTGCCGGTGCTCACACCTTTACCGGTGACCTGGCATATGCGTGCCATGGCGATTCTCCTCATGGTGTTCCGCGTGGCCCGCGGAAGATCGGCCCGACGTTGAAGCTTTCGCGACCTGTCGGAATGCCGCGCTGGACCCGCGTCGCGTCGCGGGACACCCGGTAGGCCGGGCCGGCTGGAAAGACAGCCGCTTAATGTAGCAGGCGGCGGTCGGCGGGGCAATCCAGACCCGTGCACGAAGGCACGGGGTGTGGGACAATCGCCATTCTTTGACCCTTTCACAGTGGAGCTTGCAAGAACATGGCAGAAGAGACCCCGGCCCAAGGCAATGGCCAAGCCGCCCCCCAGATGCAGATGGCGCTGCAGAAAATCTATGCGCGCGACGTCTCCTTCGAGGTCCCAAACGCGCCCAGGGTCTTCCAGGAAGAGGGCCAGCCGCAGGTTCAGTTGAACCTCAGCCACAAGGCCAACCCGATCGAGGGCGACAATTACGAAGTGGTGCTGACCCTCACGGTCACATGCACCCTCAACGAACGAACCGCCTATCTGGCCGAGGTGCACCAGGCCGGCGTGTTCTCGTTTGTTGGCTTCGATCCACAGAACCTTTCGGCGGTGCTGGCCACCTACTGCCCGAACGTATTGTTCCCGTATGCCCGGCAGTCCATTTCGGACCTCGTCCTGAATGGCGGATTCCCGCCGCTGCTGTTGCAGCCGATCAATTTCGATGCCCTGTATGCCGAGCAGCAGCGCCAACAGCAGACGCAGATCGACCAGGGCGACACCAAGCCGGCCCTGAACGCATAGGAACTTGGGCGGCAGAAACGCAAGCGGCTGCGGCTTAGCCGTTTTGGTCATCTTCCGCGCCGCTGTTTGACCCATAGGCCCACTATGGGCCTTCAAATCGGCACGAAATCTGCCTCAAAACGGCTTTGCCTCGCTGACATGGTTTCCACCGCCCAAGCTCCCGCCATGACTCGCGCGACGGTTGCCGTCCTCGGCGCCGGGTCGTGGGGCACCGCGCTGGCGGCGCTGCTGTGCGGCAACGGCGTCGCCACGCGATTGTGGGGACGCGACTCTGGCGCCTTGGCGCGCATTGCGTCCAGCCATTGCAACCAGCGTTACCTGCCGGGCGTCACCTTGCCGGCACGGTTGGCGTGCGTGCCCGATCTGGCCACCGCGCTCCGCGGTGTCGACCTGGCCCTGGTCGCGGTACCCAGCCATGCCTTCCGGATGATGCTAGACGAGGCGGCGCCACTGCTGCCAGTCACGGCCGGTTATGCGTGGGCCACGAAGGGTTTTGAGCCAGGCACGGGCCGCTTCCTGCACGAGCTGGTGGCCGAGCGTCTGCCCGGTTGTCCTGCCGCGGTGGTCACGGGGCCGTCCTTCGCGCGAGAGGTCGCGGCCGGCTTGCCGACCGCGGTGACCGTGCATTCGGACGACGATGCCTTTGCGCATCGGGTCGCCGAAGTGCTGCACAGCCATACCTTCCGTGCTTACACCGGCAACGACATGCTGGGCGCCGAGCTGGGCGGCGCGATGAAGAACGTGCTCGCGGTCGCCACCGGCGTCGCCGACGGCATGCGGCTCGGACTCAACGCGCGCGCCGGCCTGATCACCCGCGGCATGAACGAGATGCTGCGCCTCGGCGCAGCGCTGGGGGCCAAGCCGCAGACCCTGATGGGACTGGCGGGCCTCGGCGATCTGGTGTTGACCTGCACCGGTGATCTATCCCGCAACCACCGGTTCGGTTTCGCGCTGGGCCGCGGCTCGCCTCTCGAGCAGGCGCTGGCGGACATCGGACAGGTGGTCGAGGGCGCCGTCACGGCCGACGAGGTGATGCGGCTCGCAGTCCGCCACGGTCTCGACCTGCCCATCTCGCAACACGTCCAGGCCGTGCTGCACGGGGAAATGACGCCGACCGATGCGTTGCATTCCCTGCTGGCGCGCGAGCGCAAGCCCGAGTATCCGGAAAACCTGTTCGCTTGAACGAGCCGCTCGCAGGGAGCGGCCTGCTTGAAAAGCAGGGACGGGAAAGCGAAGCTTTCTAGCGCGGCCGGACGAAGACCCTGCAGACGCCGGGTTCCGGGTAGCCGGTTCCAGCAATGAACGGGGACGATCGCACGACTTGGGTTATGCTTGCGCCTTTTGAGTGCCGAATGGATTGCGGATGCAACACCGCGACAGCCAGAGCGACACGACGAATACCCCGATTCGGGCAAAAGCGACCACCGCTGCGTTGCCGGCGGCATGGTCGCGCCTGATCGACGAGGCTGGCCATTCGGCTGCCGCTCCCGCCAATCGGGCAGGCACGCTCGGGTTCCTGTTGGAGCTGCTCCAGGACGAACCGGCACTCTCCCGGGTCGAAGCGGCCCCGGTGCTGCTGGAAACCATCGCCAAGGGTCGCCTCGGCCGGGCGGTGCCGCTGGATCCTAAGCAATTGCAGACGGCCGCGCTGCCGGAAGCCGAGACCCGGCTGGCGGCCAGTGTGCTCGGGCTGCCACAGACCCAGCGCAAGGGGCGCAGCTACGCGCACCTCGCAGGCCCGTTCGGCGATGCCTTGTTGCGGGAGATCCTGACCACGGCGCCCAGCCTGCTTGGGGGCGTCGCCG
>JAJXWZ010000237.1 GCA_021781345.1 Pseudomonadota bacterium
GGCGAAAGCGCCTTGCGCGGCTTGCGCGACCTCGGGTTCGGCCGCTGCCGGCTGGCGATCGCGATGCCGCAGGAGCGCGCGTACGCCGGCCCCGGATCGCTGGCCGGCCTGCGCATCGCGACGTCCTATCCGAACCTGTTGCGCGACTGGCTGGCGCGCCAGGATGTGGCCGCCGAGGTGGTGACGCTCGCGGGTTCGGTGGAGATCGCGCCGCGCCTCGGCACCGCGGACGCGATCTGCGACCTGGTGCAGAGCGGCGCCACGCTGGTCGCCAACCAGTTGCGCGAGGTCGATCGCGTGCTCGAAAGCGAGGCGGTGCTGGTCGGGCCTGCGGTGTTGCCAGTCGACGAACGTGGCGATTCGATCGAACTGCTGCTGCGCCGGATCGATGGCGTGACCCGGGTGCGTGGTTCGCGCCTGTTGTTGCTGCAGGCCGCGCGCGATTGCGTGGATGCGATCGTCGCCGCGTTGCCAGGGGCGCCGCGGCCGACCGTGTTGCAGATGGACGGCCAACCCGGACATGTGATGCTGCAGGCGCTGTGCGCGGACGAACTGGGCTGGCGGCAACTGGAGGCGATCCAGCGCGCCGGCGCCCGCGAGCTGTTCGTGCTGCCGGTCGAGAGGGCACTGGCGTGAGGCGCATCGACTGGCCAGCATTGGATGAGCCGGCGCGCACGCAGGCACTGGCCCGCCCGCCGCAGGTGCGCAGCGAAGTGTTGCGCACGGCGGTGGCCGATATCATCGCCGGCGTGCGCGGGTGCGGCGATGCGGCCTTGCGCGGATTCGCTGAGAAGTTCGAGCACGCGCGGCTCGGGCCGATCGAGGTCTCGTCCGGGGAATTCGACGGGGCCGAAGCGGTGCTGGATCCGGCCCTGAAGCAGGCCGTCGCCGAGGCGGCCGCGCGCATCGAGGCCTTCCATGCCGCCTGCATGCCGCAGGACGTGGCGGTGGAGACGGCGCCGGGCTTGCGGGTGGAACGGCTGGCGCGTCCGGTCGAGCGCGTCGGCCTGTACGTGCCGGCCGGCAGCGCGCCGTTGCCCTCGACCGTGCTGATGTTGGCCATTCCGGCGCGCCTGGCGGGTTGCCGCGACGTGGTGCTGTGCACGCCGCCGCGCGCCGACGGCAGTTGCGATCCGGCGGTGCTGCACACCGCGCGTGCCTGCGGGGTGTCGCGCGTGTTCAAGGCGGGTGGGGCGCAGGCGATCGCCGCGATGGCGTACGGCACCGAATCGGTACCGCGCTGCGACAAGCTGTTCGGGCCCGGCAATGGCTACGTCACCGAAGCCAAGCTGCAAGTCGCGTCGGATCCGCAGGGCGCCGCCATCGACATGCCGGCGGGCCCGTCCGAGGTGCTGGTGATCGCTGACGATTCGGCCGATCCTGCGTTCGTCGCCGCCGACCTGCTGTCGCAGGCCGAACACGGTCCTGATTCGCAGGTGCTGCTGGCCAGCGACTCGCCGGAGCTGCTGGCCGCGGTCGAACGCGAAGTCGAACGCCAGTGCGCGTCACTGCCGCGTGTGGCGGTCGCGCGCCAGGCGTTGGCGCACAGCCGCCTGGTCCGGGTCGCCTCGATCGGTCAGGCGGTCGAATTGTCCAACCGCTACGCGCCGGAACATCTGATCGTCCAGGTGCGCGAACCGCGCGCCTGGCTGGGTGCGATCGTGAACGCGGGTTCGGTGTTCCTGGGGCACTGGACGCCGGAGTCGCTCGGCGACTATTGCAGCGGCAGCAACCACGTGTTGCCGACCTACGGCTGGGCGCGCAGTTGCAGCGGCGTGTCGGTGGCAAGCTTCCAGAAGCAGATCAGCGTGCAGGCGTGTTCTCCCGAGGCCTTGCGCCGGGTCGGGCCCTGCGCCGCGACCCTGGCCACAGCGGAAGGACTGGAAGCGCACCGGCGCGCCGTCACGTTGCGGCTGGCCGCACTGGACGACTGCGCGAGATCGGTCGCATGAACCCGGTAGAGCTCGCGCGCCCGGAGATCCGGAGCCTGCAACCGTATTCGTCCGCGCGCATGGAAGCGGCCGATGGTTCGATCTGGCTCAACGCCAACGAATCGCCCTGGCCGCCGTTCGCCTCGACGGCCGACTGGAACCGCTATCCGGACCCGCAACCCGCGGCACTGGTCGCGCGATTGTCCGGGCTTTATGGCGTCGGCCGCGACGAGCTGCTGGCCGGGCGCGGCAGCGACGAAGGCATCGACCTGCTGGTGCGCGCGTTCTGCACGGCCGGCCGCGACGCGATCCTGGTGTCGCCGCCGACCTTCGGCATGTACGCGGTCTGCGCGAGGGTGCAGGGCGCCGGGGTGGTCGAGGCGCCGTTGCGCCGCGACTTCTCGCTGAACGTCGACGCGCTGCTGGCCGCCATGACGCCGGCGGTGAAACTGGTGTTCGTGTGCGCGCCCAACAACCCGTCCGGCGCCGGCGTGCCGCGCGCGGCAGTGCTGCGGATCGCCGCGGCGCTCGCCGGCCGCGCCCTGCTGGTGGTGGACGAAGCCTATGCCGAGTTCGCCGATCCGGATGCCGCGGGCAGCATCGCCGCCGAGATCGGTCGCCATGCCAACCTGGTGGTGCTGAGGACATTGTCGAAAGCGTGGGGCCTGGCCGGCGCTCGGGTTGGCGCATTGCTGGCCGACGCGCGGGTGGTGGCGTTGCTGCGCAAGCTGATGCCGCCGTATCCGCTGCCGGCCCCGTGCGTGGACATTGCGTTGCGCACGTTGACCGTGCAGGGCGAGCAGGCTACGCGCGAGCGCATCGCGATCGTACGTGCCGAGCGGGAGCGGATGGCGGACGCGCTGGCACGAATCCGCTGCGTGCGCGAGGTTCTGCCGTCGCAGGCCAATTTCCTGTGCGTGCGCTTTCACGATGCCGCGGCCGCGGGTGCGGCGCTGCACCGCGCCGGCGTGGTGGTCCGCGACGTACGGCACTACCCGATGCTGGGCGACGCGTTGCGGATCAGCATCGGCACGCCCGACGAGAACGATCGCGTCTTGGACGTGTTGCGTGCCATGCCGACGGTCGAACCCGCGACGGATGCCGCGGCGTGCCGCGAGGTGCGCGCATGAAGCGCAAATTCCTGTTCGTCGACCGCGACGGTTGCCTGGTGGTCGAGCCGCCCGACGAGCAACTCGACCGGTACGAGAAATTCGACCTGGTGCCGGGCGTCATCGCGGCCCTGCAACGCTGCGTGGCGGCGGGTTACGAGCTGGTGATGGTGACCAACCAGGACGGACTCGGCACCGATGCGTTTCCCGAGGATGAATTCCGCGGCCCGCATGACCTGCTGCTGCGGATCATGGTCTCGCAGGGCATCCGCTTTCGCGAGGTGCTGATCGACCGCAGCTTCGAGCACGAAGGCCTGGATACCCGCAAGCCCGGCACCGGCTTGCTGCGGCACTATCTCGCCGACGACGGCTGGAGCCGTGCGGAGTCGGCGGTGGTCGGCGATCGCGAGAGCGACATGCGGCTGGCCGCGAATCTCGGCGTGCGCGGGCTGCGGGTCGGCCGCGAGGGCATGGCCTGGGCCGACCTCGCGCGTGCCCTGCTGGACCGGCCGCGCACGGCCGAGGTGCAACGCGCGACGCGCGAAACCCGGATCGCGGTGCGCGTGGATCTCGACCACGCCGGCGAGCCGGAGGTCGCGACCGGCATCGGCTTCTTCGACCACATGCTGGAGCAGCTCGGCAAGCACGGCGGGTTCGCGCTTTCGCTGCGTTGCGAGGGCGATACCGGCGTCGACGAGCACCACACCGTCGAGGATTGCGGGCTGGCGATCGGCGAGGCCCTGCGCCGCGCGCTCGGCGACAAGCGCGGGATCGCGCGCTACGGATTCGCGCTGCCGATGGACGAAGCCGCGGCGGACGCGCGGCTGGACCTGTCCGGACGCGCATGCTTCGTGTTCGATGGCAGGTTTCCGCGTGAGCGCGTGGGCGGATTGCCGACCGAAATGGTGCCGCATTTCTTCCGTTCGCTGTGCGATGCGCTGGGCGCGAACCTGCACCTGGCGGTGCGTGGCGAAAACGCCCACCACATGGTCGAGGCCTGCTTCAAGGTGGTCGCGCGGACGCTGCGCCAGGCCTTCCGTCGCGAAGGCGACACGCTGCCCACGACCAAGGGCCTGCTCGCATGAGCGTGGTGCTGGTCGATTCGGGCGGCGCCAATATCGGCTCGGTGCGCTACGCCCTGCAGCGCCTCGGTGTCGAGGCGTCGTTGAGCGCCGATGCCGCGACGATCCGCGCAGCCGATCGCGTGATCCTGCCGGGCGTGGGTGCGGCGGCGCCGGCAATGGCGCGCCTGCGCGAGACCGGCCTGGTCGAGGTCCTGCGCGGCCTTGGCCAGCCGGTGCTGGGCGTGTGCCTCGGGATGCAGTTGCTGTGCACGCATTCGGACGAGGGTGACGTCGATGGCCTCGGCGTGATCGACGCGCGCGTGCGGCGCCTGCGCGGCGGTGACGGCCTGCGCGTGCCGCACATGGGCTGGAACCGGGTACATCGCGTGGCCCCGCATCCGTTGTGCGCCGGCGATGCCGAAGCGGGATGGGCGTATTTCGTCCACGCGTACGCGGTGCCGCGGTGCGCGGCCACGCTGGCGACCTGCGAACATGGCGAGGTTTTCTCGGCGGCGATCGGGCGGGCCAATTTCATGGGCGTGCAGTACCACCCGGAACGGTCCGCCGCCCTGGGGGTGGCCTTGCTCCGGAATTTCCTGGCATGAGCTTCCAGGTCATCCCCGCGATCGATTTGCGTGGCGGCCGCGTGGTGCGCCTGCGCCAGGGCGACTATGCGCGCGAAACCGTGTACGCCAAGGATCCCGTCGTGCTCGCGCAAGGCTATGCGGATGCCGGGGCGGAATGGCTGCACGTGGTCGACCTGGACGGCGCGCGTTCGGGCACGTTGGCCAACCTCGCCGTGATCGAGGCGATCGCGCGCAAGGTTCCATTGAAGGTGCAGGCCGGGGGCGGCGTGCGCACCGGCGACGACCTGCGCCGCCTGTACGCGGTCGGCGTCGCCCGCGTGGTGGTCGGCAGCGTCGCGGTGGGCGATCCCGGCGCCACCGCGATCTGGATCGGCCGGTACGGGCCTGAGCGGCTGGTGCTGGCGCTGGACGCGCGCCACCAGGCCGGTGCGTGGCGCCTGCCGGTGCATGGCTGGAGCGAGGATTCCAGCGTCAGGCTCGACGCCCTGGCCGAGCATTACGCGCGCGCCGGCGCGCGTCACGTGCTGTGTACCGACATCGATCGCGACGGCATGTTGAGTGGATTCAACGTGGACCTTTACCGCGACCTGCACGCGCTGGCGCCGTCGCTCGACATCCAGGCTTCCGGCGGCGCGCGCTCGGCGGACGACATCCGCAAGGCACGCGAGGCAGGTGCGGCCGCGGTCATCCTGGGCCGCGGCCTGCTGGAAGGCTGGTTCTCCCTGCGCGAGGCACTCGCATGCTGAGCCGCCGCATCATCCCGTGCCTGGACGTGCGCGACGGGCGCGTCGTCAAGGGTGTGCGCTTCCGCGACCACGCCGTGGTCGGCGACATCGTCGAACTGGCCCTGCGTTATCGCGACGAGGGCGCCGACGAGCTGGTGTTCTACGACATCGCCGCCAGCCCCGAGGCGCGCGTGGTCGACGTCGCGTGGGTGGAGCGCGTGGCCCGCGTGATCGACATTCCGTTCTGTGTCGCCGGCGGCATCCGCAGCGTCGCGGATGCGCGCGCGGTGCTGCATGCGGGTGCGGACAAGGTTTCGGTCAATTCGCCGGCGCTGGAACGGCCCGGCCTGATCGACGAGCTGGCCCGTGAGTTCGGCGTGCAGTGCGTGGTGGTCGGCATCGATTCGCTGCGCGACGAAGACGGCGAATGGCGGGTCCGCCAGTACACGGGCGACCCCTTGCGCACGCGTAACGTGGCCCGCCGCACGCTGGAATGGATCGAGGAAGCGCAGCGGCGCGGCGCCGGCGAGATCGTCCTGAATTGCATGGGCAGCGATGGCGTGCGCGCCGGTTACGACCTCGAGCAGCTGCGCGCCGCGCGAACGGTCTGCCGGGTGCCGCTGGTGGCGTCGGGCGGGGCTGGTGCGCGCGAGCACTTCCGCGATGCGTTCGTCGCGGCCGATGCCGACGCCGCGCTGGCCGCCAGCGTCTTCCACTCCGGTGCGATCGCGATTCCCGCGTTGAAATCCTGGCTGGGCGAGTGCGGCATCGAGGTGCGCCGATGAACGACCAGGGCAGCGCCAGCGTGGACGTCCCGGACCGGCTCGACTGGGACAAGGGCAACGGCCTGCTGCCCGCGATCGTGCAGCACTGCAGCAGCGGCGAGGTTTTGATGCTGGGCTACATGAATGCCGACGCGCTCGAGGCGACGCGTGCGTCCGGCTACGTGACCTTCTGGAGCCGCGGCAGGCAGCGGCTGTGGCAGAAAGGCGAGACCTCGGGGCACGTGCTTGCGGTGCGATCGATCCATGCCGACTGCGACTGCGATGCGCTGCTGGTCCTGGCCGAACCACATGGACCGACCTGCCATCTCGGCACGTCGAGCTGCTTCGGCGATCCGGTTCGCCCGCCGCTCGGGTTCCTCGGCGAGCTGGACGCCCTGATCGCGCGGCGCGATGTCGAGCGTCCTCAAGCCAGTTACACCACGGCCCTGTTCGAGGCCGGGATCCGGCGCATGGCGCAAAAGGTCGGGGAAGAGGGCGTGGAAACGGCGCTGGCCGCCGTGGCGCAGGACGACGACGCGCTGCTGGGCGAGGCCGCCGACCTCGTCTACCACCTCGCCGTGCTGTTGCGTTCGCGCGGGCGTTCGCTGGCGGACGTGGCCGGGGTACTCGCGAGGCGGCATGCGACCGCCGCCGATCCTTCAGGCTGATCGCGGCACCAAGGCCTGCAATGCGTCCGCCTGCCGGGTCAAGGCGGCGTACAGCGCGAACTGGTTGCGCGCGCGTTCAAGGTTATGGCCCGGGTGCGCGACGCGGAAATAGCGGTCGCCGTCGAGATGGTCGGTCAGGAAGCGCAGGCCGATCACGCCGGTGACCAGTCGCGCGGCGAACACCAGGTTGTCGCGTTCCAGCGGCGCCAGCAGCTCGCCGCAGCCTTCGATGTAGCCGCGCGCCAGTGCCGCGAAATGATCGCGCCGTACCTCGATGCGTTCGGGGTCGGGACAATCCTCGGGCACCGGGCTCAGCATGGTGCGGCCCATGTCGCCGAAGTCGAACAACAGGCTGCCGGGCATCACGGTGTCGAGGTCGACGACGCATACGGCGCGGCCGCCGGCATCGAACAGCAGGTTGTTCAACTTGCAATCGTTGTGCGTGATCCGCCACGGGAGGCCCGCTTCGAGCAGGTGTTGCCAATGCGCCAGCGCTTCGTCGAAGGCGAGCGCCGCGTTGCACTCGCGCACCGCCGCCGCCGCGCGTCCGGCGCGATCGGCCGCCAGTGCGGCACGGAACGCGTGGAAGCGCCGCACCGGATCGTGGAAGTGCGGTATGACCTCGCCGACGCTGTCGCGGTCGAGCCCGCACAGCGCGGAAGCGAATGCGCCGAAGCCGCGGGCAGCCTCGAAGGTCAGCGCGGGGGCGGCGGTGGTGTCGTGGGTGCGCGTATCCGGTACATGGTCGTACATGCGCCACCAACTGCCGTCGTCGAGCACCGCGGCGGGTTCGCCGGCCAGGGTCGGGACCAGTTCGAGCACCGCGTAGCCGTAACGGCCCGCGGCGCGCTCGCGGCCCAGGTGCGCGGTGACCGCGTGGCAATTGCGCATGACCAGCTCGGGATCCCGGAAGACGTGGGTGTTGAGGCATTGCAGCACCCGCCGGCGCCCGTCGTCGCGCACCAGCAAGGTGCGGTTGATCAGGCCGTTGCCGAGCGGCGAGAAGCGGGCGCGCGGCCCGAGTCCCCAGGCTTCGGACACGCCGCGGCGGATGCGCGGATCGAGTTCGACGGCAGCGTTCATGTGCCGCTCCACAGCGGCGTCGGATAGGCGCCCGCTGCGTGCAGCGAGGCGATCGCGTTGCGCACGCGCGGGCGATCCTCGGGCCAGGTGAGTCCCATCCAGGCATCGCGCGTGGCCAGGACGGCCAGCGATTCCCGCCGTGCGGCCAGGTGCGAAGCGATCGCGTGCGGCAGGAAGTATTCGTCCTTCGGGCCGGCCTGCGCGAGGAACGCGCGCAGGCCCTGTTCCAGGCCGGGCAGGATGTCTGGCCACAATCCCCAGCAGTTCAGCGACACCACGCCGTCCGGTGCGAGTTC
>JAJXWZ010000076.1 GCA_021781345.1 Pseudomonadota bacterium
TGGCCAGCCAAGTGTCGAGAACGGCCACAGCGCCGACGAGAACCAGGTGTCCAGTACGTCCTCGTCCTGCTTCAGCTCACCGATCGGCGGTGTGCCCGCGTGCGCGCGCGCATCGGCCTCGTCCTCGCCCACGAAGATGTGACCGGCCTCGTCATACCACGCCGGGATGCGGTGCCCCCACCACAGCTGCCGGCTGATGCACCAGTCCTGGATGTTTTCCAACCACTGCGAGTACGTCGTCGTCCAGTTCTCCGGAACGAACTTGATGGCGCCCGACCTCACCGCATCCAGCGCCGGCCGGGTGATCGCGCTGCGTCCCCTGTCCGACGTGAGGTCGACGAACCACTGGTCGGTCAGCATCGGCTCGATCACCGCGTCGGAGCGCTGGCTGACCGGCACCTGCAGTTTGTGGGGCCTGGTTTCGACCAGCCGGCCCTCGGCTTCGAGGTCGGCGACGATGCGCTTGCGCGCCTCGTAGCGGTCGAGGCCACGGTATCTGTCCGGTGCGTTGTCGTTGACCTTCGCATCGAAAGTCAGGATGTTGATTGAATCCAGACTGTGCCGCTGGCCGATCGCGTAGTCGTTGAAATCGTGCGCCGGCGTGATCTTGACGCAGCCGGTGCCGAATTCGCGGTCGACATAGTCGTCGGCGATGATCGGAATCCCGCGGTTTGTCAGCGGCAACATCAGCCGCTTGCCGACCAGCGACTGGTAACGCTCGTCCTCCGGATGCACCGCCACCGCCACGTCGCCAAGCATGGTTTCAGGGCGCGTGGTCGCGATCACGACGTGGTCGGGGGCACCGGGTTGGGGATCGATCACGTCGTAGCGGATCGACCACAGGAATCCGTCGCGCTCGACATTGTCGACCTCGAGATCCGAGACCGCGGTCATCAATACCGGATCCCAGTTGACCAGACGGTTGCCGCGGTAGATCAGGCCGGCGCGGTACCACTCGACGAACACCTTGCGCACCGCTGCCGAGAGGCCCTCGTCCATCGTGAAGCGCTCGCGCGACCAGTCCACCGACGCGCCAAGGCGGCGCATCTGCCGGGTGATGGTCGAACCCGATTCGTGCTTCCATTGCCAGACGCGTTCGACGAACGCTTCGCGCCCAAGGTCGTGGCGCGTCTTGCCTTCGGCGGCCAGCTGGTTCTCGACGATCTTCTGCGTGGCGATGCCGGCGTGGTCGCTGCCGCCCTGCCACAGTGTGTTCCTTCCCGACATTCGCGCATGCCTGACCAGCGCGTCCATGATGGTCTGCTGGAACGCGTGGCCCATGTGCAGGGTGCCCGTCACGTTGGGCGGCGGCAACAGGACCGCGTACGGCTCGCCGGCGCCCGCTGGCTTGAAGCAACCGGCTTCCTCCCAGCGCGTGTACCACTTCGATTCGATCTGCTTGGGGTCGAAATTCTTGTCCATCACGGATTCCGGGATCCGCGCGGGGCGCGGTTTGCAGGGCAAGCGGGCATTCTAACGAGTCCGTGCGCGCATGCTGTAGGTCGGGCTGACGCCGGCCTTGCCGGCGGATGCCCAACGTTGTCGCCGAGTCGCGTTGGGCTTCGCATACGCTCAACCCAACCTGCTTGCTGCGCGCGAGGCCATGGATGGCCGTCAATGAAGCGAAGCTCTTTCTGCCCCTTGCACGGCACCGAGCATCGCAGCGCCGAGCGGGAGCAAGGCGCGCATGTTCGAGCCCATGGACGGGCGAGTTCGCGCCGGTCCGCTTGGCGCGGGAAGCGCAGGGAAGTCGCGGCAACACGATGTTGCCGAAACTGTCGTGTCGGGCGCAGTGGCTTTGGTGACTTTCGCCGTAACGAAAGTCACCCGTGCGCAAGGACTGCTCGCGGAATCGAGACAGGGATGTCGATGTGACGTGCGTGGAACGCTGGATCAGGGCGTCCACTTCTTGTGCGCGTGGATCGACATGACCACGCCGAACCCTGTCAACAGGGTGATCGCGGAGGTGCCGCCGTAGCTCACCAGCGGCAGCGGCACGCCGACCACGGGCAGCAGTCCGGTGATCATGCCGCCGTTGACGATCACGTATACCATGAAGGCCAGCGCGAAGGCGCCGGCCACGAGGCGCGACCATGTGTCGCGCGCATTCGCGGCGATCCACAGGCAGCGTGCGACGATGAAGGCGTACATGGCCAACAGCAGCAGCACGCCGATCAAGCCGAATTCCTCGCCCAGCACCGCGAAGATGAAATCGGTGGTGTGTTCGGGCAGGAACTCGAGTTTGGACTGGGTCCCGTGGTTGAAGCCCTTGCCGAGCAGGCCGCCCGAACCGACGGCGATCATCGACTGCAGGATGTGCCAGCCGCTTCCCAGTGGGTCGCGGTCGGGATGCAGGAAGGTGAGGATTCGCTGACGTTGGTAGCCGTGCATGAAATGCCAATGCCAGGCCACGGGCGCGGCGACGCCGAGACCGGCGATGGCGGCCCCGAGCTTCCACCACTGCAATCCGGCCAGGAACACCACGAACACGCCAGACGCGGCTACCAACAGCGCCGTGCCGAGGTCGGGCTGCTTGAAAATCAGGTAGGCGGGCAGGGCGATCAGAACGCATGTCACCAACACGTCACGCCAGCGCGGCGGCAGCGGGCGCGGGTGCAGGTACCACGCGATCATCATCGGCATCGCCAGCTTCATCAGCTCGGAGGGCTGGAAACGGATCACGCCGATGTCCAGCCAACGGTGCGCGCCCTGGCCTTCGCCGAGCACCTTCACCACCACCAGCAGCAGGACGGCGAGCACGTAGAACCAGGGCGTCCACGCGCGCAGCAGGCTGGGCGGGATGCGTGAAACCGCTACCAGCAAGGCCGCGCCCGCGAGGAATCGCATCGCCTGGCCGGCCACCATGCCTTTGTCGAGGTTGCTGGCGCTGAACAGCACGGTCAAGCCGATCAGCGCGAGGGCCAGCAGGCCCAGCGCGAGCGGCATGTCGATGCGCGGGCGCGAAATGATCCTGCGCCCTATGCGCAATGCGCGCGCGGCAAGCGTGGCAGCGATCTCGTTCATGGCGTGCCCCGGACCGACGACGGCGGCGAGCCGGCCACTGCGGTGACGGGCAGCGGCGGACGCTGCGCGGGCGGAGTGTCGGCCAGCCACTGGTCGAGCATCTTGCGAGCGATCGGCGCGGCTGCGCTGCCGCCCCAGGCCCCGTGTTCGAGCGCGACCGCGATCGCGATGCGCGGATGGTTGGCGGGCGCGTAGCAGATGAACCAGGCACGATGCCGCTTGGCGAGATAGGCCAGGTTCTTGTCGTTGTTGTAGGCGTTGGTGGTCCGCGAGTAGCGCTCGGCGGTGCCGGTCTTGCCCGCGATCAGGTAGGGAAACCCGTCGCCGAGTCCGTAGGCGGTGCCGAGCTTGTCGTAGACCACGCCGAGCATGCCCTGCTTGACCGCTTCGAGGTCGGCGGGGGCGTGGGTGATTTGGACTGGTGGCGCTTGTGGGTACGCCACTTCCGGCGCCTTCAGGCCGTCGCTGGTCGCCGCCAGCAGGTGCGGCGTGCGCGAGACGCCGCCGTCCGCGAGGACCGTGAGTGCGTGCGCCATCTGCAACGGCGTCACCATCCAGTAGCCCTGGCCGATGCCGGCGATCACGGTCTCTCCGGGGTACCACGGCTTGTCGAAGGTGGCGCGCTTCCAGCCGGGTGATGGCAGCACGCCGCCGGTCTCGTCCGGCAGGTCGATGCCGGTGGGACGGCCGAATCCGAATTTGGACATCCATTGGTCGAACCGGCCGATACCCATCTGGTAGGCCAGCGAATAGAAATACGTGTTCACCGACTGGGTGATTGCCTGCACCAGGTTGACGCGGCCGGCGCCGTAACGGGTGTCGTCGCGGTAGCCGCGCGAGGAGCCCGGGATGTACCAGGTTCCGGTGGACAGCACGGTATCTGCAGGCTTGCGCAAGCCCAGCTCGAGGCCACCGAGGCCGAGGAACGGCTTGACCGTGGAACCCGGTGGATAGCCGCCGCGCATGGCGCGGTCGAGCAGTGGCTTTTCCGGGTTGTCCAGCAACGCGGAATAATCGGCCTGGCTGATGCCGTTGACGAACAGGTTGGGATCGAAACTCGGCACGGTCACCATCGCCAGCACGTCGCCGTTGCGCGGATCGATCGCGACGGCGGCGCCGGTTTGCCCGTCGAAGGCCTTGTACGTGGCCCGCTGCAGGCGCTCGTCGATGGTCAGGTAGAGGTTCTTGCCGGGTTTGGCGGCGACCTGTTGCAACACACGCAGCGGCCGCTGGTCGGCGTTGACCTCGACCACCTCGTAGCCGGGCGACCCGTGCAGCAGGTTTTCGTATTCCTTTTCCAGTCCGGTCTTGCCGACATGGGTGGTGCCGGCATACAGGTCGGGATCAAGGCGCTGCTGCTCCTTTTCATCGATGCGCCCCACGTAGCCCAGCACGTGCGCGAATTCGGCGCCATAGGGATAGTTTCGCGTGAGGTAGGGCGTGATGCTGACGCTGGGGAACTGCCACTGGTCGATCGCGAAGCGGTCGCGCTCGCTCTCGGTCAGACGGAACTTCAGGGGTACCGACTCGAACGAGCGGTATTGCCTGAGGCTCTGCTTGAACCTGCGGATGTCGTCCGGGGTCAGCGGCACCAGCATGGACAGCCTGTGCAGCATGGCGTCCATGTGCCTGACCTTGTCCGGCACGACGTCGAGGCGGAAGGCAGGCACGTTGTCGGCCAGCAGCTTGCCCTCGCTGTCGTAGATCAGGCCGCGCGGCGGGGGCAGGTGCCTGAGTCGGACGCGGTTGGCCTTGGCCTGGGTCGAATATTCGGCGTGCTCGTATACCTGCAGGTAGACGAAGCGCCCGGCCACCGCCAGCACCATCGCCAGCATGATCGCGAATCCGGCCAGCGCGCGGCGGGCGAAGCGTGCACGCCGCAAGCGCTCGTCGGGCAGCTCGCGGTGGTCGTTCATGCGGCCTTGGCTCCTTTCCCGCGTACGCGCGTGTTGACGTCATCGAGCAGCAGGAAGACGAACGGCCAGATCGCGGCGTCCACCGCCGGCGCCAGCCACGAGAGCGCCGGCATCGGCGTCGCGCCGGCGAAGGCCCGGATCAGCGCCTGCAGCACGTGGTTGTTCATCAACAGCAACCAGACGGCGAGCGACTGTTGCCACATGGGGAAAAACCGCAGGCGCGAGCGGAACCGCAATACGATGAACACCAGCACCGCCAACCGCAAGGCCTGGTCGCCGAGCAACGCGCCATTCAGAAGGTCGGCGGCAAGGCCCGTGCAGAACGCAAGTCCGACGCTGACGCGGTCGGTTGATTCCAGCGACCAGTAGACCAGCACCAGCGCCGGCCAGTAGGGCTTGAGCGGCTGTATGGCCCCGGGCAAAGGCATCAACATAAGTAGCAGTGCAAGCACGATGCCGATCCAGAACGCCAGGCCTTGCGTGCGAACCCGGTTCATCGTGCGACTCCAGCCGGCGCGGCCGAAGACGCCGGCGTGGTCCGGGATTTCGGGGGCGTGCCCGGTGCCAGCGAAGCCGGTGGCCCGACCTCCGGTGCCGGCGCCGGAGGCCCGGCCGGATCCGGAAGATCGCGCAGCAGCAGCACTTCGCCGCTGCGGTCGAGTTCCGCGGCGGGCTTGACCTGCGCCTCCATGAACATCCCAGATGCATCGTGCCTGAGCGCGGTGACCGTACCCACCGGGAAGCCGGCCGGAAAGCGCCCGCCGAGGCCTGACGTGACCAGCTGGTCACCCACCCTCAGGTTGGCCGAGAGCGGCAGGTTGGGCACCAGCAGCCTGTCCGTATCGCCTGTGCCGTGCGCGATGCCACGCAAGCCGGTGCGCGAGACCATCACCGGTACCGCGTGTTCGGGATCGATGACCAGCATCGCCACCGAGGCATGCGGCAGGGTCTCGATGACCTGGCCCATCACGCCGTGGGAGTCGATCATCACCTGGCCCACGTGCACTCCCTCGTCGGCGCCGACATTCAGCATCACGTGGTCGCGCGTCGGGCCGAGCTGCACGTCGATCAGCCGCGCCAGTTGCGCGTGCATGCCGAGCATCTGCCGGGTATCCAGCAATTGCTTGAGCCGCTGGTTCTGGTGCGTCACGGCATTCATGCGGTTGAGGCGCGCCTCGGCCAGCAGCAATGCCTCGCGCAACTGGCGGTTCTCGTCGATCAGGTCGCGGCGCTGGGTGAACGCGGTGGCGGCGTCGTGGATCCAGTCGGCAGGCGCCGCGGCGAGCTTGTAGATCGGCACGATCGCCGCTGCCGTGGCGTAGCGGACACGATGCAGCCAGCCGTCGCGATGATCCAGCACCATCAATATCGCGGCCATCGCCAGGTAGGCGATCAAGCGCAGCGTGCCCGCCGTCGCGTCCGAGAAGATCGGAGTGGATTCCTTTTGCGGAAGCGCCATGGCGGTGGGGGCAGAATGAAGCAGGGCTAAAGCGTAGCAATATCGCCGGCGCGGTGTTGCGTTGTGCGTGGCAAGCAGCGAAGACTCCAGGCCCCTGAAGAACGGTCGCTAGCGATGGTGGGTTGCAGTGGTCTTGCTTGTCGAGGCTTGGTCGAAGCGGTTGTCGTGAAAAGTCGGGACAGGGGTGTCCGTTCTGAATCTGGAGACGTCAGATTGTTGCAGACTCGTCCAGCATCGACCGAAGCAGCGTTCACGAATGAACGCATTACTCGATCGCATCACTCGCTCGCGAAGAAATCGCTGCCATGCATGTCGATCAGTTCCAGCGCCCGGCCGCCACCGCGCGCCACACAGGTCAGCGGATCCTCGGCCACCTGCACGTACAGGCCGGTCTCCTCGCTGATCAGCTTGTCGAGGTCACGCAGCAGCGCGCCCCCACCGGTCAGCACGATGCCGCGCTCGTGCACGTCCGAGCACAGTTCGGGCGGAGTCTGCTCCAGCGCGGCCTTGACCGCGGCCACGATGCCGTGCAGCGGTTCGCGCAAGGCTTCCAGAACGTCGTTGGAGTTGATGCTGAACATGCGCGGCACGCCCTCGGCGAGGTTGCGGCCGGACACTTCCATCTCGCGCACTTCAAGCTGCGGGTAGGCGCAGCCGATCTCGATCTTGATGCGCTCGGCGGTGGGCTCGCCGATCAGGGTGCCGTGGCTGCGGCGCACGTAGTTGATGATGGCCTCGTCGAAACGGTCGCCGCCGATGCGCACCGATTGGGAATAGACGATGCCGTTCAGGCTCATCACCGCGACTTCGGAGGTGCCGCCGCCGATGTCCAGCACCATCGAGCCGCGTGCCTCGTGCACCGGGATCCCGGCGCCGATCGCGGCGGCCATGGGTTCCTCGATCAGGAACACGTCGCGCGCGCCGGCGCCTTCGGCGGATTCCTTGATCGCGCGGCGCTCGACCTGGGTCGATCCGCAGGGCACGCACACCAGCACCCGCGGGCTTGGACGCAGGAAGCGGCTCTTGTGCACCTGCTTGATGAAGTGCTGCAGCATCGCCTCGGTCATGGTGAAATCGGCGATCACGCCGTCCTTCATCGGCCGCACGGTGACGATGTTGCCGGGCGTGCGGCCAAGCATCATCTTGGCGTCGTTGCCGACCGCCGCCACCGCGCGCGGACCGCCCGGGCCGCGATCCTGGCGGATCGCGACCACCGAGGGTTCGTTGAGCACGATGCCCTGGTCGCGCACGTAGATCAGCGTGTTCGCGGTACCGAGGTCGATCGAGATGTCGTTGGAGAAGATGCCGCGGAACAGTTTGAACATGCGCGAACCGGCGGGGTGCGGGCCCTGGGCAACAGGCGGTTGGAGAGAACGGGCCAGTCTAGTCATGGCGCCGTTGCGGCGCAAGGCCGGAAGCATGGCAAAACGCCGGCATTGCACGGGATTGCGGGGGTGTGCTCGAAACCGGGTGGCGCAACCGTTAGGATCGAGGCCTTGTGTCCCGCGAAACAGGAACCGAACCGATGCCGGCTGCGCTGATCTGCGGCTCCATGGCCTACGACACCATCATGGTGTTCGAGGACCGCTTCAAGAACCACATCCTGCCCGATAAGGTGCACATGCTGAACGTGTCCTTCCTGGTGCCGGCGATGCGACGGGAGTTCGGCGGCTGTGCCGGCAACATCGCCTACAACCTCAAGTTGCTGGGCGGCGAGCCGGTCCCCATGGCGACGGTGGGCCAGGACTTCGCACCTTACCGGGCG